>CAJXNO010000011.1 GCA_913057205.1 uncultured Flavobacteriales bacterium
AAGTGCCTTTTGAACAAGGCGGAGCGCTACTTTGAAGAAGACCCGCACACCGATCGATTCATCCAATCGCTCCCCATCACCCTCGTGGGGAATGACTCGCGTTATGAGTACGACCTCAACCGGGATGAGGAGAACGCCATCTATGACATCGCCTGGGGAAAGCAGGTTTGGAAAGAAGCACTAAGCGATGAAGAACGTGCAGCATCCCTACAAAAACATCGCAACTTCTACCGCGTGGTGCATGCCTTGGTGACGAAGTTAGAATCGATGTTTGGCGCTGCTTTGGTATACGACATCCACAGCTACAACTACCGCAGACATAAGGAGTCTTATCTCTTCAACATCGGCATTGAGAACATCGACATTGCTCGGTACAACTCTCAGATCAGCTTCTGGAAGAAAGAATTGCTGAAAGTGAAGGTGAAAAAGGTGGCTACCGATGTATCGGTGAACCACATCTTCTATGGTCGAGGTTACCTGCTAAAGATGGTGAAAGAGCACTTTAAGCACACCCTGGTATTGGCTACTGAAGTGAAGAAGGTCTTCATGGATGAGCGCACCGGTCAGGCCTTTCCACTCGTGATCCACAGCATTGAGAAAGGATTGAAGAACGCCATCATCAACAATGCGCAGCATTACATCAATACCCTGAGCAACTATGATGTAAAGAAGAAGAACACCTTGCTGAGCAGCACCCTTCAACCTGAGCTGATTAAACTCGACAAGGAGCTCTACCGCATCGCGAAGAACTTTGAGGTATTGGGCTTCGTGAACCCTCAGAACGTAGAACAGGAGAAACGTAAATTCTTCCGCTCGAAGTACACAGCAAATCCAGCGTTCCGCTATAAGCCGCTGACCATCGACCCGCATGGATTCAAGTCGAAGATGTACCAACTGGATGTAGACGCCTTGGAAGATGCACACATCCGTCAGGTTTACATCGACATCATCCGCTCCTATACCGACAAGGTTGACATGCTGACCACCTTGGGTACCGAGAACTTTTTGTACAACTCCTTGCGCTACTTCGGTGAACCCGATGCGCAAGACATCGCCAACGCACACTTCCTCCTCTATTGCGACGAACTGCCACAGTTTGAAAACCAAGAGTTCCTAGAGATGGCAGAAGTAAAAGAACGCTTCCGCGCGGAAGGCGAACGCTATGGCTTCCAATACAACGTGAAGGAGTCCAAAGACATCCCTTCGGATGCACTGGTGATCAACTCGAAGCGCTTGCTCATGCTCAAGACCGGGGCACGCTTCACTCCTACCCGATTGAACGCGCTGCTGAACCATGAGATCGGGGTGCACATGGTAACCACCATGAACGCCCAGAACCAGCCGCTCAAGTTCCTGAGCCTCGGTTTACCACGCAACACCTACACCCAAGAAGGACTCGCGATCATGAGCGAACTGCTCAGCGGTGCCCTATCGATCGGACGCATGAAAGAGTTGGCGTTGCGGGTACTGGCGGTACATTACATGGCCAAAGGACAAGACTTCAAGACCACCTTCATCCGCCTGCGCGATGAGCATCAGGTGAATGAAGATAAGCTCTACTACCTCGTTACACGCGTGTATCGCGGTGGTGGCTTCACAAAGGACTTCCTCTACCTCAAAGGCTTCAAGCGGGTACTCGACATGCAGGATCGCGGGGTGAAACTGGACAACCTCTTCCTAGGGAAGACCACCCACACCCACCTCACCATCCTTAACGAACTGGTCGACCGAAAGATCCTCAATCCACTAACATACCGATGCCATGCATTTGAGCATCCGCAAGAGATGGACCCGATCTTGAAATACCTCACGAACAGCCTGAAGTAAGTTCACATTTCATCGATAAGATGTAACATTGAAGCACCGTTCAGAACATCGATTGCGCTGGACGGTTCTACTTCAAAACTGCATACCCGATGAAGACACCCGATTGGAAAACCGTTCGCGAATTCGAAGACATCACCTACCAGAAATCAGGTAAGGTGGCGCGCATCGCCTTCAACCGTCCAGAAGTACGAAACGCTTTTCGTCCGAAGACCGTTGGTGAGCTCTATGCGGCCTTTCTAGACGCCCGTGAAGACACCAACATAGGTGTGGTATTGTTTTCTGGCGAAGGCCCGAGCAAGAAAGATGGCGGATGGGCTTTCTGCAGTGGCGGTGATCAGAATGCACGTGGACATCAAGGCTACATCGACGATGACGGCATGCCCCGCTTGAACATCCTGGAGGTACAACGCCTCATCCGCTTCATGCCGAAGGTGGTGATCGCGGTGGTGCCGGGTTGGGCAGTTGGCGGTGGACACAGCTTGCACGTGGTCTGCGACCTGACCTTGGCGAGCAAGGAGCACGCGATCTTCAAGCAAACGGATGCGGATGTAACCAGCTTCGATGGTGGTTACGGTTCGGCTTACTTGGCGAAGATGGTGGGACAAAAACGCGCCCGTGAGATTTTCTTCCTCGGCAGGAACTATTCCGCGCAAGAAGCCTATGAAATGGGCATGGTGAATGCAGTGATCCCCCACGAGGAGTTGGAACAAGAAGCCTACAATTGGGCCTTGGAGATCCTCCAAAAATCGCCAACCTCCATCAAGATGCTGAAGTTCGCCTTCAACCTCACTGACGATGGCATGGTGGGCCAACAGGTGTTTGCAGGCGAAGCCACGCGGCTGGCCTACATGACTGATGAAGCAAAAGAAGGCCGCAACGCCTTCCTAGAGAAACGCAAGCCTGACTTCAGCGACATCAAGTGGATTCCGTAAGAATTATGGATTGGTAAGCCGCTCCAAGCGCTTCAGCACCGGTGGGTGGGAATAATGCACAAACACATAAGCCGGATGCGGCGTCAGGTTCCCCAAGTTCTCAGCCGTTAACTTTTTCAATGCAGCGCCCAGTGCTTCGCCGTTGTAGGTAGTTCGGGCATAAGCATCGGCTTCAAACTCGTTCTTCCTGCTCAGGATGTTCATCGCAATGCCGATCAAGGTACTTATGGGTGAAAAAACGATCCCGAAGGCGATGATTCCTACATGAAAGCTTGCTTCGGACGCACCCAAGGCCGCTGAAAACGCCGGCATGCGAAGAAAAACCCCAAGGATGAAGAGCATCACACCGGTTTGCAAAGTTGAAAGTACCAAGCCTTGAGCAATGTGCTGCTTCTTGTAATGTCCAATCTCATGCGCCAGTACAGCCACAACCTCTTGCTCCACCAATTGATCCAAGAGCGTATCGTAGAGAGCGATGGTCTTTTTTGGACCCAAACCACTGAAAAAAGCGTTCGATTTCGCGCTTCGCTTGGAGCCATCGATCACAAACAAGCGAGAAAGCTGAAAGCCCACCTTCGCGCAGTAAGCCTCAATGGAACTGCGTAGACTTCCCTCCTCCAACGGGGTAAACTTATTGAACAATGGCATGATCCAAGAGGCAGCGAACATCGTCATGATCAAGGAAAAACCGGAAAGGATGAGCCAAGCCACCCACCAAAAGTGTTCACCCAGGCTGTAGTAGATCCAAATGATCAGAGCTCCCAGTGGCGCACCGATCACGAGGCTCAACCCGATGCCTTTCAGCATATCCATCACAAAGGTCTTGACCGTGGTTCGGTTAAAGCCAAAGCGCTCTTCAATCACGAAGGTTCCGTATAGGCTGAATGGCAAGTTGATGATGCTGCTGAGCCCAGACAACACAGCGAAGTAAAGCAGTGCCAAGGGTACGGGTTGTTCGGTGAAGGTTCTCAGCCATGCATCCAACCAACCGAATCCTCCAAAAATCAATACAGAGAGGATCAGGATGATGTTCACGGAAGACGACAGCATGCCGAGTCGTCCGTTGGCCTTATCGTATGCCAGCCATTTCGCGTAGCGCTCTTCATCGTAGATGCCCTTTGCCGCTTCGGGCATTTGTGGCGACTTCCTACGATCATTCAGCAGGTCTAAGACCTTCTCAAACAAAAAGTCAATGACGACAATGGTGATGATCACATAGAAAAGGACTTCACTCATGGCTGGATCAGCAGGAATTCTTCCACCGCTTTGGTGTATTCAGGATAGCCCATGACGGCGGGAACGTCGCTGTGCTCTGCCCCTTCTACGCGGTGCGCTTCGGAGTAAATACCATCGTAGTTGCCATATACCACCTCTCCATGGGTTTCCATATTCAAATAGCTATCGGCCGTGCCATGGATCCAGAAGAAGGGCTCTTCCACCTTGCGGATCTCATCGCCGTTGTCGATCTGAAGGTTGGAGAGAAAAGAACCAGGAATGGAGAGTCCTGAGGCATCTTGCGCCATCACTTCATCGGAAGCAAAAGGTGCTTCCAACATCAGCTTGCTCGGTTGTAAGGTGCGGGCATTGGCCGTGAGTTCTGTAGCCGGTGCCGAACCTAGGCTAAAGCCATAAACCACCAATCGATCATCGGTCAAGCCGTTGTCCTTCAGCCACTTCATCGCCGCATCTGTGTCTACGTACAGTCCTTCTTCGGTTGGCGTTCCCTCCGACAAGCCATAGCCGCGGTAGTCGATGGCCAGTACGCCAAAACGGTTATTGCCACCTACGTTGCCCAAGAGCTTGATGCGTGGCCAATAGTAGTCGAGATGACCGGCGTTTCCGTGCAAATACAAGATGACGGTATCTTGCGCAATACGGGCGATATCACCCAGGTAGATCGCGTAGATCTCGGCCAGGTCGCCATCCAAGTCGCTGGTGAGGGTAAAGACGTGCGTGGTGCTATCAGGGAGATCATAAGACGCATCGAGCTGGATCTCCGTCTCTCCATCGAAATCATCCAGGTAATAGCCGTCAATATCGGTACTCGGATTGTACAAGAACGGATCCAAGCGCAGGCAAGATGACAAGCCTAAAACGGCAAGAAGCAGAACCAAAGTTGTGATCGATCTTCTCATTTTCCAAAGCTTTTACCGATTCCAAAATAAAGACCGGATGTGCCGGTATTGAACGGTGTGAGATAAGTCACCACCAATTCATCGTTGCGGTAGAACATTCCCAGGTAGCGGGCTTCCACTTGAAAGGACCACGTATCCCATCGGAACTGATGGCCGAGCGTTACATACGGCAGCACCTCATGATCTTGCACTTGTCCGTGTGCCTTTTCGCGATAGAGTTCAAACCATGACCCTACACCGCCATATAAAAGGTGATCCTTATTCTCACGATATTGCCACCAAGCGCCCAGGTCTACCTGTGGATAGACCCGTGTGTTCTGCTCGTTGAAATCATAGAAGAAATGCGCACCAGGCGACATGGTCAAACCGAAACGGTCGTTCTTCGCTTGCCATAGTCGGGCATGCAGGGAGGCATCCATTTGCGCAACCCCAAACATCAAGCTGGTGGTGTGGAGTCCGGCCGATACGCTCAACCCGGTATCCAAACCATGGGCGTAGGCGACAGATGACAGCGGAATAGGCAGCGGCGCCCCACTGAAAACGATCGCGGGTCCGCCGAGACTGGCAGAAACCTGGTGTTCTCCCTTTTCAAGGGGCTTCACCACGCGGGTAACATTACATGCGGCCAGCACCAGTAGCGCTGTGATGGGCAAGATCAATCGTTTAAACATATCCATTAGTCTTTCTGAGCAACCATTCCAAACCAGCCAAAACAGCAATGACGAAAATCAAGGTCTTCCAATCGATCAGGCTGATCCATTCGCTTGAACTATGAATGATCGGCTTGGCGGATTCTATTTGATTCAAACGCTCGCGCAAGGCATCTTGTTCGTTCAGCAAGAAGGCTTCTCCCCCTTGCTGGTTGGCGAGGTAACGCAACAAGGCATGCCTAGCCACCGTGCTTTGGTACTCCACGCGATTTTCCAAGACCTTGAACGCTCCGGATTGTTGGAAGCGCTCTGATTGACCTTCCACCTCGGCGGTCCAAGCGTAGTCTCCGGGAGGCAGGGTACCCAAGTTCAGTCGGTAGTCCTTACCCTGTGGACTGAAGCGATAGTCGAATGCCGTGCTGTCGCCATCCAAGAGCTTCAAAGCGATTGGAACATCCGCATTCAGCTCGTAGGCCTCGTTGTAGTATTCTGCTTGAAAGATCACCTCCTCGCCTTCGATGAAGCGATCAGGAACAGAAACGGCCAATCGGGTGCGCTTCTGACGCACTGCGATGTACTGGACTGTTTTTTGAATGATCAGATCTGTCCATTCGTCCTGCTCCATCATGCGGTTGAACAAACGCCAGCGCCACCAACCTTCGGCGAGCAAGATGCCGTGCTTTTGTCCATCACGTTCGGTGAAGACCAAGAAAGGTTGATCGGTCTGGATGCCACCTACCGTTTGTTTCAAGGCCACATCCGCGTTGGCGGTGAAATTCATTTCACCGAAGGGCACCATCAAAGGCGGGTAGCGCCGCAGTTCATCATGGTCGGGCACGTTGAACAAACCGAAGTCTGAATGAATGTAGGCCCCAGCCTGGTCGCGTTGGTTGCGCGTGGTGGTGATGCGGAGCCCGAGGTTCAAGGCATTGAAATGGGTCAGGCTGACGTCAGCGGTTACTACAGAAAACATCGGTTTTCCGACATCTACGATGGTTTGTAGCCTTCCTAGATCTTCATTTCCGCGGGGTAATCCGTGGGTAATGAACAGATCGCCTTCATCTGTTTTTCCGGACCAATCGGAGAAGAGGATCACCTTAACTTCATATTGCTCACTCTTTTCGATGGCTTCCTTGAAGGCCGCGATGTCAGGATGGGGAGCATGAGCAAGAAGGATGACCTGGGTGCGGTTATCCAGCACCTCCACGTAGGTCTCAGCGCTGTTGTTAGCGGCAATACTCTCAGAGGGCAGGCTATCGATCACGATGCCATAGCGCGCCACTCCTACCCGATCTGCCGATACGAGAAAGCTGACTTCTTGTGAGAACTGGTCGTTGGTGATGCGAACGGATTTCTTGGCCACTTCTGCCCCATTGCGCAGCAATCGAACCGTGCGTTCTTCACCGTTGAGTTTACTGGCTTGGAGCAGCGCCTGTACTTCAAAGTCATTGCCAAGGAAGGCAAGGTTATTAGCGCGCACCTTGTTAATGCTGAGGTCGGGCTTCAAGCTCGTATCACCAAGCAAGAGGCTGAACACGGGTGCATCCGTATTGAGGGCCGCATAGCGTGGATCACGGCCTTGATTGACCATACCGTCGCTGGCAACAACAATTCCTCCCACATTCGCGCCCTGATAAGCCTGATTCACATGATCAAAGACCACCCCGAGGTCGGTATTCAAACCATTCAGCTCGTCCGTCCCGCTTGAACGCACCCGCTCAGCAAAAGGGATCTGACGCACATCAAATCGTTCTGCGAGTGAAGCACCTAAATCTTCATACAAAGCTTCTACCTCCTCCCGTTCTTCCACTTTCACGGAGGCAGAGCCATCTATAAACAACAGCAGCAAAGGCTTTTCGATGTCTTCTACGCGCTTCACTATGAAGGGCTGCAGCAACAAGAATAAGATCAAGAAGAGCCAAACGAAGCGCAAGGAAGCCAGCACATAGCGCCAGCGTTGCAGCCAGTTTCTGCGTTGTTCCTGAAAGAAATAAAGCCACACGGCTAGTCCTAGTGCGATGGGCACCAAGAGCAACAACCATGCGGCAGAGTATTCGAGGCTAATGTTCAATGCGATATGCTATGCTTACGAAGGTATCAAGTAAGCATGCCACCATCAACATGAATGGTTTGTCCGGTGATATAAGCACTCATATCGCTGGCCAAGAAAAGGGCAAGGTTGGCGACATCCTCAGGGGTACCGCCGCGCTTCAAAGGAATGGCCTCACGCCAGCTTTGCACTGTAGCTTCATCGAGCGCACCGGTCATCTCCGTTTCAATGAAACCCGGAGCAATCGCATTGCAGCGAATGTTGCGCGAACCCAATTCCAAGGCCACCGACTTGGTGAATCCGAGGATACCTGCCTTAGACGCTGCATAGTTCGCTTGTCCGGCGTTGCCTTTCACGCCCACCACCGAGCTCATGTTCACAATAGATCCGCTGCGCTGCTTCAGCATGGTACGCTGCACGGCCTTGGTCATATTGAAAACCGACTTCAGGTTGGTGTTCATCACCTCATCCCACTGTTCTTCGCTCATACGCATGAGCAGCGTATCACGGGTGATACCGGCGTTGTTGACCACCACATCGATGCTACCGAACTCCTTCACCACGTCGACTGCCATTTCTTCGCACGCAGCGAGGTCAGCAACATTGAACTTGTAGCCTTTGGCATTCACGCCTTTGGCCTTCAGTTCATCTTCCAGCGCTTTTGCTTTCGCGTCAGAAGAAACATAAGTAAAGATCACGTGCGAGCCTTCTTCAGCAAAGCGTTCAGCGATTCCTTTTCCAATGCCACGCGTAGCACCGGTGATGATGGATACTTTATTCTCGAGTAGTTTCATATCGATGTTTTGATTGAAGCTTCAAATTAAACGAAATCGTTCAACAAAGCACACGAAGAAGGTGAATCGATTAGGTGAAGTTTCGGGGGCAGGCTGTTGGCTTTTTGCCTTTTGCTTTTTGCTGTTAGAGTAATAAGACTAAGTACTGTGTACTGGCTACTGGCTCTTTCTTCTTAAGACGAGTGACTTAAGACTTACGCCTCTCCCGGATAGCTGATAGCTGATAGCTGATAGCTGAAGGCTGAAGGCTGATAGCTTAAACCTCTTGGCTACTGCATACTGCCGACTGGGTACTGGATACTAAGTACTAGTTACTAAGTACTAATCACTACACTCCCATCACTTCCGCCATCACTTTGCCGATGGTAGCTGGGGTTTCAACCACGTGGAGTCCGCATTCTTTCATGATGCGCATCTTGGCAGCGGCAGTGTCTTCTTCGCCACCTACGATTGCACCTGCGTGGCCCATAGTACGTCCTTTAGGAGCGGTTTGTCCTGCGATGAAACCTACAACTGGCTTCTTATTGCCGTTCTCTTGAATCCACTTGGATGCCTCTGCTTCCAGGTTTCCGCCGATCTCACCGATCATTACGATGCCTTCTGTTTCCGGATCGTTCATGAAGAGCTCTACGGCTTGCTTGGTGGTTGTACCGATGATTGGATCTCCACCGATGCCGATGGCCGTTGAGATGCCTAGACCAGCTTTTACCAATTGATCCGCCGCTTCATAGGTGAGTGTTCCTGACTTGGATACAACACCAATGTTGCCTTTCTTGAAAACGAAACCTGGCATGATGCCCACCTTAGCTTCGCCCGGCGTGATCACTCCCGGACAATTCGGACCGATGAGTGTACAACCCTTATCCGAGATGTACTCCTTCACCTTCACCATGTCGTTCACAGGAATGCCTTCTGTAATAGCAACGATCACCTTGATACCTGCTTCAGCCGCTTCCATGATCGCGTCACCAGCAAACGCAGGTGGTACGAAGATGATAGACACGTCTGCACCGGTCTCCTTAACAGCATCGGCCACGGTATTGAATACCGGACGATCCAAGTGGGTTTGTCCACCTTTATTGGGTGTAACACCACCAACAACGTTGGTACCGTAATCGATCATTTGCTGTGCGTGGAAGGAACCTTCGCTACCGGTGAAACCTTGTACGATCACCTTGGAATTCTTATTGACTAAAACACTCATTGATGTTGATTTTCGTTTTCCTATTGGGCTGCCAAATGTAAAGTTTGGTTGGCGAAAAGCCACAAAAAAAGCCGAGCAAAAATGCCCGGCTTTTTCAGTGTTATGAGAATCGTGATTTACTGCTTCACGAAACCACGTACGATGTTCATCTGATCTGAGTTAACAGACAAGTTGTACATACCTGGTGTCAATGCGTTCACATCAATGCTCACTGGCGCATTTGGCTCAATGGTCATGAATGCTTCTTGCAGTACAGTACGTCCTTGAACGTCAGTAACCGTTACAGTTACATCCTTCAATGTAGATGCTCCTTCAAGATCAAGGGTCAAGCGATCCTTTGTTGGATTAGGGAAGAGCGTCAAAATAGAGCTTCCATCCTCCTCATTGATACCGTTTGGCCAGATCTCAACGTATACCGTATCAGAACCTGAACAGCCAGCAGCATTCGTTGCTTGCGCCCAGTATGTTCCGGTTTGTCCAACGTGAATGGTTTGGGTTGTTTCACCTGTACTCCATAGGTACTGAGCGAAGTTACCTGCGTCTAGTGTGATGCCAACTCCTGAAGTGCTCAGGTAATTCACCCCAAGGTCAACCACTGGAGACTCATTCTCAGATGCGATGTTCACGGTTTGAACAGACTCACATTCGCTTGAATCGGTAACGGTTACCAGGTAGCTTCCAGCATTCAATGAAGATGCTGTAGTTCCAAGCTGACCGTCGCTCCACTCATATACGTAAGGCTTGCGTCCGCCTGTTGCCACAACGGTTGCAGAACCTGTTCCATCATCTGGACAAACCGTAGAATTTTGACTGTTGATGGCCGAAACCAATAGCGGTGCTTCATCTACATAGATATTCACTGCACTATCCAAGCAACCCAGGTTATCGGTAGCTACAACGGTATACATACCACCGCCGATGTTTAACAGGTCCGTAGAAGTCTGTCCGGAAGACCATGCGTAAACGATAGGTGCTACACCTCCGGTTTGGTTGCTCTCAATAGAGCCATCAGCGAAGCTGAAACAAGATACATCAGAAACAACCGGATCCAAGGTTAAGGTAGATGGCGAAGGATTGATCACCACTTCCTCTTCCAAGATACAACCGAAAGCGTCTTCAACACTTACGGTGTAGGTACCCGCAGACAATTGATCATTGATCTGTCCTACGATTCCATCGTTCCAAGTGTAAAGCAATCCAGTAGAGTCCACTGGGCAGAAGCTCACATAAGAATCATCTGTCTCCCAGTTGGTAGCGTTTCTACCTGGGTAAACAATCGCTTCCGTACCACCTTGGTTCTGCATACCTTGGGTAGCGATATCAAACTGGTTGAAGCATCCGTTCTGCACTTGGAAATCCGTTTGAATTTCGATGCAGTTGGTCGTCTCGTGCAAGATGATTTGTGCTGTTGTATTGTTATCACCAAAGCAATCACCCAAATCGTAGAAGTTCACGATCATTCTTCTGAACGGAGCGTCGCCTGCCAAACAATAGGTGATGTCGGTGAAACCATCCACATCGAACCAAGTAGCGAAGATCGCGTTGTTTGGCTCAAACGTACTGGTGTTCGGAAGCATTTCCGCAGAGCAACATCCGTTATCCAATCCACCACCAAATCCAATAAATCCATTGGTAGCGATCTGGAATTGATCATACGACTCACCATAGAATTCGAAATCAAATCCGATGTCAAGGAAACCACTGACTTGGTTACTGAATGAACCGAAGCTAACGGAGTTACATGTACCAGCAGAATCCCAAGCGTAGTTCATTGAGTTGGTATCCATTGCGTAAGAACCAGTAAAGACCTCTCCGCCAGAACCTACAACTTGGGCAGCGGCATCATCATACTTACATACCAACTGTGTCAAGATCGTTTGATCCGCGAAGATGGAATCTGTTGGTTCAAGAATAGCGGTGTTAGAGGCAGTATCACCGTTGAAATCCGTTACCGTTACAGTGTATGTACCAGGAGCAAGATTCATCAATGAATCGCCGGTTGCACCTGTACTCCATGCATACGTGTAAGGTGGTGTACCAAATGAGCCATCAACAACTAAGAATCCATTGCTATCGTTGAAGCAAGGATTGAAGTTCGCTGACGTGAAGTTCACACTCAATACATTAAGATCAAGGTAAACGTCATCATAAGCGAGGCCATCACCGCCAAACCAAGTCGAGTTATCCATCTGTCCGAAGCGAACTTGGAAAGTGGATGAATAATCCTGTCCAGCGTTGGCCAACGCAGTGGTCATGTCAATGCTGAAATCAAACCACTGACCGGCTGGATTATTCTGTGGGAAATTGAAGAAAGCGCCAATGTTGGCCACTTCAACCCACCCTGAGGTGTTACTTCCGCGGATCCAAACACGATCACCAAAGTCGTTTTCATCATTGTTATCTAAAACCGAAAAGCGCAATTGGAGGCTGTCAGACGCCACTGCATACGCTGAAAGGTCATAGGTAAGGATCGCTGAATTCTCAGGATCTGGCGACAACCAACTTGCGGAACCCCACATGGCCAACGACTGAGAACTGTTCTGTCCTGTCAGGTTGGTTTGGAGTGTACCTGTTGATTGTGTGGAGGAAAACTCCCAGCCGGATAATCCGGCAATGGCAACAGGTGTCGTTGCATTGGAGTAGGTAGCTGCATTCGCACCTTCGAAATCCTCGTAATAGAGGTTCACCTGGGCAGTAACTCCCAAGCAAAGGGCTCCAGCGAAAAGAGAGAGTAAAACCTTCTTCATACTTATTAATTTAAATTATGGTTTAGTAGGACAACGTTTAAAGTCGAACTGTAAATATACATAAATTAAACGCTCATTTTCATAGACGAAGATGCGTAATGTGTCGACAAATGTCAAATCAGTTTTATAAATACCTAGCATAAAGAAAGATAGGGGTAAGTTCAACCGCTATGATCGCTTCGGAGGCATTAGCTTTGCCCCATGAATGTTTCACCTACGATTTCAGCCATTGCCACACCCAACGGAGAAGGCGCTATTGGTGTAATGCGCTTATCGGGTTCCGAAGCGCTACCTATCGCCCGACGGATGGTGAAGACGCGTCAGTCGGACTGGAAACCTAATCGAAACACCTTCGGACGCTTTATGATTAACGAGGAAGTGTTGGATGAGGTCATGGTTTGCTACTTCGCGTCCCCGAACTCATACACTGGGGAGGATGTGGTAGAAATCTCTTTTCATGGCTCAAGCTATATCTTGGATGAAGCATTGAAGCACAGCTTAGCCCTGGGCTGTCAACTTGCGGCCCCGGGAGAGTTCACCCAACGTGCCTTTCTCAACGGCAAGCTGGATTTGAGTCAAGCAGAGGCTGTGGCCGACCTCATCGCCTCAGAATCAGCTGCAGAACACCGCATGGCCATGGAACAGATGCGTGGTGGCTTTTCTAAAGAGATCGCCTCCCTTCGAGAGCAGCTCATCCACTTTGCAAGCTTGATCGAGTTGGAATTAGACTTTTCTGAAGAGGACGTAGACTTTGCCAACCGCGATGAGCTATTGCAGCTTATCGATACCATTTTTAAGATGGTCGATGGCCTTATTCGCTCCTTCCGTTATGGCAATGCGATCAAATCTGGCGTTCCCGTTGTGATTGTGGGTAAACCCAACGCTGGGAAATCAACGCTATTAAACGCCTTACTAAAAGAAGACAAAGCAATCGTAACCGAGATCGAAGGCACCACGCGCGATGCAATCGAAGACACGATCATTTTAGAAGGAATCCGATTCAGGTTCATCGACACCGCTGGACTGAGAGAAACGTTGGATGAAGTGGAGAGCATCGGAGTACAACGTAGCATAGAGAAAATGAAGGCCGCCCGCATTGTTATCTATCTCTATGATGCACGCGAATCCTCAGAGGCACATCGCAACCTTCTGAACGAACTGCGCGCACAAGTAGCAGAAGATACCCTTTGGCTTCCTGTAGCCAACAAAATGGATCTCGTTAACACGCCGATTGAGGCCTTAGATCCTGCTATCAACACCTTAAGCATAACCGCCAAGTCATCAGAAGGACTGCAAGACCTTGAAAACGCACTCGTAGAAAAGGTAAGGTCACTGAACGACAGCTCACAAGCCATCGTGGTCACGAACACCCGTCATTTACATGCACTCCAAGCCACCAGCGTAGCACTGAATCAGGCGCGTCAAGCTATTGAGAATGGCATCTCTGGCGACTTAGTAGCGGCAGACATCCGTGAGGCCTTGCACCACCTCGGTAGCATCACCGGAGAGATCAGTACAGATGATCTACTGGGGAATATTTTTGGAAAGTTTTGTATCGGAAAGTAACCACTACAAAACAAACATTCAAAAAACGAACAAAAAACAGCTGTTAATTACGATATAGCTACATTTTTGTTTGCGTAAAAGCTACCCCTCACTTTGTCATGCTATAAGTTTTATCGGTACAAATTTGTACCTTTATTGTACCTCAATACGGTTTTCAATATTATTTGTACCTCAAATTGATTTTTTAGAGTAATTGTGGCACACACAGGCACGTATTGACACACTAAGGCACACACAGGCACAAAATGAGTAGTAATATTAAAGTACAGCGTATTTGTCAGCATTGCAGTAATGAATTTACAGCACGCACAACGGTAACTAAATACTGTTCGGACAAATGCAGTAAGGCAGCGTACAAAGCCCGTAAACGAGCAGAAAAGGTCAAGCAGTCAAACGCTGAAACCACACGAATAAAAAACCAACCTATTGAGCAACTGAAAGCTAAAGAGTTTTTAAGTATCAATGAGGTATGCCAGTTGGTTGGAATAAGTAGACGTACAGTTTACCGATTAATTGAGCAAGGCGACCTAAAAAAAATAAAGGTTGGAAGCCGCACCCTTATTAAGCGTTTAGCCCTAAACATGCTATTGAACAATAAGGAAACTGGAAAGTCTAAAATACCTGACCAACAAATAAACGACCTCAACGACTGGAAACAAGCAGAGACTTTTGATATTAAAGACTGTTACACCTTATCAGAGATACAGGACAAATACAAGGTTTCTGAAAGTACCGTACAGCAGTTAATCAAAAGAAACAGCATACCCAAAATAAAGAAAGGTTGGTACGCTTATGTACCGAAACAGATTATTGATGAATTATTGACGTAAAACAAGTTTTTTTCAGCCGTTCACAATTTTCACGGTTTTCACGAATAGCATAAAAGACAATGGGAACAAAAGTAAGTTTAAGACAAAAAAAAATAAGCAAGGGGCGTAAAAGCCTGTACCTTGACTTTTACCCTCCGATACCACACCCCGAAACGGGCGAACCCACACGCAGGGAGTTTTTAAGGCTGTACATTCTCGAGAAACCTAAAACACCGTTTGATAAACAACACATTAATGAAACTCTTAAAATAGGCGAGAGTATACGTCAAAAGCGTGAAAACTTCCTAAACAAGCCTGAAATTTACAGCCAGTACGAAAAGGAGCAACTAAGGTTAAAGGAATTAGGCGAACAATGTTTTATTGAATACTTCACTAAGTTAGCAAACAAACGCAAAGCTAGTAATCACGATAACTGGGTTTCAGCACTCAATTACCTTGACACCTTTACAAATGGCAATTTGAAGTTTGCCGACCTCAACCAAAAGTTTTTAGCGGACTTCAAAGAATATCTACTTACTACCAAAAGCAATAGGAGTAACAAAACAACCCTTTCACAAAATTCAGCAGTTTCGTATTTCAACAAGGTAAAAGCTGCACTAAAACAAGCCTACAAAGACGGTATTTTACAAACCGACCTAAACGCCAAAGTAAAGCCCATAAAAGCAGCCGAAACAAGGCGTGAATACTTAACCCTTGACGAACTCAACAAACTTGCAAAGACTGATTGCAACAACCCTTTATTGAAACGTGCAGCCCTGTTTTCAGCACTTACAGGGTTGAGGTTTTCAGACATTCAAAAAATGACTTGGGGCGAACTGGAATACATAAACGGGCAAGGGTATTTCCTGAACTTCAACCAAAAGAAAACCAAAGGCGTTGAGGTATTGCCCATTTCAGAACAGGCGTACAGCCTTACAGAGGGTGCAGAAAACCCAAAGGATATGCCACAGGATAAACCCGTATTTGAGGGGCTTAAATATTCAGCCTACCATAACAAACACCTATTTCAATGGATTGGAGCAGCAGGAATAACAAAGGATATTACATTTCATTGTTTCAGACATACGTTTGCCACCTTACAACTGTCTATGGGTACGGACATTTACACCGTTTCCAAAATGTTAGGGCATAAAGACCTGAAAACAACTCAGATTTACGTCAAAATAGTTGATGAAGCTAAACGAACAGCAATGAGCAGAATTAAACTGGATATGTAAACAGTTAAGAATTTTAAAGCACACAAGAAAATGGAACACTTAGGGAACCGAAGTCTTTTTACCTCACACTTTGTTCTGGGGGGCAAAGAGGCTGATAGGAAATTCACAAAAACCAAAACAGATGTGCTTGAAGCTCTGCACATGTGGCTGAATTTTAAGGATAATGACCAGGGAATGGAAAACTATAGTATAGTGAGAACGAGGTCTGTAGATTTTCTTGAGATTATAGAGCTTCAAACGTTTAAAGAAATAACCCAGGAGCTGCATCGGTCGTATTGTTTAGAGTACCCCTACTCCAGTAGGAAAGATTTCTTAAAACATGTATTTGAGTATACGATTCATGATTTAGAAAGGTTTTTGGAACTGGATTTATATTGTCATGGAGAGGTGCTAAATGAAAATAAGTATTGCTTTTACACCGTTTTTATGGACGATGCTATGCAGTTCATAGATTTCGCAATTAGTGGCGAGAAGGAGATAGAATACTATCAGCAATATTATAGGGCGGTATTGAATTACTTAAAATCTTTTGAAGAAGAGGAAGAAACAACCATAGCGGCTCGTGCAAGTAAAAATCAGCCACCTGAACTGGAGACCCCTGCAACCTTTGAAGAACTTTTTTATGACGCTGCGCAAGCAGATCCTTGTTTGAGAATCTTGAGGGAAATAGAACCACCTACGCTTGATGCAATAAATAATTACATAGGTAAATCAAAAGGGATATTTCCTTTGTGGATTAAGGTATTAAAGGAGAAGACACCTGAACCCTTAATAAAGCATTTTCCCAATATAGTTTACAAAAACTTACTGAATCAAAAAGTAAAAGGACTTAACCTTTCAAAAGATGCTAGCGAGTTCAGAAAGCATTATAAACAACTAGAAAACAATGGTGTAAAGGAAGATTTAAAAAGAATACTTTCCCAATATTCCCATGATGGAAAGTTGGGAAAATTGGGATTTTGAATGACCGTTGATTCGTATCAAAATTTAAATGATATGAAAAAAATGGTATTTATTTCCCTACCGATTGACGACCTACAAACGGTAATTATTGATTGTGTTAATTTCTGTTTAACAAGCAAAAAACAAGAACAAACACCCACCGAACCCGCTGAAAAATGGCTTGACCTCAATGACCTTGTTCAGTATGACCCTGAAAAACGAAGTAAACCGACTTGGTACAGCAAGATTTCACGTAATGAAGTACCACATTATAAACGTGGCAAAAAGCTCTATTTCCTCAAATCTGAAATAGACGAATGGCTAAAGCAAGGAAAATGCAAGTCAAACGCTGAAATTGAGCAGGAAGCCCAAGTGTATTTGTTGAACAACAAAAAAGGGTTGAGCAATGGATAATCAAACAAACAACCTCAACAATACATCTCGACATAAGGGAAAACAAAATGATGCAGAGCCAATAGAGATAACGCCTCAATTTTCTGACTTAGAGCAACCTGAGACGTTCTTAAACCACGTTAAAGACATTCAAAATATATCTGAATCGGAAAAGAAGAACAAGGGGCTTCTCAAAATAAAAACAGCCAACGAATGGGTGAGTGAGGCTAAAGCCACACCAATACCTGAAATGCTCTTTAGTGAATTTTGGTATGAAAATGAAATATGCATCTTATTTGCAGATAGCAATCTGGGAAAGTCAATTTTAGCTGTGCAAATAGCTGATAGTATAAGTAAAGGCAAACAAATTCCAAGGTTTAAACTAGAAGCACAAAAGCAGCCTGTTTTATATTACGACTTTGAGCTTTCACCCAAGCAATTTGAGTCAAGGTGTTCTGTAAAAAGCCAAACTCAAAAGGTATTTAAAAATCATTATTCATTTGATGATAACTTCAAACGAATTGAAATAAACCCTGACTTTGAACTCTCCAAGGGTATCGACTTTGAAAAACTCTTAATTCAATCTATTGAGCAAAGCATAATTGAAACAAATGCGAAAGTTTTAATCATCGATAATATTACATACCTCAAGACTGAAATGGAGCAATCAAAGAACGCCTTGGCATTAATTCAGCATCTGAAATCATTAAAAAGTAAATATGGGCTTTCAATACTAGCCCTTGCGCACACCCCAAAACGTGATTTAACTCGCCCAATCTCTCAAAATGATTTACAGGGCAGTAAAGCGATATTCAACTTTATTGACAGTTGCTTCGCAATAGGTCAAAGCACTACGAATAAAGATATTCGGTATATAAAGCAGATTAAAGCCCGAAACACAGCATTAATCTATAACAGCGATAATGTTATGGTATGTCGCCTGGATAAGCCGTTTAACCTCATTGGCTTTGAGTTTTTAGACTTCGGAGCAGAATGGGAACATTTAAGACAGGTTACTGAAACAGACCGTGGAATTATGATTGAAAAAGTTAAAGAATTGACTGAAAAAGGATACACGCAAAGGGCAATTGCAGAAGAGTTGGGCATTGCCCTTGGAACAGTCAATAAGTATCTAACCATGTGAAAGTGTTCACGATGTTCACAACCTAAGACCGTGAACACCGTGAACATCAATATGAGTAAAAGTGAATACAGAATACCGTTACATATTTGATACAGGCAGTAAAAAACACCTTTGTCCGAATTGTAATAAGAAACGTTTTGTAAGATATATTGATAAACAAACAGGAGAATACCTACCCGAACGGTATGGGCGTTGCGACCGTGAAAGCAAATGCGGTTGTTTTCTTAACCCATACGAAGATGGCTATGCTAAAGCTGTTTGGGAGCAGGAACACGGCAATAAAAGAGGCTGGAAGCTACAACCACTGCAATCAATACAGAAGCCTTCAAGCCAGCCTGAAAGGGCCTTTATTCCCTTTGATGTATTTGACCGCACACGTGCTGGTTATCGGCATAATACATTCATTCAAAATATGCTCTCTAGAATTGCCTTTCCTTTTGAAGTAAAGGACATTGAAAGGGTAATCGCATTATATCACTTAGGGACGGTACAACATGGCTACCGTAAAGGGGCAGTCACCCTCCCTTTTATTGATGTTAATGGCAATGTAAGAGCCGTTCAGGTAAAACATTTTAACCATCATAACCACACCACAGCCACTGACTTTTTACATTCAATAATTGAAAAGCATAACACCCAAAACAATAAACCGCTTCCTGAATGGCTGGAGGCTTACAAGAGGAACGAAATGAAGGTGTCTTGTTTGTTTGGAGAACACCTTCTAAGGCAATACCCACACAATCCTATTGCGCTAGTTGAAGCGCCTAAAACGGCTATTTATGGCACATTGTATTTTGGTTTCCCTGAACAACCTGAAGACTTACTCTGGTTGGCTGTTTACAATCTTAGTAGTTTAAACCTTGGTAAGTGCATGGCTTTGAAAAGCAGGAGTGTCTGTCTATTTCCCGACCTATCCAAAGACGGCAAAGCCTTTGATTTATGGAGTAATAAATCCACCGAAATACAAAAGCAACTACCAGGCACATACTTTCAAGTCTCAGACTTACTGGAAGAACACGCACCACTCCAGGACAAGGAGCAAGGCAAGGACATAGCTGACTACCTAATAAAACAAGATTGGCGATTATTTAGAAACAAGCAGAGGAAAAGAGTTTAGTCCGATGCAAGTTAGTAGACTTAAGAAACGAATTACGCTGTTAAAATCTGAACGAAGTAACGGTGGTGAGGCTAGTTGATAATCACTCTTCTTGCTGGAGAATAATATTCATTATTCACTAAATGAATCAAGTAAACTCCTTTTTCTGCTTTTGATAGGTCAATATCAATCTCTGAATTAGAGTTGATATCAATCTCCATCACAACAGCCCCTGAAATCGTAACAATAAAGCACCTAGATGGTAATTCAGAGTCCTCATCCATTTTGATTGTGAACTGCCCCAAAGAGGGGTTAGGAAAAACGATATAATTAAACGATGAGAACTGTGCCTCTTCCAGCCCGCTGCTGGTCGTTGTTCAAGGTTTAAACCAAACTTCCTGTGTATAAATATGATCTGTTATCGACCAAGATTGCCCTAATGTCACAGGCTCATAACCATCTTCATACATTTTATTATAGACAATGTTTTTTACGTAAACTCCACCACTAGAAGTGTTGCCATTACATAATTGACAGTCGAACTCCATAACCTCAACAATAGAATCTGGATATACAATGTGAGCTTTAGGAATAGAACCCCACGTATAACTAATGTGAGCATAACCTGATTGCGAATATGAATCCAAAGAGATTAATACTGATAATAAAATTAGGATAAAGACTACCTTTTTCATCACTTCTGATTTTAAGTAAAATTAAAAAGTTTCTATTAATTTGCTATACACCCACATATTAGGTTATACTATGTATGTGAAATCTTAACCAAAACAGGAAACCGATTTAGAATCATACACCCCCTGAGGTGATTGGATGCCCTAGGTTTTAGCTTTCAGGTTTTAGTTGACTTTCAATCAATTACTGAGGTTTTTTATAGCAACCTCTTACACTCCAGGGTAACCCTAAACGATTACTCACCTTCATTCACTTAGTCATAATCATCTATTGCATGATTGTACGTTATCTAGATGATTATTCTGGAGTGTAATTGCGCCCCCTTGTACATTTAATTAGGTTGCTATTCTAGCTTGAGAATCGATTGATACTGGGTAAGCTGTATAACTGTTGGCGCATGGACAAAATGTACTAAAGATTCACAGTTGCAGTTCTTACGCAGATTTTGTTTTACCTGATCCAAGTAGCTTCCACCTTTTATTAGGCGCTACAAGTATTCGGCAGTTCTTATGCTACACCGACCACATGGGAATTAATGATAAGCTTAGTCTTAAACCACAACGGGGTTTAGAAGTTACAGCTCTCCTAATATTAGTCGTAAGAGATACCTTTAGGTGGCCTTTACAAGGGGGTAATTCAGCCATTATTTATCTTCTACCTTTTCAATATTGTGGTCAACTTATTTGATAACTTAAGGGGTGTTCCATTCGCTTTAGCTAGGTTTGGTTTCGGTGGACAGGAAAGTGCTTCGAAACCGCCACAAGCCATATGCAAAACGTTGGCAGTTATTAGAAAAAAATGAGATGAAAAAAATAATCACAATTAGCTGCGTCCTACTATTTTGCCTTCCTGCGCTTGCTCAGTCAGGCTTTGATGAGGACTATTACTATATGAAGTGCGGCACTAAACTTGGCAAAAAATCAGAACTAATAGAGGGCTGTGTAAGTGCGATTCCAAAAGAATATCATGATGCATATCGGGAACAAGCCAAGGTATGTGCCTGCTTAATGAGAACCATAGCAAAACACTATACTTACAAAGAACTTGAATCTCTCGTCAAAATATATGGTTCAGATTTTTCAAAAGTAATATATAAAGACGGTGATTTGGAAGTAGTTTCAGACCTTGAAGATTGTGCAATGACCTATATTGACCAAAGTTTCAATATCACCAAAGATGGTGAAAGTTTTGAGGAAGGATTTATGATTGGGTGTATCAGAGAACTAAAAAATAACCCCGACTTAAAGGAAGTAGATATTGATGAATTCGTTTATTGCGATTGCATTAAAGAAGAAATTCAAAAGAGAGGTTTTTCATTATCTCAACTTGACGAAATTGAAGATGAAAATTCAGTTCTTTTTAATGAAGTATTCATTTCCTGTTTGAGCAAGCCTGGAGTGCTAAAAGAATCATCAACTTCAACCAATGATGTAGTTGGTTATTCAAAATCTGACCATGTTTCCTTAATAAATTATGGGGTAGCTTTCAAGGTTAAAATCAAAGTTGGCAGTTTATCAAAATACTTCATTCTTGACAGTGGGGCAAGTGATGTTTTGATTTCCAGTGATTTTGAAAGAGAATTATTATTAGATGGGCTTATAAGTAGAGAGAACTATCTGACAGATGACTATTATTCCCTTGCTGACGGTTCAATAGTAAAGTGCAGGCGTATTTTATTGGACGGCTTTGAAATTGGTGACTTTACTGTGAATAATGTAACTGTTGCTATCGTTGACAATTCAGACAATAGCTTACTGCTTGGAAAGTCATTCCTTGACAAGTTCGCTAACTGGTCGATTGACAACAAAAACTCGACACTGTATTTAGAAAAAAAGTGAAAATAAACGTGCCACAACATCGGCTAAGAAAACATGCGGGCTGACACGGTAAAATGAACATTACAACACATAACAAAACTTGATTCTCGGCTGACAAATACGTATTCCAAAACCCGCACGTTTCTTAGCCAGAGCCGTTGGCAGCCATAAAAAAAGACAGACAATGAGAAAGACATTATTATTTCTATTTTTTCTAATTACAGCAATAAGTCTCAAAGGACAAGACTTAAGCGGATTCAAATATGTTTTTGTTCCAACACTAACCTATCAAAACGGTGGAACAGATATTTGGAGCATATCATCGAAATTAAGGACATCATTTATGCAAAAGGGGTTCATTGTTCTAGACGAATCATCTACAGCACCGCAAGAATTACAAAAAGACCCATGTCTACTTTTAAGGTGTTTTATTGATCATACAAACGTTACCTACGGTACAAACTCTGTTAATCTTACACTTAAAGATTGTAATGACAGAATTGTGCTTACAAGTAAAGGAAGTGCAGCAGGTTGGTCTGTTCAAGACGATTTTAATAAAGCCACGAGAAGGGCATTTGATAAAATAAGTGACCTTCCATATAGGTTTAACACTTCCAAAACACCCAAACTTGATTTACCAGAAGTTGAAAAAACTGAAGAAACTGAACAATCACTAACTGCATATTTTGACTCAAATGCTTTAGACGAAATTGAAGGTATTTATAAATCCTACCAGTCTGACCAATTAGGCTATTACAAAATTGGAATCAAAAAATTCGGGAGCAAGTATAAGGCTATAATAATTGAATCTGATCTCAACCATTGGAAGCAAGGTGAAGTCAAAGCCGTTTTTGAGACTAGCTCAATGAAAGGGTTTTATTCAACAAAATGGTATATGGGGAATAAAACACCATTTGAAACATTCGCTTTAATGGAAAACCCTGCTTTACTGACAGTTGAGTTTAAAGATGACAAAACAGGCGAAAAGCGAACCGATCAATTTATCAAAATGTATCCGTCAGCGGATGTAAGCGCCTCTACTGCCATTGATGGTATAAAAGCAACAGGGAGTGGTTTTGTTATTTCTACTGATGGTGTTATTGCCACAAATGCCCATGTAATTGAAGATGCTGACAGAATCGAAATACACCTTAATAATGAATTTGGTACAAAAACATATTCTGCTTCAGTTCTTCTAAAGGACGAATCAAACGATGTTGCTTTATTAAAAATAGATGATGATGAATTCAAAGGATTCAATTCATTGCCATATTCAATTCTTCAAACTACTGAAATTGGTGAAGACGTTTTTACAATTGGCTTTCCATTGAGTAGTTTAATGGGTGACAATTACAAAGTAACAAATGGAATTATCAGTTCAAATAGTGGTTTAAAGGACGATGTGCGTTTCATTCAAATCACAGCACCAATTCAACCAGGAAATTCAGGTGGACCACTTTTTAATAGGGATGGAAATGTGGTTGGTCTGACAACTTCTAAACTAAATGAAAGAGCAATTGGAACATCAATTGAAAATGTAAACTATGCAATCAAGGCGACTTACTTGATTAACATATACAACATGCTTCCAAACAAAGAACAACTAAGCAAGAGCTCGACATTATCTGACAAGGAGTTAAAAGACCAAGTTAAGGTTCTAAAGAATTATATCTGTCTGATAAAAATATATTAAAAAATACGACTGTCAACAAAAGCTATAGGGCATTAAAAAGCCCCATAGCCAAACCGTTGTAAGCAATTGAAGAACTCAAATAGGCTTCAATCATCATCGGACTCAACACCAAAGCATTGTAAAGACGATGCTATACACCCACATATTGGGTTATACTATACCCTCGAAACCCTGACCAAAACAAGAAACCGATTTAGAATCACACACCCCCAAGGTGATTCGATGCCCTAGGTTTTAGCTTTCAGGTTTTAGTTGACTTTCAATCAATTACTGAGGTTTTTTATAGCCACCCCTACACTCTAGAGTAACCCCTAACATTTACTCACCTGTGCTTGTATAGGTCATAGTCAAAAATGATTAACCAGCGTATCCAATACATTCTGAGTAGTTTAGTTTTGTTATTGGGCGTTCCAGAAGTGGTTAATTTAAGCTGTATCTTAATAATGGCCTTATCAAAACGCTAAGTTAACATGCTGAAAAAAAGAGTATAAATCCGTTAAACGTCAACTTTATAAGCGATAATAAGTGTGCGCTAATAAAACAAGAACATGCCTAGAGAAATAATATTTGGAGAAATAACAGGGGTTCAAGAGGGTCATTGGTTCGAAGGACGCAAGGAAATGATGCCAGCAAGCTTTCATCGTAATTGGGGAGCAGGTATTGACGGAAATGGTTCTGAAGGAGCTGCGGCAATTGTCCTCTCTGGTGGCTATGAGGATGATAAAGATCTCGGTGATGAAATAATTTACACTGGTGCAGGTGGTAATGATGCAAATTCAGGTAAACAAGTAGCAGATCAAAAATGGACTAATAGAGGAAATGCGGGTTTACTAAAAAGCATGAACGAGGGACTACCTGTTAGAGTGATCAGAGGATACAAGCACAAATCTCCATTCTCACCTACCTCTGGCTATACATACGCTGGTTTGTATAGTGTTGTCGATGCTTGGCAAGAAACGGGTAAAAGCGGATTCAAAATTTGTCGCTATAGATTGCTCTATGTGGGAGATAATACCGAAAGGAAATCTGCTGAGGAAGTTGAATTAGACTTAGATCATAATGTCAGAGAAAAGAAGCGTGTAAAAGGCACTGTTCTGAGAATAGTTCGTGATACAAAATTAGCCCATGATATAAAAGCACTGTATAATCATAAATGTCAGGTTTGCGATTTTGCTATTCCAACAAAAAATGGATTTTACTCAGAGGGAGCGCATATTAAACCCTTGGGAAAGCCACATAATGGTGATGACAGTTTAGCTAACTTAATTTGCCTTTGTCCAAATCATCATGTTATGTTCGACAAAGGCTCTTTTTCAATCTCTGATAATTATGAATTACTTGGTGCAGAGTCAGGACAATTAGCAGTGCATACTCAGCATAAAATCGATAAGGAAAATTTAAACTACCACAGAGGAAGTCATGGGTATAATTAAGGTTGTATGTGGTGTCATTTACGACAATGACAAAGTTTTCATTTGCCGCAGAAAGGAGGGGAAATCTCTTGCTAGTTTTTGGGAGTTTCCTGGGGGTAAAGTTGAACAAAACGAAACAGATCAACTTGCTTTAAAACGAGAACTTCAAGAGGAACTTGAAATGGAAATAAATATTATAGGTCTTGTTGGCCAATCTAACCACGATTATGGGAGTTTTCAAGTTGAATTATACGGATACGCTTGTGATTTAGTCAATTATCAGGGCAAGTTAACCGACCATGATGCTTACAAATGGGTGGATATTGCTAAACTAGACGAGTACAAACTTGCTCCTGCAGATATTCCAATTAAACGAATGATAGAAAACAAAAATCGCACAACAAAACCTAAACTGCATTAAAACGCAGCTTAGCCAAAACGTTATGTGCAACTAAAAAATAGGAACATATGAAAAAAACGACAGCAACTTTAATCCTAACAATCTTGACAGCCTTTGCATTTGGGCAGATTGACGACAATTTGACGAAAGCACAGTGGAAACCAGGAAAGGAAAACATCATTTATGAAAATACAATTTTGCGACATGAAGGAAAAAATGATCTTGGTGGTATACTTAATGTTGGCTTCCAAACATTCGCTCAGGTTAAGGCAGACATAGAGCAAAGAGCTGACAAAGAAATGTGGACACCTGAAAAGAAAAAGGAAACAGTTGAAGCCTTTGAGAAACTTGCACTCGGTGGTATGATACATTTATACCTTACTCGTCTAACGATCGACGCTGCGAACACTGAAATGTTTACTGTTGTTGTAAGAGACTCATCTGACAGCAATGAAATCTTAAGGAAAGACCTTAAGAGTGATATTCCAAATACACCGTCAAGTGGGAGTGACTATTGGTGGAATTATACTGCAATTCCAATTTCAGAACCTGTCAACGGAAAAATCTATATCTACATAATAGACAAGTTGGGTGGGGACAACAACAAGTTTAAGTTTGAAGTAAACCTATAAAAGCAGCACATAACAATGGGTATAAAAACATAGGGCGGACGATGGTTTCCGTAAGTTTTTGGCACATAGTAAACTTAGTCTAGGTGGACAGGAAAGCAGATCCGAAATGCCCTACATTTCATACCCGAGACCGTTGTAAGCAATTGAAGAACTCAAATAGGCTTCTGTAATGCACCCCAAATTTAAGACAGGGAGTCAAGTTAGGAAAAGACCTAAATTTAACAACCTGAACAATGAAAAGACGTACAAGACAGGCTTAATGAAATGCTCTACGGATTGGAACAGGTCAAAGATGCATGTCCTTCGTTAAGTAGTCATAGCAAATAGCGCGGTCGCCCACGTCCTTACTTGCATAATATGCCACTCCGTAGGTGGAGTCCACTTGACCGAAGTTTCCGATTGCTTTAGGGTTGCGGCTTAAGTTAGCTCCAATTGCCACATCCTTAATTGTCAAATCTTCATCTTTAACCTCCAGAATCAGATGCATGTGGTTCATGCTGTTCTGTCTGTCTCGCTCGACTGGGTAAAAGACCTTTTTTATGGCTGTTACGTTTGTGATTAAACGGGTCGCTAGTTTGTAGGCAGACATCTCCGTAAACGGAAAGTGTCGGCGTATAGTTGCTGTGTAAGACCAGTCTGTTTCTGAGAGGAAATTACCCCATTCTCTTGCTATTATATTCATGTGCTTCGTAGTTTACTTCGTTGGTGATGGGACATACCGAGGGTATATGGGAACCCCATTAGATTATATACGAAGAATCGGTAAATCCGTTTTGAATTCGTGCCTTCTAGTCCTGCTAGGGTTGATGATTTCAGGCTCAATTCTTCTTGGATAACGCCAAGAAATCTTAGGCTTGTTCAACTGTTAGAAGTTGGTCTTAATGGACAGAAGGGGCGGCTTGGGAGGGTAGTGAAATCGCACCTGGTCGAGTCTTATGAGTATATCAGTTCACAACATCGATAGTGAATGTCTTTAGACTTTCGCCCACTTGCATAGTATTCTCTACCGCTTTCATTTTAGGTAGTACAAGATTTGCTAGCTTAATAAACACATCAATTCTGTCCTTTGGGGATAAGCTATCAATATCATTTTGAAGGGTCTCTACATTGCTACTTACTAAATCCGCGAATACTTCTCTTACGTATTCTTGAACCTTATTTGCTGACCCTTTTGGTCTTCCTGCGGGGTTACCGCTATGTCCTTTTTCAAATCGTGCCATCTCTCTGTTATTAATCTGTTGTTAGTGTACAATAGATATACGATTGAATCGCCGTTTTGTAGCAATTTCAAAGGTTATTCTGAGATATAGTAAGTCGTAGAATTAGCGGAATTATCCGAAGAGGATATGCCCAAGGTTTAGAAAAATTAACCTTTATTTTTGCTCGAAACACAGTTATGAGAATCACCATCCTTGCAGCACTTTTCATATTGGTTTCATGTGATGGGACCGACCAATCAGAGTACGAAGAAGCAATTCACTCGCTTGAGAGTTCATTTGTTGTTGGTAGAGGAATTAGCAAGATGGATTCAGGAGACTATCGCGGGGCAATAGAAGACTTCAACAAAGCAATTCAGCATGACCCGAATGATGCTTTTGCCTACAACAGTAGAGGAATGAGCAAGAGGAATTTAGGAGACTATCGCGGGGCGATAGAAGACTATAGTAGAGCAATTGAACTTGACCCGAATGATGCCCTGGGATATGTCGGTAGAGGAATTAGCAAGAAGAATTTAGGAGACTATCGCGGGGCAATAGAAGACTTCAACAAAGCAATTCAGCATGACCCGAATGATGCTTTTGCCTACAACAGTAGAGGAGCAATCAAATCACTATTATATGACCATCGCGGAGCTATAGAAGACTATAATAGAGCAATTCAACTTGACCCAAATAATGCCCAGAGATATGTCGGTAGAGGAATTAGCAAGGCTGATTTAGGAGACTATCGCGGGGCGATAGAAGACTATAATAGAGCAATTCAGCTTGACCCAAATAATGCCCAGGGATATGTCGGTAGAGGAATTAGCAAGAAGAATTTAGGAGACTATCGCGGAGCAATAGAAGACTTCAACAAAGCAATTCAGCTTGACCCGAATGATGCTATTGCCTACAACAATAGAGGAATGAGCAAGCTTTTAATAGGAGATTTTAACGGTGGTTGCCTCGATTTAAGCAGAGCTGGAGAGCTGGGGCAAATGGAAGTATATGACCTGATTAGAAAGTATTGCCAGTAAAAGAGATAATATGAAACACATCAAAATACTAATCCTTTTTGCTATCCCATTGCTGCTACTTGGGTTTACGCACTCCCGCATATCAAATGATTACGCTACAACGCTTAAAGAGACCTTAGAATGTAAATTCAGCCAGTGTCAGGCTATAGCTAAAAGCACAGGGAAACAATGTAAGCGCTGTGTTTCAAATAAGGGAGACTTGTATTGTTGGCAGCACGATTAATTTCTAAATCACGAGTTTCTCCTTCATCTTGAAGAGTATTTGAGGTTTTACCCACCCTATTTGTACCTTATTTGTACCCTGTACGGATAACTATTTGATTACTAGACTTAGTTACTTTTTGTATCGGAAAGTGATCAAATTCCCTCCGGAAGGGCCTCCCCCACCATATTGATCTCCGTGATGCGGTCCGCTTTGATCAGCATCTTATGACTGCTGCTGGATAGATTAGTGACGTACACCTTCTTCCCTGCTTTATGGTATCGCTCTGTGAGCTTGTTCAAGGCTTCGATGGCCGACATATCTGCCACGCGACTCTCCTTGAAGTCGATCATCACCTCCTCTGGGTCATTCTCGACATCAAACTTTTCGTTGAATACCGAAACCGACCCGAAGAATAGCGGACCGTAGATCTCATAGTGCTTCACCCCATTGTCATCAATGCGTTTACGGGCACGTATGCGCTTCGCATTATCCCACGCAAAAACCAGTGCGGCGATGATCACCCCGGCCAATACAGCCAAGGCCAGGTTATGCAGAAAGATGGTCACCAGAGTCACCAGCATCATGATGAAGATGTCTGACTTAGGAAACTTATTGAAGGTGCGCAAACTGGCCCACTCAAAGGTTCCTATGGATACCATGATCATCAATCCAGTGAGCGCTGCCATGGGAACCTTTTCAATCAATGAGGATCCAATCATCACAAACATCAAAAGCATAACGGATGCTACGATTCCCGATAACCTTGCGCGTGCGCCGTTAGAAACGTTGATCAAACTTTGTCCGATCATCGCGCAGCCACCCATACCAGAGAACAAGCCTGAAACAACATTCGCCATACCTTGAGCGATGGCTTCCTTGTTACCTCGACCGCGCGTAGCTGTGATCTCATCAACAATATTCAATGTCAACAAGCTCTCGATCAACCCTACCCCAGCTACAATGGCGGCATAGGGAAAAATGATGGTCAAGGTCTCCCATGCCATAGGGATGGAAGGCAGGTGAAAGGGTGGAAAGCCGCCTTGAATGGATGCCAGATCGCCTACAGTCTTGGTGTCAATCCCAAGAAGACTAACCAAAGCAAACACCACTAAAATGGCGGTAAGTGAAGCAGGCACCACCTTGGTCAGCTTTGGTAAGCCCCAAATGATGAACATCGTAAGTAGAACCAATGCCAATAGTATGTAAAGTGCGCTTCCGGTCAACCAATCGCCAGAGGCGTCTTGAAACTGTACCAGCTGCGACATGAATATGATGATGGCCAATCCGTTCACAAAACCAAATACCACCGGGTGCGGCACCAAGCGCATGAGCTTGCCCAAACGAAGGAATCCAGCTGCCATCTGCATCAGACCGGCAAGGATCACCGTGGCAAAAACGTATTCTACCCCATAATCCTTTACCAAGCTCACCAGGACCACAGCCACTGCCCCAGTTGCTCCACTGATCATACCTGGCCTACCACCGAAGATCGAAGTCACCAGTCCCATAGTGAACGCAGCATACAAGCCAACCAATGGCGATAAGCCAGCGATCATGGCAAATGCAACCGCCTCAGGAACAAGCGCCAGTGCCACAGTGATTCCGGATAGCACCTCGGTCTTATAATCTACCTTCTGCGAAAAATCAAATATGTTCAGTACCTGCTTCATGGTTGGAGCGCTTTTAAAAAACAAACGTTTCGCCGAACTATCGATTTGAAAATCAATACTTCCGTTAGCGAAACGCCTCTTCACCCATTGTTTTGGGGCTGCGAAGGTACGCGGAATAATTGGCCCGAAAAACCAGCCTCCCATCGAGATTCAATGAGCTGTTTTTAGTTCGAAGCACGTTACCTTTCACTTCGGCTCACTATATTCACTTTCGAAAATTCAATTCAAATGAACCGAACTACCCCTTTTAAATGGCTTAGCATGCTCGCTTTGGTCGCCTTGATGACCGCATGTGGAAGCACTGTTGAGCAAGAAGTTAGCCTTCAATTAGAGGCCGCAGCTGTTGGACCATTCTTCGCCGGTCCGAACAGTCTGATCGCAGACTACACCGTTGATTATCCGTCGCTCTTCCCGGATCAGGCAGTTACCGCTAAGCAGATCAAAAGTGTTGGATTGAAAACGGCCACGGTCCAATTGAATGCCGATAGTTTGGATTTTGCGGCATTCACGAGCGCCTCCTTGCAGTTTGTATCTGACAATGAAGGCATGGTCAGCGCCGCCATCTTAAATCCGATTGAATCGAATGGACAAAGCATTACGCTTCAGACCAGCGCAGAAGCTGACCTTGGAACATTTTTTAAAGGCGAGGCGTTTACCTGTGTCCTCGATTTGGATTTCAAAGACGATGACTACCGCGATGAACTGAGCACCACCATTGAAATGACATTCAATACAACCTTAAAGCAATAATCATGAAGCATTTGATCCTCTCTCTCTTTGTTCTCGCTCTGAGCGTGAATGTGATGGCGCAAGACGCAGAAGCCGACCGTTTGATCGGCGTATGGGAACCCAGCCATGGAAAGGCCAAAGTCAAGATCGACAAAATCGGATCTAAGTACTACGGAAGGATCGTATGGCTCAAGGAACCCAATGATCCAGAAACGGGTGAGCCTAAGTTGGACAAAAACAATCCAGATGAGAGCCTCCGCTCTACTCCGCTGCGCGGTTACCGTATTCTGAAAGATTTTGAATACACCGGAGAAGACGAATGGTCAGAGGGCACCATTTATGACCCTGAAAACGGCAGCACTTACAGCTGTACGATTAAGATGCCAGACGATAACACCTTAGATATTCGAGGCTACATCGGGATTTCCACCTTTGGACGTACCGATGTTTGGAAACGTCTTAAGGTTCCTTCAAAGAAGAAGTAGTTCCTTCCCATTTCATTCAAATACCTGAACCATGAACCGATACCTACTGATCATTTGTGGGGTGCTTAGCATTGGAGTAGTCCGTGCGCAGGAAGACAGCACCCATGTGGAAGAAGAAGACTGGAGTATTTACGATGACCTGGATTATGCAGAGGAAGGCACGAAGAGCTATGCCAACGCAAAGATCAGTGGCATCAGTCCGGCACGACTCATTTCGGTAGGTTATGATTTCCAAGGTCCGTTTGACATCACTGCTGGAAGCAGTATGGGAGGCAGTATCAAGGATCAAACGGCCAATGTGATCAACGAAGAATCCGGTAGAGTAACTTCAGCTCAAGGGTTTCGACTCGCGGCAAACGTTCCGGTGTACTCAACCAACAAGCTGATCGTTCAGCTCGGTGGACAGATCTGGGACGTAAACTATGGTTTTGAGAACGCCAACAACCTTACTCACCCGTTGCTGCGAACGCTGAATGAGAATGGCTTGCGCACCTTCGGACTTAACTCTACCATTTACAAGCCGCTTAATGAATTCGCTTTTATCCTGGTACAATTAGGTGCAGACATGAGCGGCGATTGGAGTTATACCGGACTTCAACCGCTGGACCATACGCGCTATTCTGTTGCTGCCCTCTGGGGTCGACGAACAAGCGACTACTTTCAGTGGGCAGTGGGTGCATCCCGTACCTATAGGGCAGGTGAGCAGAACTACGTACCCATTGTGATGTTGAACTGGACCTCGAAAACCACCAAATGGGGAGCAGAGATGTTGTTGCCTGCGCGGGGTCATTTGCGGTACAGCTTCAATCGACAGAGCATGCTTTTCTTTGGCTTTGAGCTGGAAGGAAACAGCTATTTGGTAGGGAACCAAAACCCAGGATTCTACAACAACGGCCTACAGAATCTAGAGATTCGCAGAAGTGAACTTCGCTTCAGAACCATGTACCAGCGCAAGCTGGTCGGATTCATCTGGATCGCCGGTGAGTTCGGATACCGTTACAACTGGTTATTTGACATCGATCAAGTTGGGGATGATGGGAGCGACTTCTTCCGTGGTTTCTTCGGTACACAGCCCTATGCCTTCCAAAATCAAATGGGGAATCCGTTATACTTCAACATCAGCCTGAACCTGGTAAGCCCATAACCGTTAGCAGATCCTTGGAAGCTGCTCTCCAGCCAGCATATTCACGACGCGCCTTCCTCCCAAACCGCTGGTCATCACGACCTTTTGCGGATGCTCGTGGGTGACCTGGCCGATCACCGCTGCCCTTGAACTCTCTGAGAAGCTACTGAGCAACTGTATTACAACCGCTGCAACTTCTTGCGCCACTACGGCGATGAACATCCCTTCATCGGTGACGTACAAAGGATCGATCCCCAGCACTTCACACGCCGATGCTACCGTTTCATCAATGGGTATAGCGTGATCTTCTAGATCGATCCCGCACTTAACTTGAGTTGCGATCTCATTCAAAACCGTTCCAACGCCTCCCCGTGTAGGGTCGCGTAGTAGCTTAATGGTTTCCGGAAAGGTTTCTAACAATGCCAAAACTGGCGTATTCAGCGGACGAGAATCACTCTCCATCGGAGCATCAAAATGTAGACCCTCGCGCTGTATCATGATGGTCATGCCATGATGTGCAATGCTGTGACTCACAATTACCGCCTCGCCCGGAACAATCCTTTTATGGTCGATCAAAACACCAGGGAGCAGCGCCTATGCCTGAGGTATTGATAAAGATGTGATCCCCTTTTCCGCGTTCTACCACTTTGGTATCGCCCGTTACTACCTCCACGCCTGCCCTATCAGCGGCATATTCGATGGATAGCAGCATTCCCCAGTAAGCATCCATCATCAACCCTTCTTCCAAGATCATGGCCAAGGAGAGGTAGCACGGCATCGCGCCACACATAAGCAGGTCGTTCACCGTTCCATTCACTGCGAGATCTCCGATGTTACCTCCCGGAAAGAAAAGCGGAGAAACCACAAAGCTATCGGTGGTGAAAGCCAAACATCCTCTTAAGTCACCCAGAACTACACCATCATGTCGCTCTTGAAGTTACTTGTTCTTAAACCGCTTGAATACACCCTCTTCCAACAGTCGATTCGTCAAGAGTCCACCGCTCCCATGACCTAAAGTAGTACTTCGTGAGGTGGTGCATGATATTCAGGCAAGCTTGCATGCGATGATGGCAGAAAACAATGCTAAGCTAACCATTGTGAATCCCGACATGGAGTTGAATGTCTATCCGACCCACTTCCACCGCATTTTACTTAACCTGATCCAAAATGGCATCAAATTCAGGCAAGAAGAAACGCCTAAAATCATCGTAAAAGCGAGTGAAACAAGAAATTACTGGCAGATTGAAGTAGAGGATAACGGTATTGGCATCGAAGAAGAGCAATTGCCCCATATCTTCAAGTTATTCTACCATAAGAACCTCAAGTCAAACTCTGAAAGCCATGGAATTGGTTTAAGCGTTGTTCGACGACTTGTTCAAGAACATGAAGGAAGCATTCGGGTAAAATCTGAAGTTGGAAAAGGAACAACTTTTATTTTTACAATCCTTAAGGCCTAATGACGAGATAGATGAATGAATCAAGCGTAGAAGTTTTACTCGTAGATGATGATGAAATGACCCTTTTGATCCACGAGAAAATATTGGACCGATGTTCCATGAATCACCCTTATCGATCCTTCAGTACGGGTGAGGGTTGTTTGGAGTACATCTTGGATGAATCCAATAACGCAAAAAAGTTCATTATCCTTCTTGACATCAACATGTCAGGCATAAGCGGTTGGGGCGTTTTAGATGAACTGAATGCCTCCGGGGTGGATAGCAATCGATGCTTGGTGATCATGGCAACTTCTTCCGTTGATTATGAGGATCGCGTTAAAGCTTCAGAGTATTCGAATGTGATCGACTTTTTTGAAAAGCCGCTGACCATCTCTAGCTGCGAAAGCCTCGCCAACCTACCCGAGGTAGCATCCTTTTAGCTCTATGGATGGCAGACCTTGATGCCAACAACAATGCTGCGGAGTTAATGGGCCTCGTGCGAACAAGTATGCCGTTTGGAAAGTATAAAGGCACCCTGTTAGCAGACCTTCCCGTTTACTACTTGGAGTGGTTTGCTCGAAAGGGAATGCCGAAAGGGAAGCTCGGAACCCAACTTGACCTCGTATTGACCCTGAAGTCAAATGGACTGGATCATATCCTTAGGCAACTAAAGGACCTCGATGATGGTCAAGGATAACTACACCCCTCCTCTGTTCCATCGTTCAAGCTTGTTGGCTACCATATTGCCGAACGTACTGCGGCCTGTTGACCCCATTCAATGGACGATTCAAGAGCATCAAACAGCAGATAACGATGTCTTCATAACTGGCAGCCTGAAGCAAGACAGCAGCGCATGCGTAGTACTTCTCCACGGACTCGAAGGGAGTATCGATTCTCGCTACATGCTTGGTATGGCACATGCGTTCTACACGGAGGGGAATGACATCATTGCGCTCAATCACCGCGGCTGTGGCGGTTACAACAACCTGCAACCTTCAAGCTACCATAGCGGTTTCACGCAAGACCTCAGTCAACTGATAGCAAGCCTCACTCAAAACTACAAACAGCTCTGGCTGATCGGATTTAGCTTAGGTGGAAACATCGCACTTAAGTATGCCTTAGAGGAAGACCTACCATCCGAACTTCAAGGAGCCATTGCCATCTCAGCACCCATTGATTTAGCCGGTTCATCCGCTCGACTGGGGGCCTCTCATAACTGGATCTACCAACAACGCTTTTTACGCTCGCTTAAACGAAAAGCAGCCTTGAAAAAACAGGAGCATCCAGCAAGTGCATTTGACTTAGATGCCGTAAGCGCTGCAAGCACGATCGAAGCTTTTGATGACGTATATACAGCACCGGTAAATGGATTCAAGCATGCACGAGACTACTACGAACAATGCAGCACGTACTTGTCGCTGCCTTTTATCAAGCTCCCCACCCTACTGATCAATGCAAAGAATGACAGCTTCTTGAGCGATCGCTGTTTTCCAAGCTCTACCGAAAACTTGCATGTGCGCTCACCTCGTTACGGAGGACATGTGGGGTTTGCCCTGGATAACGCCATGCGTAAGCAATTCTGGCATGAGGTAAAAGCCAAGGAATTTATCAAGACCTTTACACCGTGACTTTCGAAGAACTTCAATTAAACGACCAGCTTATCGAATCCATCAGCTACATGGGATTCGAAAAAGCGACACCCATTCAAGAGCAAGCCATACCATTGATCATGGAAGGCAGCGATATGATCGCTTGCGCTCAAACCGGCACGGGTAAGACCGCCGCTTTCATCCTTCCCGTTTTGCATAAACTCATAGAGGGAGAAAGCTCTGGTAAGATCAGTACCGTGGTGATCTGTCCTACGCGTGAACTCGCCATCCAAATCGATCAACAAATCCAAGGCTTTACCTATTTCACCTCCATTGAAAGTATTGCTATCTACGGAGGTGGTGATGGCGAAGATTGGGTGGAAGAAAAGAGAGCAATCCAAAAAGGAGTAGACATCATCGTTGCCACACCCGGTAAGTTCATTGCCCATCTAAACATGGGTTACATGGATCTAAGTGCGGTGAAATATGCCATTTTGGATGAAGCAGACCGCATGTTGGATATCGGTTTTCATGACGATATCGTTAAGATCTTCAAGCACATCTCAGACCAGCGGCAGACCTTGATGTTCAGTGCTACCATGCCTCCAAAGATTCGCCAATTGGCATCTCAAATCCTCAAGGACCCCAAAGAGGTCAGCATCGCCATATCAAAGCCGGCTGAAGGCGTATTACAAGCTGCTTACCTGTGTTATGACACCAACAAAGCTGCCTTCATTAAGCATCTGATCGAAGACAAACCCTCCTGCAAGAGTATTATCATCTTCACTTCCACTAAGAAAGAAGTGAGCGAACTGGTGCGCACCTTGCGGAATAAGAATTACAAGGTAGAAGGCATCTCGTCAGACCTCGAGCAAAGTGAACGGGAAGAGGCACTACGACGCTTCAGGAGCCGCGAGACCCGCGTGGTGGTTGCTACTGATGTGCTTAGCCGAGGTATCGACATCAAAGACATCAACCTAGTCATCAACTACAGCGTTCCAGGCGACGCCGAAGACTATGTGCACCGCATCGGGCGAACCGCTCGTGCCGATACCACAGGTATTGCCGTTACCTTGATCAACCCTGACGATCAATACAAGTTCTTGCGTATTGAACGCCTCATGGAACGCGAGGTCATGAAGCTTCCTATCTCTGAAACCATCGGCGAGAGTCCGGCGTGGAGTCCTACCAGCGGTGGAGGAAAAGGCAAGGGAAAAGGCGGAAAGAAGCCTTTCCGTAAAGGTGGCGGAAAAGGTAGAAGACACCATCGCTCAGGAGGCGGAGGGCATCAGCAAAAGAACAAGTAATGCCCACCTACTGAGCTCAAAAGAGTCCAGTAATCACCCCATTTTCATCGATGTCAATGCCTTCAGCAGATGGCTTAGCGGGTAAACCAGGCATGCGCATCATATCTCCTGTTAATGGCACGAGGAATCCAGCTCCTACTGCAACCTCAATCTCCCTTACCGTGATCTGAAAGCCTCTAGGTCTGCCGGTCTTGCTTGGATCATCAGACAGTGACTTCTGCGTTTTCGCGATGCACACAGGCAATTGCCCTATCCCTAGCTCATCGATCTTCTTCAAATCCTTGAGCGCCCTTGCCGTGAACTGAACACCATCAGCTCCATACACCGATCTGGCTACTTTCTCGATCTTCTGTTCTACAGTGTCTGACCGCTCATACATGGGTTTAAATGGAACGGTATTAGCCTCAGCTGTTGCAATCACTGCCTTGGCCAGTTCCTCTGCGCCAGACCCTCCTTTACCCCAAACTTCGGCTTCAAAACACGGAACTTCTTGTTCGGAACAAAATGCTTGCACAGCAGCAATCTCTTCCGGTACATCTTGGGTAAAGCGATTGATCGCTACCACTCCGGGTAGCCCGAAGGCCTTTAAGGTTTCAAGGTGTTTCTCCAAATTCACCAATCCACGCTTTACGGCGTCAGCGTCAGGAGCATTCAACTCCTTCAGAGAAACACCTCCATGGTACTTCAATGCACGGATAGTGGCTACAACAACTACTGCGGCAGGAGACAATCCAGCACTCTGGCACTTGATGTCTAAAAACTTCTCGGCCCCCAGGTCCATGCCAAAGCCAGCTTCTGTAACCACGAAATCGCTCAGCGAAAGGCCCATCTTGGTAGCGATTACCGTATTGGTGCCCTGGGCAATGTTGGCAAAGGGCCCGCCGTGAATGATGGCTGGGTTTCCTTCCAATGTTTGAACGAGATTAGGTTTGATGGCATCCTTGAGCAATGCAGCCATCGCTCCAGCGGCTTTCAGGTCACGTGCATAGATGGGCTGCTTGTCGAAGGTGTAGCCGACGAAGATGTTACCTAAGCGTTCTTTGAGGTCTTTCAGGTCTTTAGAAAGGCATAAGATCGCCATGATCTCAGAAGCTGCCGTGATGTCAAAACCCGATTCGCGCGGAACCCCCATACCGAGTCCTCCTAATCCAACGATGGTGTGACGAAGCGCTCGATCGTTCATATCCAGTACCCGTTTCCAAGATACGGTGCGCGGGTCTATGTTGAGTTGACCTGATTTCCGCTGGAGGTCATTATCGATCATGGCCGCAAGCAAATTATGCGCCTTCTCAATGGCTGCAAAATCGCCCGTAAAGTGAAGGTTGATCTCTTCCATGGGGATCACCTGGCTGTAGCCACCGCCGGTAGCCCCCCCTTTAATGCCGAATACAGGCCCCATCGATGGTTCGCGAAGTACTACCGTGGTTTGCTTCCCTACCTTGTTCATCGCTTCAGACAAGCCAATGGATACGGTGGTCTTTCCTTCACCGGCGGGTGTGGGTGAGATCGCTGTAACCAAGATGAGTTTGTTTTTAGATACAGCTTCTTCGTTGATGTAGTGCAGGGGAAGCTTTGCTTTGAAACGACCGTATTGCTCCAAATCGTCAGCAGCAACGCCTAGTTTGCTTGCCATCTCTGTAATGGGCTTTAGCTCCGCCTTAGCGGCGATCTCTTGATCTGTCATGGGTTAAGATTTGTTGGATTCAAACGTACGAAGTCCATCGACAGGAATAGGTGATCTGTATCATACTACCTCCTGCAAAATGACTGCCATTACGGTTCAGACATCCTGCTAGCTTTGTGGAATGCGCGTACCCGTAGAGACTATGCTTTCTGACCACCCTTTGATCGATGTTCGATCCCCTTCCGAATTCGAGAAAGGGCATGTTCCGGGTGCGCATAACATTCCGTTGTTATCAGATCAGGAACGTCATCAGGTTGGAATTTGCTACAAGCAGCAAGGACAGAAAGCGGCCATTGAGTTGGGATTGGAACTGGTTGGAGGAAAGTTCGAGGGATTTATCAACGACGCACAACGCTTAGCAGAGCACCGCGCTTTGAATGTATACTGCTGGCGCGGGGGCATGCGGAGCGCCGCCATGAGTTGGCTGTTTGAACAAACCGGCTTACAAGCCAAGACCCTCGAAGGCGGTTACAAAGCTTGGCGTCAGTTTGCATTAAAAACCCTGCGAACCCCAAGGAAATACATCTCTCTCACAGGATACACAGGAGTGGGTAAAACAAACATCCTACATGCCCTACGTGCATTAGGAGAACAAGTACTGGATTTGGAAGGTATCGCCAACCATGAGGGCTCAGCATTCGTATCTGCTAAGCGCCAACAACCTTCCACCGAACATTTCGAAAACCTCGTTGCAAAGCAATTGCTGGAATTTGATGCTTCCCAACCGATCTGGGTGGAAGATGAGAGTCGCTCCATCGGAAAGGTATTCATGGATACCGGCTTCTTTGAACTGATCAGAACGGCAGACGTGGTATTGGTCAATCGACCCTACGAAGACCGAATTCGCTTTTTATGCGATACCTACGGTGAAAAAGAAATGGAACTTCTACGGGAAGGCTTTGAGCGCATCCGCAAGCGATTGGGCGGACAGAACGTAAAAGCAGCCCTATCGTACCTAGCGCAAGGAAACATAGACGCTGCCGCACGCATTGCCATGCAGTACTATGACAAAGCTTACCTGAACAGTATGAGTACATCGAAAAGAATCCCGCTTACAAGTGTAAGTTTGAGAGACAAGACCTATTGCGAATTGGCAACCGAATTGAAAGGATGGAAAGATACGAGGAAATGGTGAGACCCAGTTTAACAAGCTTGAGTACGGGATCTGGTTGTGGGTGCAAAATTGCTCCCCTGGAATTGGAGCAGATACTAGACCGCATCTCCCCAAAGGTCAAAACGCAGGTACTGCTTGATCATCAACATGCAGACGATGCCGCCATCATTCGATGGGAAGGTGAACAAGCGGTGATCATGACCAATGACTTCTTCACTCCGATTGTAGATGACCCTCTTGCCTTTGGCAAGATCGCAGCTACCAACGCCATCAATGATGTGTATGCTATGGGCGGTAAGCCGATCGCTGCACTCTCGATCCTTGGTTGGCCCATTGAGGTACTTGGCACAGAGAGTGCGAATGCCGTGTTGCAAGGAGCGAATGCGGTTTGCAATGCATTGGGTGTGGCACTCGTGGGCGGACACAGCATTGAAAGCAAAGAGCCTTTCTTTGGCCTTTCGGTGACCGGTTCCGTATCAGCTGACCACGTCCTCAGGAATAAAGGAATGCAGGAAGGAGATTGCTTGTATTTGACGAAACCAATTGGCAGCGGAATGATGAGCAGCGCTTTAAAGCGCGGGAAACTTGACAATCCTAATATCGAACTATTGATCGACTGGCTAACCACGCCAAACCGCCTTGGGGAGGGCCTGGGTCAGTACAGCTTCGTACACGCGATGACCGATGTAACCGGGTTTGGACTCCTGGGTCATTCCTTGGAAATGTGTTCCGACGAACTGGGCGTAAGCATTTCATTCGAACAACTCCCGTTGATAAATGCAGACTTGATCAAATCATTGAGCGGAGGTTTCATTGTTCCCAACAACACGATGCGCAATCTCAAGGCCTTTCATGAACGCAGTACAAAGCTGAGTGCCTTGCAACTTCATGTTGTCTGTGATCCTCAAACTAGTGGTGGGCTGCTGATCGCGGTTGATGCCGATGAAAAGTTAGCCTTCGAAGCCTTGGCCAAAGAGCAAGTAATATCGGTCCACCAAATTGGAACTGTGAAACGCATCAAGGAAGGAGAAAAGCCCTTTGAACTGATCTAAGGCTGGATCACGATGCCCACCGGACAGTGATCACTGCCTTCTACATCGTCAAGGATGAAGGCATCTTCCAATTTATCTACCAAACCACTGCTGACAAGGAAATAATCAATGCGCCATCCAATGTTGCGGGCGCGGGCATTGGCCCGGAAACTCCACCAAGTGAAGCGCTCCTGTTCTGGATGAAAATGCCGAAAACTATCTACCAAACCACCAGCGATGAGGGCATCCATACCATCGATCTCCTTTTGGGTATAGCCAGCTGATTTGTTGTAGTTCGATTTATCGTTCTTGATATCCAAGGGCTTGTGCGCCACATTCAAATCGCCACAGAGCACCACAGGCTTCGTTTCTTCGAGCTGCTTGATGTATGCTTGGAAGGCTTGATCCCAAGTGGATCGATAGTCTAAACGTGCAAGTCCATTCCCTGAATTGGGGGTATAGACGGTAACCAAATAGAACGAAGGATACTCGGCACAGATAACTCGCCCTTCTTGATCATGCTCGGAAACGCCCATGTCATTGGTCACCGAAATCGGTTCCAGTTTAGACAGAATTGCCGTTCCAGAATACCCTTTGCGCTCCGCACTGTTGCTGTAAATATGATAGTCGATTCCAAAAAGCGCAGTCCGCACTTGGTCGTCTTGCGCCTTGGTCTCTTGTAAGCAGATCACGTCTGGATCGAGTTCCTGTAGTTTCTCTGCAAACCCCTTGCTCATCGCAGCACGGATCCCATTCACATTCCAAGACAACAGCTTCATACGCTTAAAATTTTGACCAAGGTACACCCTCCCAAGCAGTCTCCCAAACCGCTTGTTTGATCGTAAGTCAATCAGCTGAACGACTGATAAATATCAATTGCCCCGGCACCTATCCAGCTAACTTTGTACCATGATGCACAGGTTAGGATATTTACTCTTTTTCGTGGTCTTCTTCTCCATGTGGATCCCATCAGCTCGAGCCATACCGGTGAAGTTGAAATTTGAGATCCTGGATGAGCGCGAAGATCCCATTAGAGGCACCACGGTAAAGGTTTACAGAGACAATCAACTCCTACAAGAACGCTATTTCAAAAGGACTAAGATCAAGTTGCTCTTGGATGACTGGAACGACGATTACTACACCCTAGAGGTAAGTAAGGATAACTATGTCGTGAAACGCATCGGAATTCGATCAGGGGTTGATGCTGAAGGCTTGGAGATGATTCTAGATAATAAATTCAAGTTTTTAATTGAATTGGAGAAAGAAAGCAAATACGTGAAATACGATGACCCAGAAGACTATACAGATTATCCAGCAGCGCTGGTGGAGTTTGACGCAGAACAGGGCGCGTTCTACTACAACCAAAGCTATTGGATCAGCACACGGAAGCACTATGCTCGTCTGAAAGCTACCCTCACGACGCCTAATTTCTAATGGACCTTACTTTTATTTCCCGCTTTCGAACATTATTTCGTGCTTTGCAAGCATGATAAAGCGATCGATTACAGCAAGTTTAGTTTGGCTTTGCGTCTTTTTGATGATGGGAGTCGAAAGTCAAGCGCAAGGTGTTCTCCATAAGGTAAGCATCAGCAACGGTGCAGATGATGCAGACGAGAAGGATGGCATTGTGGAGGTCTATGACCTGGAACTGGACATGGGTTGGGAACAAGGCACGATGAGCACTACCGCTCTTTACTTCAGAGACGTACACCTTGAAGCTGGCGCACAAGTGAGCTCCATCACCCTGCAGTTAACCACACAACAAGAGCTAGAAGATACGATCAGGCTACGGATTCGAGTTGAAGACAACGCCTTTCCTGCGCGACTCACCGATACCATTTCCTTGGTAGTAGCCAGGTCTTTTGTTGACGATGAAGTCGTATGGGAAATACCTCCTGCTGAACAGAATTCTAAAAGACAATCTCCGGAATTGCTCGACTTAATTCAACCTGTGCTCAATTCCGCAAGCTGGGAAGCGGCAAGTGGACTCTATCTCATATTGGAGCCGGCCGACCCTGCTCCAGACAGTGGATCTCTCGAATACCAATGCTATTCCTATGACCAATTGGATAGCACAAGACGCCCAACACTGCGCTTCTTTGTGGATTCCAATGACATCAATGGCATCAGTGCTCCTGTGCAGCCTGGATTTAGGGTTTACCCGAATCCAAGCGACGGCCAGTTAAGACTTCATAGCACGCTTCAGAGGGAAGAATCCTTCAGCCTTTACACAAGCGACGGTCGATTGGTGAAGCAGTTCACTAAACCCTCTGCGATTAGCGTCATGGAGCTTGACCTCGGTGAACTTAAGACCGGTGTCTACGTAATGCTAAGTGGAACTGCCGGAGAGCGCAGACGCATCCTTCTTCGTTGATTTGCGTCTTAACCAGCTTAATTTCGGGTCACTTCCAGACTGATAGTTTCTTACTAGTTTATCTTAGTTATCTGTGGGGTTTAAGCACCTTTTGGAGGATGCTATTATTCTTGGGGCATCATTTACGTTTTACGTTTCTTCGTGTCCAAGGTTTCAATCATACAAACAACATTAACCCAAATTGTTCTCTTAGCCCATGATCAGTTACCTGCAAGTTGGTATTGACCACATCTTAGATGTGAACGGATACGACCATATGCTCTTTATTGCGGTTTTGCTTTCTGGCGTGTCACCGAAAGCGTGGAAATCTGTCCTCTGGTTGATAACTGCCTTCACTATCGGACATTCGTTGACCTTGGCTTACACCGTACTTTTTGATCCTTTGATCCCATCGGCATGGGTGGAGTTCTTTATTCCGATCACGATTATGCTCACTGCTGCTGGGAACTTCCGCAAAGAAGAGAAAAGCCTCCATTGGAAGGTGGTAATTACCATTTGTTTCGGATTGATCCATGGAATGGGCTTTGCAGGCTACCTGTCTTCCCTCCTACCTCCTGATATGCCGCTTTGGCAGCCCTTGCTGTTCTTCAATCTGGGTGTTGAACTCGGACAAATCCTTTTCGCAGCAGTATTGGTGGGTCTTTTCTTATTGACACGGTACATCACGGAAAACGCCGTTCGGCCTGCACAAATCGGTCTCAGCATTGTTGGCTTCGGGGTATCGTTACTTTTGGCAATCGAAAAATGGCCCCTATCATGAAGCAGTTGATCTTATTCTCATTCCTTCTTTCATCCTTCAGCACATTTGCGCAGCACAAGTTCGCTCAATTGGGAACAGACCTACCAACACCCAACGTGTATCGCACGGCATCTGGGGCTCCTGGGCATGAATACTATCAGCAGCAAGCGGATTATGAGATGGACATCCACTTGGATGATGCCAATCAAAAGATCACAGGAAAGGAGCGCGTTACCTACACCAACAACTCTCCTGACGCTTTGCATTACTTATGGGTTCAGCTCGATCAGAACATGCGCGCTAAGGACTCGGATACGAAGAAAATCGCTACGATGAGTCTAGATGAAGGGACCTCCTTCAACGAATTGAAGCGCCTACACAACGAATTCGATGGAGGGTTCAAGTTGGAAGCCGTAACCGATGATCAAGGGAATGCGCTTCCCTATACAGTGGTAAAAACCATGATGCGTATTGACCTACCCAGCCCTTTGAAAACCGGCGAATCATTCAGTTTTCGAATCAATTATTGGTACAACATCAACAATCGTCAAGAGATCGGCGGACGCTCGGGTTTTGAGTACTTCGAAGACGAGGATAACTACCTCTACACCATCGCACAGTTCTATCCGAGAATGTGTGTTTACAACGAAGTGGAAGGCTGGCAGAACAAGCAGTTTCTTGGGCGCGGGGAATTTACATTACCATTTGGAAACTACACCGTAAACATCACTGTTCCAGATGATCATGTAGTCGCATCTACAGGAACACTTCAAAACGAGGACGAGGTACTCACGGAAACACAAAAGGAGCGTTTGAAGGAAGCAAGAAACGCCAACACTCCCGTTATGATCGTGAATCAAAAAGAGGCAGAAAAGGCCGAAAAAGGAAAACCTAAAGGAGAGAAAACATGGACATACTATGCTGAGAATGTGCGTGACTTTGCCTTTGCTTCATCCAGAAAATTTATTTGGGATGCGATGGGCGTTGAGGTGGAAGGAAAGAACATCCTCTGCATGAGCTACTACCCCAAGGAAGGGAATCCACTTTGGGAGCGCTACAGCACAGAAGTAGTAGCACACACGATTCGCACCTACAGCAAGTATACCATCCCCTACCAATACCCCGTAGCGATCTCTGTTCACACCGATCGCATTGGTATGGAATATCCGATGATCTGCTTCAACGGCGGAAGACCGGAGCCAGATGGAACCTACTCTGAAGGAACCAAACACGGCATGATCAGTGTGATCATACACGAAGTAGGTCACAACTTCTTCCCGATGATCATCAACTCAGATGAACGTCAATGGACCTGGATGGATGAAGGACTGAACACCTTCGTACAGTATTTGACCGAAGTGGAATGGGACCCCAACTACCCCTCGCGCAGAGGCAACCCTGCCAAGATTGTCAACTACATGAAAGGCGACCAGAGCTACATCAGTCCGATCATGACCAACAGCGAAAGCATCTTCCAATTCGGCAACAATGCCTATGGTAAACCAGCTACTGCACTGAACATCCTACGTGAGACCATCCTGAGCAGAGAACTCTTTGATTTTGCTTTCAAGACCTATGCCGAGCGGTGGGCCTACAAGCACCCGACTCCGGCTGATTTTTTCCGAACGATGGAGGACGCATCCGGAGTTGACCTCGACTGGTTCTGGAGGGGCTGGTTCTTCACTACAGATCCCGTTGATATCTCCATCGATGAGGTTACCCTCTACACGATCAACTCCAAGAATCCTGACAAGGAGCTAGCCTATCAGGAGGCGCGTGCGAACGAAGAACCGATCTTTCTTGGCGACGAGATCAATAATAAAACAATCACTTCACCTGTAATATCTCAAAAACCTGAATTACAAGACTTTTATAACCGATATGATCGGTACGAGGCGACCGATTATGATCGTGACCAATTCAAGAAATACATCGAAGGACTCAGTGATGAAGAGAAGGAAATCCTCGGCTATGATTGGAACTATTACCAGGTGAAATTTACCAACGAAGGCGGCTTGCCGATGCCGATTATCTTAGACTTCATCTATACGGATAATTCAAGTGAACGGGTATACATTCCAGCTGAGATCTGGAAGATGGATGACAAGCAAGTGAGCAAGGTATTCTTCACGAAGAAAGAAGTAAAAGAGATCCAACTGGATCCTCAACTTCAGACCGCCGACATCGACCGTAGTGACAATTACTGGCCACCAAGAACGTCGCAAAGCAGGTTTGAGTTATTCAAATACAACCGTTCGGGCGAACCCAACCCGATGCAGAAGGCGAAGAAGTAGTTCTCCGTTCTCCCTTTCTAGCCTTCTCACTGCTTCAAGGGCAACTAGAACCGTCGGAACTTTCCTATTCATGTGACAAGGCATCTGCCCTTCTCGGCAATTTGTCACCCTCTCTACTGCCGTTTGTCAACGATTTAACCCGATGGTCAGACTTCGCTGACGTTCTGTCTTATTCTCCGGATTGGTACGATTTTGTTGTGTTGTTTTGAAAAATAAATCTGAACATGAAACTATTGAGACTTAGCTTCCTTTCTGGCCTGATGGCCGTTCTGCTTTCCAGTTGTGGTTACAATAACATGGTGGAAAAGGATGAGATCATTGCTAAATCTTGGGCCGATGTAGAGACCCAATACCAGCGACGTGCAGACCTGATCCCAAATTTGGTCAACACCGTGAAGGGTTATGCAGACTTTGAAAAAGAGACCCTATCTGCCGTCATTGAGGCTCGTTCTAAGGCAACAAGCATGAACATCAATGCAGATGAGATCACCCCGGAAAACATTCAAAAGTTCCAAGCAGCACAGTCTGAATTGTCCGGAGCCCTCTCTCGCCTATTGGTGACTGTAGAACGTTATCCTGATCTAAAAGCGAATCAGAACTTCCTCGAGCTTCAGGCTCAGCTAGAAGGTACCGAAAACAGAATCAGCGTAGCGCGCCAGAAGTTCAATGCAGCCGTTCAAGATTACAACAGCTACATCCGCAGCTTCCCGAGGGTGATCTATGCAGGATGGTTTGATTTTGAGAAGAAAGGCTACTTCGAAGCAGAGGCTGGAACGGAGAATGCACCAAAGGTTGAATTCTGATGTTTGAGCAACCTCCTTTTACAAAAGCAGAAGAACAGCGCATTGTAGATGCCATTAAGGCGGCCGAGGAGAATACCTCTGGCGAGATCCGGATCCACATCGAGCGGAAGTGCAAGAAAGATGTATATGCAGAAGCCGTAGAGGTCTTCGAGAGGCTTGGCATGACCAAGACCGAATTAAGAAACGGAGTACTGATCCTGGTGGCACTAGACGATCATAAATTCGCCATCATTGGTGACAAAGGCATCAATGAAAAAGTGCCTCAAAACTTCTGGGAAGAAACCAAAGACTTGATGCTCGCTCATTTCAAAGAGGGACGCATCGCAGATGGAATCATCGAAGGCATCACCGATGCTGGCGCACAACTGAAGCAGTACTTCCCCTATCAATCAAACGACGAAAACGAACTGGATGATGACATCAGCTATGGTAAATCTTAAATACGCGCTGATCGGCATACTGTTCTTCGTTGCTCAGACCAGTTTTGGTTTGGAGATTCCTGAGCGTCCGAACCGATTGGTGAACGATTACGCTGGAATGATGAGCTCCGCTGAAACACGGGCTTTGGAGCGCAAATTGGTGGCCTACAACGACTCTACATCAACCCAAATAGCCATCGTGACCATTCCTTCCTTAGAAGGAGACGATCTCTTTGACTACAGCCAGCGATTGGCAGAAGCATGGGGGATTGGAGGTAAGGAGAACGATAATGGCGTGCTCCTTTTAATCTCACAGGCCGAACGCAAGATCCGCATTCATACAGGCTATGGAACGGAAGGCGCAATACCGGATGCCATTGCCAAGCGAATCATAGAGCAAGAAATCAAACCAGCATTCCAACAGGGAAACATCTACGGAGGTATTGATGATGCTACCAATGCGATGATTGCCGCTTTGGCGGGTGAATACAAAGCCTCTGGCAAAAAGAAAGGTGGACGCAAGAACCCCCCTGCATTTTTTGGGACCCTCGCTCTTTTCCTCATCTTGTTTGTCTTCGGTGGTCGCCGGCGATACACTGGATACGGCAACAGCGGTAGGCGCTACTATGGCACCCCTTTCATCGGAGGATTTGGTTCCGGCGGCGGCTTTGGCGGCGGCGGTGGTGGTGAATTTGGAGGCTTCGGTGGCGGTGGCTTTGGCGGCGGTGGTGCTAGCGGTGGTTGGTAATTTTTTACGTCCTACCAAACACATTCAATATCGGTTTCATGATGGAGGTATAAAACCCACATTATGAAACTTCTTATCGTTGACGGCCTTTCAGTCTGGCGTCTATTGGATTCGCGTGAGCGACGATGCAGCGTCTTACGATCTGAAGATGATCGTGGCGCACTGATCTTACAGCATCTGAATGATGAAGACCGGTGGAAGTTTTTCCATCGGTCTTTTTTATGCTTCTCTACAAAGAAGAGCGAGCTTCCAGAGATCAAAGAGAAGTAGTCTTGGGTGCTCTCCTTTCAAATTACGCATGATCCAGCTCTCTCTTGAAAGAATCAATTTGGAGAAAAGGAAAGTTAGCTTCCATCGCTCAAGCAGCAAATAATACCTCACCAAGGGTATTCCACCACCCACCTTTCCTCGCTGGATCAACTGTGCTAAGTTTCGAATGGCGTTGCGGGATTTCTCTAGGAACACATCAGCATCCTCCACCCCGATATGTTCAATGGGGTTGTCGATATGCCGAACTTCGAAGCTGGCACGCTTCAGTTCTGCGGCAAAAAGCGTGTCTTCGTGTCCATAACCGCTCAGGGCTTCGTCCATTCTCACCTGTTCATACACCTTTCGTTGAACCATGAAGTTATTGGTCATGAAGGCCTTATACGGGGCTCGTTCACGATCTGCTACTGCGACCTCCTCCTTGTGTTTGCCGCAAAACCAATGGAAGTAGCGTTCTAGTTCAACAGGAGCTTGATCTGCATAGGTTCGACCGCCATACACAACATGAGCATCCGAATGTTCAAGGTAGCGTTCCAAATAATCTGATCGCACAACGCGTCCGTCACAATCCAAAAACAACAGAAGTTCAAATTTCGACACTTCGAGTAATCGATTCCGTATGCCGCTTCGTCCTAGGTTGCGCTCTACCTCCAGATAGCGCACATGAGGAAGGTTTGTAAGTGTAGTGTGGAGCTTCTTGAAATGATCTTCACTCACATCATCCAAGCAGATGATCTCAACTTCTGGTGAAATCCGCCCCGCCTGTTCTGACAAATCCTTGACGAATTCACGTACGTCAAAATTGAAAATGGGAATGAGGATGCTGAGCATGGTCAGCGGGCTTAATCGGTCTGATCGGATTGCATCTCACTCGCTTTTGAGTCGATGACCTTTCCATCTTCACACCGAAGGGTACGGTTACCATACTTACTCATCTGCGCATAGTCATGGGTTGCCATGAGCACAGAACGGTCGCTTTTGCTGATATCGTGCAGGAGCTTGAGGATATTCTCGGAGGTTTCAGGATCCAAATTTCCTGTTGGCTCATCGGCTAGAATCAATACGGGATCATTGATCAGGGCCCGCGCTATGGCCACGCGCTGCTGCTCTCCCCCACTCAACTCATAAGGCATCTTAAAACCCTTGGTAGCTAACCCTACCATATCCAAGACCTCCTCGATCCTATTCTTCATCTCCACCTTATCCTTCCAGCCGGTAGCTTTCATCACAAAAATCAGGTTCTCTGCCACCGATCGATCGGTCAGCAACTGAAAGTCTTGAAAGACGATGCCAAGCTTGCGTCGTAAGAATGGGACTTGTTTGCGCTTTAACTTTCTAAGATCGAATTCCGCAACGTTTCCGCTTCCTTCCGTCATCGGCAACTCCCCATAGAGGGTCTTGAGCAAGCTGCTCTTACCGGTTCCGGTCTTACCAATGAGGTAAACGAACTCATTCTTATGAATTTCAAAATTCACATCAGACAGCACCAGGTGCTTTTCGATGTAGATGTTACAGTCTTTGATCGCGACAATTGGCTCCATAGTTGAAACAAAGTTAAACTTGCATTGTCCTGCCTGAACCACTTCTTTCTCGGAGTTGTGGACAGGCGGAATGTGAAAAACCTCGGTATGAAACTCGGCATCATCAGCGATACACACGGCTACCTAGACGACCGTATCTTACATCACCTCAGCGACTGCCATCATGTGCTGCACGCTGGAGACATCGGCCCAGGAGCGATCATCGACCAATTGGAAGAGGCACATCCGTGCACCGCGGTGTACGGCAACATTGATGATGCTGCAACCCGTGCGCGGCATCCAGAATATGTGCTGCTTGACTTTGAAGGGGTATCCGTGCTGATGATCCACATTGCCGGAGCCATCGAGCGCTACAACACAAATACGAGGAAACTGATCGAACAGCACCAGCCCGATGTTTTGATCTGCGGACACTCACACATCCTCAAGGTAAAACAAGACCAACGCTTCGGGTTGCTTCACATCAACCCAGGAGCAGCGGGAAGGCATGGGTTTCATAAAACCCGTACCCTGTTGACCGTAGAAGCGGAAAATGGATCATTGAAAGACCTAAAGCTCATTGAGCTTGGCCCTAGAAGTAAAGGCTAACGCAAGCGGTCTACCGACTTTACCAGGTCCTCATCCTTTTTGATTGCTTTCAAGGCCATCCAACTCAGAACTGCACACAAAGTCGGAATGAGCACAGCAATTCCGTAGCTCATTTCTATGGCTTCAGGTCCACCCAAGGACTCCATACTCCAATAGTGATCCAATGCAAAACCACCCAAAGCCAGAAAAGCGGCAATAATGGCAAAACGAGCATTCCGCATCTGCTGCTTCCTGTTCTTGAATTGAGCAATTGTGGCGACCAACACGCCTAATAACAAGGCCCACAAAAAGGACAACGTGCTAGCAGACAGCCCTTCATCACTACCGAAAGGCTTGAGGGCAAGGCTAAGCTCACCAACACGGTAAACGACCCAGTTTAAGAAGAAGCCGAGTACAACGAGTACGGCAGCGATGAGAAGATAAAGGCTTTGAATGCGTTGAATCATCGAAAGATTATTTGCTGCAAAAATTGGAAATCAAGTGGAATAAATAGAAAAACAGTTATTATTGCAACGCGGTACTACGCAACAACTATTCCCTCTCTTTCCAACAAACAATCTTGGTTTCTTTTAAAGAGAGTTTCACGAATCTTTACTTACTGGTTGATTTTCACATTCCACTACATCCAAACTTTATGTACGACATTATAGAATTGAACGAGAAGTTGGTCTCTGAGCTGAAGGATATTGCAAAGGGGTTAAATGTCAAGAAATACGAAAAGCTGAAGAAGCAAGACCTCATCTACCAAATCTTGGACGCCCAGGCGATGAACCCCAAGAAGGTGGAGGAGCTCAAAGGTGATGCACCTGCGAAAGCATTCGAAAGCAGCGACAACAATAGCGACGAAAAGCCTAAGCGCACACGCCAGCCAAAACCGAAGCCAGCTCCCAGAGAGAACGCTTCCACGGAACAAAAGGCGAGTGATTCGGCAGACCAAAAGCCAAATCAAGACACGAACAACAGCGATAAAGGAAGATCTTCTTCTAATGATAACCGTCGTCGCTCCAACAAAGACAGTGGATCATCGAACGATCGATCATCCAATAATCAGGGTCGTCCGCCAAGCAACCAAAAAAGCGATGATCAAAAGAACGATGATCAGCGCGGAGGTCGCTCGAATGATTCCCGTGGTCAACAACACAATGATAACAACGATCAGAAGCGAGATAGCAACAATGATCAGAAGCGCGACAACAATGATGATACCCGCGGACGTGGACGTCAGAAGAAAGAGAAGATCGAATACAAGTATGAATTCGATGAGATCGTAAGTGCGGAAGGTTGTTTGGAGATCATGAAGGAAGGTTATGGCTTCCTGCGTTCTGCCGATTACAGCTACCTGAGCTCACCGGATGATGTGTATGTATCCCAATCACAGATCAAGTTATTCGGTCTGCGTACCGGTGATACCATTCGTGGTACCATACGTCCTCCGAAGGATGGCGAAAAGTACTACCCGCTTATCCGCATTGAGAAGATCAATGGTCTCGATCCTGCTGATGTGCGTGATCGCGTGCCATTCGACTATTTGAAGCCGCTTTTCCCAGAGAAGAAGTTCAACTTGACTGGTCATCGAAAGCAAACCATGTCATCCCGCATCATTGACCTATTCACACCGATCGGTAAAGGTCAGCGTGGATTGATCGTTGCACAGCCAAAGACGGGTAAGACAGAGATTTTGAAGGAAGTGGCCAACGCCATTGCACTGAATCACCCAGAGGTTTACTTGATGGTGCTGCTCATTGATGAGCGTCCGGAAGAGGTAACCGATATGGAACGAAGCGTAAACGCTGAAGTAGTTGCATCCACTTTTGATGAACCAGCTGATCGCCACGTGAAGGTTTCCAACATTGTTCTAGAAAAAGCCAAGCGATTGGTTGAGTGTGGGCATGATGTGGTCATTCTATTGGACTCGATTACTCGCCTTGCACGTGCCTATAATACGGTGGCACCTGCTTCTGGTAAGGTCTTGACCGGTGGTGTAGATGCCAACGCGTTGCACAAGCCTAAGCGCTTCTTCGGTGCAGCTCGAAACATCGAGCACGGTGGTTCGCTTACCATCATTGCAACGGCGCTTACAGAGACTGGCTCGAAGATGGATGAAGTGATCTTTGAAGAGTTCAAGGGCACGGGTAACATGGAGCTTCAATTGGATCGTAAGCTGAGTAACCGAAGGGTATTTCCAGCGATCGATTTGGTTGCATCGAGTACACGTCGCGACGACCTGTTGGTGGAGCGAGATACATTGCAACGCATTTGGATCCTTCGCAAGCACCTGTCTGATATGAACACCATTGAAGCGATGGAGTTCCTCAAGCAGCAAATGCACAACACCAAGTCAAACGAGGAGTTCCTCATCGCCATGAACGGCTAGGGTTGATTTACCGAATTCTAACGCCTGCACGATGTACCTTCGCTGCAGGCGTTTTTATTTTCAGCACCGATGCAGCACCCCATAAGAAATATAGCCTTGATTGCCGCCTTCGCTTCGATCATTGCCAAGATGCTCTACTTCATTTTTCTAGCGCCTGATAAGGCCTTTGACATGTACGTACGGTTCTTTTATTTGCTCTGCTTTCTAGCCGCCTTGTTTTTCGGTGTGCGCAGTTGGAAGATTCAACGAGGAGCGAGTGCTTTTACAGATGATATAAAATCTGGTATGAAGGTCGCATCCATTTATGCGCTTGTGGTTTCAGGGTTCACCTGGCTCTACTATGCGAAGATCAATCCAGGCTACTTTGCACAGCGAATCGAAGAAAGGGTTCATGCGGCTGAACAAGCTATTGCAGCCGGGGCAGAAAATGCAGATCAGATCGATCTAGCCCAAGTTGAACAGACCGTAGGTTTCATTTTCAACGCCTTCACGCACGCCAGCCTTACCCTTTTCGGCCTCATGGCCCTAGGGTTCTTTTACACGATCATCATCGTGATGCTCTTTCGTTGGAAACCGCGTCCGTTCGGGATCACGGGTTAAGCAAACGTTCAGCGAGTTCTTCCACCTTGATACCACCAAAGTTTCCAGAACTCATCATCAAGAGGTTGCTGCTACCCCACTCCTGCTCCATCAGAAAAGCTTCAAGCGCAGCACTATCGGTAAAAACGATCAAATCATCGCGGTCAAAGCTTTGTTTGATCTGATCCGTAGTAATGGGATCTAAATGCTTCTGGGCCACCGTTTCTTCTTTGAAAAACACTACCGCTACATCAGCAGAAGCCATGGTGCCGGCATATTCCAAGAGGAATGCTTTGGTAAGGCTTGAAAACGTATGCAGCTCCATGCAGGCCACAAGTCGACGCGCTGGCCACTGTTTCTTCACGGCTTCCGTAGTTGCTTTGAGTTTTGACGGCGAATGCGCAAAATCTTTGTACACTACCGTATTGGCGTTGCGCCCAACCTCTTCTAATCGACGTGCGGCTCCTTTGAAGGAAGCGATGGCTTTGAAAAACGCGTCTTCATCTATTCCCAGTGCCTCGCAAACGGCTTGAGCCCCCATCAGGTTCTGCAAATTGTGGTCACCGAAAACACTCACCTCAGACAACGTTCCATTTGAACGCTCGATGAAGATCTTGCCTTCTTTGATGGTGTACGCAGGCGTTCGGTATGCCACACGATCCAAGTGTGGACCAAACTCCATGACCGTTTCCTCGAGCTGTTCGTCGGCAGCACAGTAAATCAACTTCGCATCATCCATCATTTGATCGATGAAGACTTCAAACTGCTCTAAGTAGTTCTCGAAGGTTGGAAAGACATTGATATGATCCCACGCTATACCGGAAAGCAAGGCGATGTGCGGATCGTACAAGTGAAACTTGGGCCTTCGATCAATAGGTGAGCTCAGGTACTCATCCCCTTCTAACACGATCAGCGGAGCATCTGAAAGCTGCACCATCGTATCAAATCCTTCGATCTGTGCTCCTACGAGGTAGTCAAAGGAACGATTGTGGTACTTCAACACATGCAAGATCATGGAAGTGATGGTGGTTTTGCCGTGACTACCACCGATAACGACCCGTTCTTTCTGTACACTTTGTTCGTGGATGAAGGATGGGTAGGAATAGACAAGCAGGTCCAGTTCTTGCGCTCTTGCCAGTTCAGGGTTATCTGGTCGCGCGTGCATCCCAAGGATCACCGCGTCAATCTCTTCATGGATTCGTTCAGGGAACCAACCCATTTGATCAGGTAGCAGTCCATGCTTTTCCAATCGGCCCTTGGAGGGATCAAAAATCTGATCGTCAGACCCGGTAACTTCATGTCCGTTCTGTTTTAAAGCGATGGCGAGGTTATGCATGGCTGCACCTCCGATTGCGATTAAATGTATCCTCATGGGGTGCTAAATTCTGACATTTATCACCATCTCCAAGTTTAAATCGAGAAAAATAAAGTTTGGTCAGCTCATTAAAAATGGGTTAAATTTGTTTTACCTCAATTAATCTAATATGAAAAAGAATTCTACTCTAAGCGACAAGCTCAAAAAGCGCCTTAAGGCGTACTCACTCACAGCGGGAGCTTTGGCAGCAGGTGTTACTGGTGCCGATGCGCAAATCTTATACACAGATGTAGACCCAGATGCAGAGGCAGATGGTGTTGACAGTGTATTCCTAGATTTGAATGCTGATGGGATTGATGATTTCAAATTCTATGTAAACAACGGCGCTACAGCTTCTAACGCGTACAACGTATATCGTGCATTTGCTTCGGCTCGAAACAACAATGCGATTGTGGGTACTTACAGTTCATCTGGAGGTTATTCATATCCATATGCAGTCAATGCAGGTGATACCATCAATGAGAGCCTAACTTTCCAAAATGGAACGTTCCAGACCATCGGTTGGGATTATTTCTATTACACCAACTCTTCAACAGCTCCTTTTACCTTCGGTAATGTGCGTTGGGGTAGCGGTGATCAGTACCTAGGACTTCGTCTTGAAGTAGATGGTAACACACACTATGGTTGGGCTCGCATCGAGCTTGACAATACTGGTGGAGGTGCTGGTGTAATGATTTTGAAAGATTACGCCCTCGAGCTTACTCCAGATTTGGGTATCCCAGCAGGTGATACGGCATATCCTGCACCTCCTGCAGGTATCGCTGATCAATCTGAGTTGGGCTACAACATGTTTGCAACCGGTAATGAAATCCGCGTGAACGCTACTGAAACCATCGATCGTATGACCGTTACTTCTGTTGGAGGTAAGGTTGTTGCTCAATTGAGCGATGTTCGTGGTAACAAAACCGTTCAACTGGGCACTGCGTCGGGTGTCTACTTCGTTCGTGTTGAAACAGCGAAGGGAACACGTGTAGAGAAATTCTACATTGACTAAGCCGTATTATTAAGCTATTCAAAGCATCGATCGCAAGGTCGATGCTTTTTTTTGATACCTATACCCATGGCTGATAAACGAAGACAGCAATACAAAATCCCACTGGAAGGTTCTCTTGGACTTCTTGCTCTTGGATACGAGGGATTGGTCGCATGGCGAAAAGTACGTCACGATGCAGGGCAATTGAAAGAGATGAACATCAACAAGCAGAAGAAAGAAAAAGGCGAAGGCGCAGAATGAAAGCGAAAAGGGTTCTATTGATCGGCTGGGATGCAGCCGACTGGAAAGTAATTGATCAACTCATGGCGCGTGGGCATATGCCTACGCTGCAGTCTATGGTGAAAAACGGCGTTCGAGGGAACCTCAGCACTTTACAACCTGTGCTTTCCCCTATGCTCTGGTCATCCATAGCCACTGGAAAGTTTGCAGACAAACACGGCATACACGGCTTTACAGAGCCAGACTATGAAGGCGGAAGCATTCGTCCGATCTCCAGTAGATCCAGAAAGGCCCGAGCGATCTGGAACATCCTCACCCATCAAGGAAAAAAATCCAATGTATTCAGCTGGTGGCCTAGTAATCCAGCAGAACCGATCAATGGCATCATGGTCAGCAACCTCTATCAGCGCGCAAACAAGCCGCTCGCAGATGGATGGCCAATGCTACCAGGAACCGTTCACCCAGAAGACAAGGAGCGCCTCTTCAAACGATGCCGTGTGCATCCAGATGAACTCACATCAGCACACATCCTCCCCTTCGTTCCGAACGCGGGTAAGATCGATCAAAAAAATGACAAGCGCATCGGGGCATTATCAAAGATGATAGCAGATGCCGCTTCCGTTCACGCCGCATCTACCTGGGCCATGGAAAACTCAGAATGGGACTTCACCGCAGTTTATCACGATGCTATCGATCACTCCTGCCACGGTTTCATGAAGTTTCGTGAACCACGCATGCCCGGTGTTCCGGAAGACTTGTTTCAGAACTACAAAGATGTGGTTGACGGTATGTACCGCTTCCATGATATGATGCTTGAGCGATGCCTGCAACTCGCTGGGCCAGATACCAACGTCATTCTGATCTCTGATCACGGCTTCCAATCGGATCACCTTCGTCCACTTTCTCTACCGCAAGAACCAGCAGCACCTGCAGCCGAGCATCGCCAGCATGGCATCATTTGTTGCTATGGTCCTGACTTCAAGAAAGGACATACGATCTACGGATCAAGCATCCTCGATATTACACCAACATTGCTTACCCTTTTCGGTCTTCCCGTAGGTAAGGACATGGATGGCAAGCCTCTGATTCAAGCTTTTGAAGAAGTGCCAACGGTGAAGTCCATCGACTCAGGGGAAATGGTTGAAGGTCACTTCGGCGAACACGACAGAGACCACAAGGTGAATGCGGAAGACGCAAAGGCCGCCCTGAAACAGTTGGTTGAACTCGGCTATATTGAAGATCCGGGGGAAGACGTCAAAAAGGCGATGAAGAACACCGCCATAGAGCTGAAGTACAACCTCTCCAAGGTATACGCATCCACCGGGCGACCCAAACAAGCATTGGAACTTCTGGAAGAGATCCTAAGTGAAAAGGATGAATACCGCTTTCGAATCAGAATAGCAGAGAACCTCAAGCGCTTAGAGCGCTATGATGACGCATTGAGCATGCTCGATGAGATCGACCGGATGCTTCAAGACGAACGGAAACGCACGAATAAACGCTTGCAGGAAAAATCAAGCGAAGAGGCAAAAGATGAGGAGAAGGACGACAAGAAAGACAAGGTAAAGTCAGAATTGGCCCAGCTGAAGAAGCAAAAGGCAGAGACGAAAAAACGCTTCATGTCTGTGCAGTTATTGATGGCCGATATCTACAAAAGCCAGAAAGTATTTGAAAAGGCGATTGAAGTGCTACAACAGCTCTCGGAGAGAGCTCCCAACTCGATATCGGTACTCAAAAGCACTGCAGATTGCTTGATCAAGATGGAAAAATGGAAAGACGCACGAAATGCCTATATCTCCATCTTGAACATTGATCCACACGATCATGGTGCTCATCGTGGGTTGGCCTTTTGCAACAATAAATTGGGCAAATTTGAGGAAGCGGTAGAGTCAGCTCTAACCGCAACAGAGTTGGTCTACCAATACCCTGCTGCACACTTCATTCTAGGAGACTCATTGTATCACCTCGGCCAAGATGAATACGCAGCTAAATCACTAGAAGTGGCCTTGGCCATGCGTCCAGCCTACACCGCACCTCGTATCCTGTTGGATAAGATGGCCAAGGAGGGTAGGTACACACCATCCGATGCACGAGAACTCACCATTGAAGAAATGGACAGTAGTTCCATCAACCAACAACTCGTGGTACAAGCCGAGAAGAACGCTGGAGTAAAAACCTATACGGGTACGAAGCACGGTGAAATAACGGTGGTATCTGGACTTCCTCGATCTGGTACTTCCTTGATGATGCAGATGCTGCACGCCGGTGGAATGGAAATCTTTACCGACGAAGTGCGTGAAGCCGACGAGAACAATCCGAAAGGCTTTTATGAGCATGAAAAGGTTAAGCGGCTAGCCACAAATAACGCTTGGATCAAAGAGGCTCGTGGTAAGGTCATGAAGGTGGTGAGCCAACTGACCAAGTTCTTACCTCCTAACCATGACTACAAGGTGGTAGTCATGAAGCGTGACATCGGTGAAGTTACCCTATCACAACACAAAATGCTCGTACGTCTTGGGAAAGCGAAACAGTCAGACAGCTATCCATTAAGGCTCGAAAAGACGCTCCGTGCACAGTATGATGGAGCGAAGAAATGGATGGAGGCCCAAGACCACGTTTCGTTCATCGAGGTAGATTACCATGATACGCTCAACAATCCAGCAGTCATCGCCAAGCAAATCAGCACTTTCTTGGGCAAAGACTTAGACATCGATGCCATGATTGCTCAGGTGGATAAGGACCTGTACAGGAGCAAAACGAAAAAATAATTTACAACGGAACGGACGATGGCTTGACAAATTACGTCTTATGGAAAAACCATCTACATGAACCCCACTTTAAAGAAACGCCTGCAGGCCTACTCCCTGACAGCAGGTAGTATAGTTGCAGGCCTCGGAAGTCAAGCTCAAATCCTCTACACCGATGTTGAGCCTGATACCACGGTTGACCTTTTCAACGCGTTGTATGAGCTAGACTTGAACAATGACAATATCAATGACTTTGAGCTCCAGGCCATCAGTCAAGCGTACTCCTACTACAGCTATGTGAGTTCTGTACAGGCGGTGAATGTGACGCCATTGATGAGTAATTCAGTGGCCGGATACTCGTACGAAAGCTATCCCTATGCCCTCCTCACGGGTGATAACATCGGTCCGAACCTCAGTTTCTCAAGCTACTCATACAACTTACTGAACGGCTTCTTCTTCTACTCTGGACCCTACGGCTCTTATTATTTTCCACTTGGCAACTGGCCAACCAATCAAGACCGATACCTGGGTTTGAAATTGATTTTGAATGGCAACACACATTATGGTTGGGCGCGTATTTCTGTACTCGGTCCGTCTTCAATGATTTTGCGAGATTATGCCGTTGAACTTACCCCTGATGCACCGATCGTGGCGGGTGATACCTTCTCTATTCCATTTGACACCATAGATGTTGGAATGAACGTGACCGCAGCCGATGCGGGTGAGGCAGGAAACGGTGGCGACATTGAGGTGTTTTTCAATAGAGCTGCAGATGAATCCGATATTCAGGAATACCGAGTGATCGCTGTTAAGGCATCACAAGTGGCCTCATTTAACCTGGCCAACGCTACCCAAATGACCGGTTCTCAATATTTAGGCATTACACCAAACGGCAATGATATCACCACCCGACTCAGTCAGAATGCCTTAGACAGCGATGGAGATCCGATTACATCCGGTCAGCCCTATCGTATATTCGTTTATAGTGTTGGTGTTGCTTCATTCAATGGCCTTGAAGCCCTTTCTGAACCATCCAATGAGGTTACCTTAATCACCCCTATACTGCTGGATGCGGTTCAGAACGTACAGCTTTTTGATGTTGACGATCAATACGACGAACGCGACTTGGAAGTAAGCTTCAACGCCCTTCCCAATGAAGCTGGCGTAGCAGAATACCGTGTGATCATCGCAACTACCGAACAAGCGTTCACCTTCTCATTAGAAGATGCAGCCGCGCTAGCGAGCAATCGCTATACAAGTGTGAATCCGTCAGGAAATAACATTACCACCGGTATCGGCCAAAACAAACGCGATGCGTCTGGTAACGCAATCATGGCTGCCATACCCTACCGGGCTTTTGTATATGCTGTTCCAGATGGAACCATTGCCAATGTTGGTAGCCTATCGCCCGTGTCGAATGAAATGATACTCAACCCACCTCAAGGTAAGACCGATGAAATGAAGGCTTCTGCCATCAAGGTCTACGTTGCAAATGATGCGCTGATGCTATCCGGTGTTGCAACAAACGCTGATCTGGCCATCTACGATGTACAAGGTCGAATGGTACAACAAACGGTCTATCAACCAGGAGATCAGGTTACATTGAGTGCACTGGGTCGAGGAACGTACTTGGTACGCATCCAATCAGAAGCCGGTTTCCATCATGCCAAAATCGTTTTCTAACTGGCCGGGCTTCTTTACGTTGGTTTAAGGAAAAGCTTTTGCCGATTACTACATTTGCGGCCACAAACCACAAATTGAAATCATGGCAGGAGTTCTGAATGCAAAAGAGGCCTTGGCTCTTTTCGAAGTAGCGAAAAAGCATGGATTCGCATTTCCAGCAGTCAACGTTGTAAGCACCCAATCGGTAAACGCGGTACTGGAGGCGGCAAAAGAGGCCAACAGTCCCGTAATGGTACAATTCAGCAATGGCGGTGCATCTTACTATGCAGGCAAAGCGGTTTCCAATGAAGCGGAGAAAGCTGCGATCGCTGGTGCCGTTTCTGGCGCGAAGCATGTGCACATGATGGCTGAGCTCTACGATGTAGATGTGGTTTTACATACCGATCACGCTGCGCGTAAGCTGCTGCCTTGGATCGATGGTTTGATTGATGCCGGTGAAGCGCATTACAAGGAAACGGGTAGACCTCTGTTCACCAGCCACATGATCGACCTGAGCGAAGAGCCGATCAAGGAAAACCTTGCTACATGCGTGGAATACCATAAACGTATGAGCGCCATTGATATGATCCTAGAGATCGAGTTGGGTGTAACGGGTGGTGAAGAAGACGGTGTAGACAATACAGGTATAGACAGTTCAAAGTTATACACTCAGCCGGATGAAGTCGGCTTTGCATATGAAGAGCTTTCAAAGGTGTCTCCTAACTTCACCATTGCAGCTGCATTTGGTAATGTGCATGGCGTGTACAAACCTGGCAATGTAGAGCTAACCCCTGTAATCCTTCGAAACAGCCAAGACCACATCAAGAAAACTTACCACATCGATCACGAGAATCCGGTGAACTTCGTTTTCCACGGCGGATCAGGTTCGTCGAGAGAAGAGATCCGCGAAGCGATCGGTTATGGCGTAATCAAGATGAACATCGACACGGATACCCAATGGGCGTTTTGGGACGGTGTGCGAGCGTATGAAGCAAAGCACCACGACTACCTGCAAGGGCAACTAGGCAACCCTGAAGGCGAAGAGAAACCAAATAAGAAATACTACGATCCTCGCAAGTGGCTTCGAGAGGGTGAAAAAGCGATGGTAAAGCGATTGCTTACCGCTTTTGAAGACCTCAATGCGCACCATGCGAATAAGGCATGGAAAGCAGGACAAGCATAAGGACCCAAAAGCATTGATGCTATGAAATTACATGTTGTTAATACGGGAAATTTCAAACTAGACGGAGGCGCGATGTTTGGCGTGGTACCAAAATCGCTGTGGTCGCGCACCAATCCACCGGATGACAACAACATGTGTACCTGGGCCATGCGCTCTCTGCTGATCGAAGATGGAGATCGCTTGATGCTGATCGACACAGGTATCGGAAATAAGCAAAGCGAAAAATTCTTTAGCCACTATTACCTGCATGGTGATGACAGCTTGGATGGAAATCTGAAGCAACTTGGCTTTCATCGGGATGACATCACCGATGTATTCTTGACCCACTTGCACTTTGACCATTGCGGAGGCGCTATTGAATTTGACAGATCTGCTGATGCCTTTCGTCCGGCCTTTAAAAATGCGCGGTTTTGGAGCAATGAAGACCATTGGAAGTGGGCTACAGAACCAAACCTCAGAGAAAAGGCATCCTTCTTGAAGGAAAACATCCTTCCGATTCAGGAAAGTGGACAATTGAATTGGGTTTCTGTGCCGGAAGACGGCGACCGAAGTAAAATCGTATTCGATGGCATCGATGTGTTCTTTGCTGACGGACATACCGATAAGCAAATGATTCCGATCATCTCCTACAAAGGAAAGAAGCTGGTATTCATGGCCGATCTCCTTCCGAGCACAGGACATATACCACTTCCTTATGTGATGGGCTACGATACACGACCACTGCTCACCATGCAAGAGAAGAAAGCATTCTTGGATGAGGCAGCAAGTGAAGAATACATTCTCTTTCTAGAGCATGATGCAGTGAATGAGTGCTGCACCGTTCAGCACACAGAGAAAGGAGTTCGCTTAAAAGACAGCTTCTCCTTTGCCGAGGCATTTGGGGCTTAAGCAAAGACTGAAAGGGGCATCCTGTTCGAGATCTCTCCACTGGATCCCTCTTTGGCCAGCAGCTCTTATCCACGCTTCTTTCTCAACAGAATCCAAACCGGCAGACAAAATCACCCATCTGGGCTGATGCAGTTCTAGGTAGTCAAGTGGTTCAGCGCTCACCGGAATCGTAACCCACAGGATATCCGCCGGGATTTCATTGAGCCACTCTATCTCAGTGGACGGGATGATCACCCTGATTCCTCCCATCAGGTAGTACACCTCCTGCAGGGTATCTTGGCTTCGGTGTTCGTCGGGAATATCCAATGCAGCCCAATGCGCTTCAACCGATTGCTTGTCATATTCACTCTGCCAAAATACAGCTGTAGCGATGGTATGGACCCTCTCTCCATGTACGAATGAAAGCACATCACCTTGTGTGGATCGGTAGAACCATAGCTCCTTAGAATTCAAAGTGCTCCAGTAGCTAAATGTTGCAGAAGCGATCAAAAGAATGGAACTCACCAAGGTCATGCCCAACCAAAATGATCGCTTCGTTATCAAGTAATAGACCAGAAGCATGATACCCATATACAAGAGGTACAATTCATGCAGTTGAATGTAGAAGCCATCCAGTGCTGCAAAGGGTAAAGCTTTGATCCATGAAACCCCGTCATTCATGTAAACACCGAGGAAAGCGATTGCCTCAGCCAAGAGGCTTCCGATCAGCGATACCTGATTAAGCAAGAGATATGCAATTCCCGAAGGCAATAGAGCACTTGCAATCGGTATCACCATAAGGTTACTGAGTAAAAAGTACAGTGGAAACTGGTGAAAATAGTAGAGCGCCAACGGAAAGGTAGCGACCTGCGCGGCCAAGGAAACACTTGTCAAGGCCCAAACCTTGTCAACAAGCCACCACCTGCTCTTTCCGAACCATGCGTAGACCATGGGCTGCAGAGCCACAATACCGAAGACTGCAACATAAGACAACTGGAAACCGACCTCCAACAAGAGTCCAGGCTCAAAACACAAAAGCAACAAAGCACTTCCGAGGAGTGCATGAAAAACTCCGCCTTTTCTAGACATGGCTTCTCCTAGCACAATGAAACTGAACATGGTAGCTGCACGCGTTACACTTGGAGAAAAACCTGTGATCCCCGCAAAGAGCCAAAGTGAAAGGAATAAAAGCAGCACACGCAACCACCTACTCCATCGATGGTGTGTTAAAAAAAAGAACAAGGTTGAAAGCATGAGGTAGATGATACCAACGTGTAATCCGCTCACCGCCAAAACATGCATGGCCCCCGCCTGCGCAAAGGCATCTCGCTGATCTACGCTAAGCTCACGTTTATCCCCTAACATCAAGGCGATCATCAGGCCCTGCACCTCGTCTGGCAGCTGCGAGTCTCGCACAGCTTTGATCAATGAGGCCTGCCAATCCAACAGATTGAAACGCGGACGGTCAAGTTGACCTAAGACATGTAAGGAGGCTGCAGGAATATATGTACGGAGATGCACATTACGCTTTGCCATATACGCTCCATAGTCAAATGCAAATGGATTAACCCGCTCGGCAAGGGGTTGCAAGCGTGCCTTGAAGACGATCACCGTACCTGCTGCTAGCGCTTGAATGGAACTATCCTTTTCTACATAAGTCAATATCTTCATGTCATCGAGCGGCACAATGTCATCTTGACCAACCCTATGCGTAAGCTGGATTATGGTTTTATAGCTGGATTCCTTCGCTTGAAAAGGCTCCATGACCACAGCACGTAGTGTTTGCTGGCTGGTAGTCCACGAATGAGGTTGATAATGGATCCTTTGTCTATGGATACTTCCTAAGGCTGTTCCTGCCAACAAGAACACAAGCATCGCGATGCAAGCACGCGTCCAGGCAAAAGGCCATGGAAGCAGTAACAGGCACCAACAAAGCAATGCTGAAACCGCAAATACGATGGTGTCAAAGTCCAACGGCAGCGTTAACCCGACCAACAAGCCCAAAAGAAAGGGCGCAACGGGGCGCAACAGCGGGACTTGATTCCAAACATAGCTAGTCCTCTTCCGTAGCATGTTCTTGGTCTTTTCTCCCTATGAGAAAGACCAAAATAGCTAAAAACTGGATGAGTGGCAAGAGGCGACATTGCAGGCGTTCATAAACGTTAGCAAGAACTCCGGTGATGGATGCATTGAAGAAATAGGCTGCAAGAAAGAGCAACAAAAGAAGCGCGAGTTCAGCACTCAAGTGTCGATAAAGAACGGCTCTCCCTAGGACGAGTATGGAAAGCATCAAACTGATGTAGTTCATCCAGCGAAAGAATGGTAAGGGCAACGCATCGCCCTTGTTCTGTACGCTTGTGAGGTATTCGTTCAACTCCTGCTTAAAATGTTCCTTCATGGGCCAATAGGGTGGAGAGCCTTCACCGTAGGCATATTGGAGTCCACTACCCAACTCAATTTGCGCCATCTGTTGAAGGGTACTTTTTACTGCAGCAAACAGAAACCATTTCAAGTAGCGCGGCTGTGTGAGAAAGTCATGAACGATGGGAGCCATTGCATCATTGGCCCCCGCCCAGCCTTCAGGATGCTGGTTTACTGGTCCGTTTGGATCCCATAAGTAACCATAGGTTTCGCGAGGTAGTTTGTCTTTCCACGGACAAAGGATCAACGTTTGCTGACCACACTGTTCGTCTAAGTACATCTTTAACACCCCCATCTCACCGAGATTGGCCGTGATGAAAGCATTTGAAGCCAAGCTGATTCGGAATCCAAAACCATGAACTGCATTGAACGATGAAATCGTTAAGAAACTTGCAAGGAGCAGCACACTCCAGATCAACAACGCTTTCTTCTGAATAACCTGTTGATAGCGCGTGACTGTACGAGCGCCAAGCAAGGTAATGAGCAACAACAGCAGCATAGGGATATGTGAGAGGTGCGTGAGCAGCCCGAAGTAGCTGATGATCGAATAAGCAGAAAGTCGCTTCCAATTGGCAGCTCGATCCAACACGATCAAACCCAATGAGAGCACCGAGATCAGGGTCCACACATCTGGCATCAACTGCGCGGCATACCACGAAACGGAACTGAAGAAACTCAACAAGACAACACTTGTGAAATGCCAAACATAGCGGGTAGCCCGTGGCGCAAAAACATCCACATACCGATAGATCAAATAGCTGATTAACAACCCTTGAATCAAGATCAGCGGCCAGTTGCTGATGTGCAATCCCGTGAACTTGATCAAAAGAGGATAGCCCAAAGCACGGTGATAGCTTGGTTCCAAGTTCACAGCCATCTCCATGTAGGCACCACTATCAAAGTACATCAGCGGGTAGCGGTTGTACCAGGCAGGCCCAACAACGATCATACCGGTGGTGAACAGGTATAGTAGGTGATAAAACTTAAGTACCCAATTACGCATGTAACCCGGATTCAATGTGAGGCAAATATCGTTCTTTCAAGACCTTTGCATGATGAAGCGTATGACCAGCAGAAACGAAGAGTAAGAGGTCTACACGAACCTGATAGCCGCTGGCCACTCCGGTTTTGAGCATTTGATCTACCGAGAAGGTTCTGGCCAAGGTCATCGTTCCACTCCGAATATGATCGAAAAAGGCAATCCACTCCTCCATCCGCAATTGGTCGATTACCGCATTCGCTGCGTAGGTATCCTCATCAAAGCCGCGAAGATTGAGCTCATTCGGGTCGCGAGCGATGCTCAAGGCTCGATAAACGAAAATCATTTCCGTATCGATTACGTGCTGGACGAGCTGAGCCACCGTCCACTTGTCTGGGGCATACCTCAAGGATAACGATGATTCTGGTAACTCTTTTAAGAGGCTTACAAACCCCTCTGAAGAACGCCGCAGTTCTTGCTGCACATCATTCGATTCGATGTACTGAAGGTAGTTATCGAAATAAGGCGCATAAGCCAATGACTGGAAAGCAGGTCCTCTCATACCCAACGAAAATCGAAATAAAAAAAGCGGCCGAAGCCGCTTTTACCCTTAAACTTTCTTTCGAATAGTTTAACCACTAACAAAGCTTTATACTCTAATGCACAACTAAGGGTTACATGATCCTTCGATTTTTTTCCGATAAAAATCATAAATCTCTGTTTTACAACGTACTAAAAATTAATCTTTCGATCCGCTGGATACTTAACACTGTAAACAAAGCGTGCCCTGTCGGTAGTATTTGACGGAATCACACGTGTCCAACGAAGTACTCCTGAGCTCTGCAGGTGCTTCGCCTCTCCTGCTTCCTCCAGATCAACCTCGATGTCTTTATCGCTACTGATCGGAATCTGGTCCTCGATGACCAATGTGATCTGAGAACGCTTGGTATTCTTGATGGTGATCTCGATTCCAATGCTTTCCTTCTTGCTGCTACCAACTTTCTTCGATGCGGTGAACTCCTTCACCTTCTCTCGTTTCACCACAATACTCTGGTCGCATCCGAGCGAAAGATCTAAGGAATCGTCCACTACGTTGGGATTAAGAAATGTTTTTCCAACATAGGTATTCGATAGGAAAAGATTGGCTTCACCGGGTAACATCTCATACTGTTCGAAATCAGCAACACGAGCTATCAAGAAGGCCGATGGATCGAGTTTTGGTGCGGTATAGTACTCGTACTTGGCAGGCATCGTAAATACATCAATGCTAATAGCTTGTGGCTTGCCGTTAGACGGGATGCTGTGCTTCGTCTTGATCACAAACTGGGTTACGGCTTCATTGGCTGGATAGTCGATTTCTACAAAGTCGTCCTGCTCGATGCCTAGGACGCTCACCTCTTCTGTCCGAGCCATTTCCAAAGCCTTGTTCGACATCGGAACGGCTTGTCGGTAGAGCATTTGGTCTTCAATGAATCGCAGTCGACAAGGATAGAGTTCAGGTACGTTACCACTTATGCTCGGGTTGGCATTCGTTAGGGTTAGGCTCACCTTGTCCCAATCGGTACCTGTATTCTGGTAGACCTTTGCATTGTAGCTCACTTGAAGGGGCTGATCCACTTCTACGGCGTTCACATTGTAGCTCGGACTCCAACCCGCATTATAAACCATGTAACTCAAGGTAAAAGATGCGTTTCCATTGGTAGTTGCATTGACTTCTACCAAAATTGTACCTGTAGACCGATCTCTTTTATTGGCGTACTCATTCAAGGCAACCTTCAACCTGCTGATGTTCCGATTCAATCGCTCTTGCTTGCTTTGAAGCTCCATCTCCTTTAACATGATATCTGCCAACCTTTCGCGGTAGAAGTCTGATAGGTCTTCCAGGTCCTCAATGATGAAGTCAGATGATTCCCAGCCCACCTTTTGATTAGCAAGAATCATGTTTCGCTCCTGCTGATAAACACCCAACATGTTCTGATTGAACTTGAAGTCAAAATTGTAGCTGTCTAAACTGTCTTTCAGTTCTTGGGCAACGTTCGGTAATTGCTTCTTCTGGTTTGGATCGATCTCCGTTGAAACACTGAGTACACTGATGCCATTGCTTGCTGATACTCCCACACTTGAAGGGTCAATTTCCGATGGCAGCCCGATGAATCGAATGATCTGTCTACCGGAGGTCAGGAACTTTTGTGCCGTATGCTCCATCTGAGCGCCTCTCGGATAAACCGTGACAGCACTCAAAACAGGATCAACATCTGTTGACTTCTGGGCAACAGACAATAATGGAAACAATAAACCGAAAGAAAAGATGGTGACTATTAGAAAACGCATAAGAAGGTTTCAGTCTCTACTTCCTCCAAACGCCAGGATGAAATAGAGCAGTTGAGTAATGGCTGCTAAGGTAGCAACAACGTAAGTACTTGCCGCCCACTGCAAGGCATTCTTCGCTTTTTCATGTTCTTGTCCGACCGTGATCTTAGAAGCATTCAACCATTGCAATGCACGGTTTGAAGCATCGAATTCTACCGGCAACGTAACCAGACTGAATAGGGTAATCACCGCTTGCGCGATGATGACCACCATGAACATTTGTGGCATGAGTCCGAAGACAACCCCGCCAAAGATGGCCGTGATAAAAATGATATTCATGAGTTTGGAACTCAGGTTCACCACCGGCACCATTGCTGAACGAAACTGAAGCATGGAATATGCGGTGGCATGTTGAACTGCATGACCGGTTTCGTGAGCAGCTACTGCTGCGGCAGAAACATTCCTCCCGTGGTACACAGCTCTGCTGAGGTTGATGGTTTTATCCTTTGGGTTGTAGTGATCCGTTAGTTCTCCTGCTACAGAAACAACACGTACATCTCTGATATTATTGTCGCGCAGCATGCGCTCTGCGATCTCTGCACCTGACATTCCGCTTGAAGTAGGAACTTCAGCATATTCTCGGAACCTGCTCTTCAACTTACTACTCACCCACCAACTGAGGATTCCAAAACCGATTAAAATGATCCAATACATGTTCTTTGTTATTTACGGTGAAGATAACAAGCGATGTGCCCTTTTGCTTGCTAAGAAATGTTGTCAGTTAAAAAATTGTTTTAAACGGTTCAAGGCATAAAAAAAGCCCCAAAAAGGGGCTTTTCATGTCATTATCGCAGTTGAGCACTACTTGATCACAACGCGCTCAAAGTGTTGCTGGTTTGCTGTAGCGATCTTCATCATGTAAACGCCATCCGGCAAATTGCTCACATTGATGCTTTGGAAGTCATCCGCGCTGAACTGGTCCGCATAAACCTGCTTGCCGAGCAAATCAATCAAGCTTACTTCAAAATCTTGTGCTGAAGAAAGGCGAATGTTCAATTCGGATTGTGCTGGGTTCGGATACACTTGGAAATCCAATGCTTCCACTTCTCCGAAACCTACAGGCCAAGTACCAGGAGGATAGATGATTGGAGCATCTGTTCCATAACCTACTTTCAACTCACCTTCTTGCCACATCTTTTGCCCATTGATGTACCACAGGTCATTCGGGTCGGCTGGATTCTCCATCCAAAGGGTAGTGATGAAATACAAGTTATCCCAATCCCACTCTTCGTCCACTTCAACCATGTACTTCTTTTCAATCACTTCGCCTGCACTCGCAGGACCTTCAAGGATCACGTTGTTTGAGTCCATTGCAGTGAACCATTTACGCACGACCATCTTGTGCTCTACGTCACCTGTTTGTCCATTTTGTTCTTCAACCACTTTATCTTCAACCACGAACACTTTCAGGTGAAAATTACCATTCACACCCTCAAAGAACTTCGTCTTGGTTTGAATGATGATGGTATCTGCCAACACCATGTCTAATGCATATGCAGGAACCGCGATTACCGGTGCACTACCGAAGGTATCAACGATGGATTCAGCCTGAGCTACAGCGGTACCTTGGTCTAGACCGTTCCCCGCAAAGTTTGGTGTGCCTCCAAAACCAATCTCATTTGCAATTTCTTCCGCAGCGGAATTGTAAAGCTTGCTAGAAGAAGGAGCGTAGAGCGAAATCACGATGTTCTCGTCACCATAGTTGGTCAACAGATCACTCATAGCGTCCCAGCCCCAGGTGCCGCAAGGCGCACACCAAGTTGCTGTTATTTTCGTAAGCAAACCGACGTTTTCTTGGGGCACGGTCCATTCGCCTTGGGCGAAGAGACCGGTGGACAAGCCCATTGTCAGGAGAAAAGTGTAGAGTTTTTCCATAAAATAAGTTATTTCTTAACCAAAGATAAAAAAAGCCCTCACGCAATGGGAGGGCTTCTCATTAAGTTACTCAATATGGGCAGTTTAAATCAGTCCATTATTGAAGTCTTATCTACTTACTGTAGGATGAATTTAACGCGATGAGTGAAGCTTTCACCTGCGATCTGCATCACGTAAACACCGGCTGACAACCCATTACTCGAAACGGCCGCGCGATGTTCACCTTGCATCAATTCTTGCGTGTATACTGAACGAACAGTGCGTCCTTCCAAGTCAGTGACATACACATTCACCATTTGAGAAGCAGGTACCGTGAAGTAGGCGACCCCAACATCGGTCATCGGATTCGGGAAGAAACGAATCTCGTTGCTCGTTCCATGCCCCTCATTCAACCCGGTTGGCCAGTAGTCTCGATTGAACACGCTGTTTGGGTTCTCTGGATTCTCTGGATGGTTCGGGTCAGTAGGATCTTCTGAATCATATTCCGTAAAGGAATTTGACTTCGCCACGTTGACTACGGCATTCGACCCGAGGTCATTGCCGTCGTAATCTGCTACAAAACCTACAACTTTCAGGTCTTCGACAGCATATTTATTCGGAACAGTGTAGGTAAATGTGCTGGTGTAGCGGGCGCCCTCTGGAACCTCATTTGGAATAACATCATCCACACCATCAAACGTAGATGGATTGGCGATCACTACATCGTTGTGCATGAAGCTATCCAATGTATCCGTCAGGAAGTAGTTCGTATCGTTTGGATCGATAAACAAACCACATAGCGAATTATCAAGGGAATCAAATCGTTGAATTCCTAGTTGATTGTCAGCTGCGACATAAAGGAAGAATCGGAAGTCTTTCAACTCAATACTTTCTTTTTGAAAATCTATCTGAACCCGCGCAAAGATTTCACGAGTAGCTGGATCATAAAGCACCTCTGGCATGGTAACCAATGCGATCGCTGAACGATTGATACGAGCAGCGATGGTATCATTCCATAAAGAACGACCAAGTACCAGGTTGTTTCCATTGTAACTGACACGATCTACAAAACCTTGTCCGAAACCGGGTGTACCGTAAATGTTCCACCACTGATCTGAGGCTTGATTGAAGAAAGGATCCTCGGTAGCCATAGGACCCTGGAATTCATCCGGGTGGTAGCTGAGGATGGCGAGTTCATCACCAAAATTGGAGCGCATGGTCTCTTTTAAACAGATGGTACGAGCGTTGTCTTGGGTATATACGGACTCCGATATCTCCAAAAGCGAGGTACGAGGCGCTTGCGCAAAGAGTGTTCCTGCGATCAAGGTGGTTGTAAGAAGTGTAAAGATTCGTCGCATATGATAAGGATTGAATTTGGGGTGAAATTAATACATTTTGAGCATCGGGTTTCCTAGCTTCGCAAAGACGTAATTCAAGGTACATGAGTAAGGGAATCAAAATACTGGTAACGAACGATGATGGATTTCATGCACCGGGAATTCAAGCGCTTACGGAAGTAGCACGGCAATTTGGTGAGGTGATCAAGATTGCACCAGACAAGCCACAGAGCGGAATGGGACATGCCATCACCATCAACTCCACGTTGAGGATCGAAAAAATGTCCAATGCGGATGGATACGAGGCGTATCAGTGCACTGGAACGCCGGTAGACTGTGTAAAAATTGCTTTGGACGTCATTATGGACGAAGCCCCAGACCTTATCGTCAGCGGTATAAACCACGGCTCCAACGCAAGTGTAAATGTCATTTACTCAGGTACGATGAGTGCAGCACTGGAAGGCTATATCGAAGGCGTGCCGAGTATCGGGTTTTCGTTGCTTGACCATAGTGTTGATGCTGATTTCACCGCAGCCAAACACTTCGTTCACCAAGTGATTGAAATGGTCCTTTCGAAAGAGAAGCTAAACTTTTGCCTCAACGTCAACATCCCTAACCAGCCGCTGGATACCATTAAAGGATTAAAGTTCTGTAGACAAGCGCATGCGAAATGGCAAGAAGAGTTCGACCAAAGGAAGGATCCCTCTGGCAGGCCCTACTACTGGTTAACAGGGCACTTTGTGCCATTTGAAGAGCACGAAGAAGACACTGACCTTTACGCGCTGCAAAATGGCTACGTGAGCATCGTGCCGGTGAACCATGACCTTACCCACTTCAAAACCTTGGATGTACTGAAAGGTTGGATGGAATGAACGCAGCCTTAAACAAAACATGGATCGGACTCATTGCTGGACTGATCGGTCCGGTCATCGGATACCTGTTGTTCTACCTCATTACCTCATCCCATCGAACGCTGATGGCATTCAGCAAGATGATCCTGAACAACGGCGACACCCACAGTGCCATCATTTCCGTATCGCTCATCTTTAACCTGGTCTTCTTTTTTGCTGCACTCAGAAAGGACTGGCTCTACGCTGCTCGAGGGGTAATCTTGGCAACACTGATCTACGCTCCCCTGGTTGTCTACTTCAAGTATGGCTAAGGTCTTTATCATAGCAGGCGAACCCAGCGGAGATTTGCACGGTGCGAACTTGGTGAAGGCCTTACTGAATCAAGATGTTTCACTTGAGCTGGCATGTTGGGGTGGTGACCGCATGGAAGCCGCCGGAGCTCGTGTGATGAAGCACGTTGACGAACTCGCATTCATGGGCTTCGTTGAAGTGGTGGCCAACTTGAGGACTATTCTACGCAATTTCAACTTATGTGAAGAACAGATCAAAGCTTTTCAACCCGATCTCGTTGTATTCATTGACTACCCAGGCTTCAATCTCCGGATGGCCAAAAAGGTGAAGGCTTTAGGCATCACTACCGCATACTACATCTCTCCACAGATCTGGGCATGGAAAGAGAACCGAGTGAGCAAGATTAAGGCATTCATCGATCATGTCTTCGTGATCCTACCTTTCGAGAAAGATTTCTTTGCCAAGCACGGCGTAGACGCCACTTATGTAGGACATCCCCTCCTCGATGAAATCAAGCATATTGAGACCACACCTGAGATGCTCCGGAAATCTTTGGGCATTCCTGAGCAGAAACCAATCATCGCTCTGCTACCTGGAAGTAGAACCCAAGAGATCAAGTTACTCTTAGAACCGATGGCTCAAGTGATTGCAGCCTTCCCAGATCATGCGTTTGTGGTCTCAAAGGTGGCGTGGCAGCCCAAAAGGCTCTACGAACAATTGCCCAATCGCGTTCATTTATTGGAGGGAAACACCTATGCACTCTTACAAGCGGCAGAGGCAGCATTGGTGACCTCTGGAACCGCCACCCTAGAAACAGCGCTGATTGGAACACCCCAGGTGGTCGTTTATAAAGCGAACCCACTCAGTGTTTGGATCGCTCGGCGATTGGTCAAAGTAAAGTACATCAGCTTGGTGAACCTGATCATGGATCGTGCGGTGGTTAGCGAGTTGATTCAAGGTGATGTTCAAGCAAAACGCATCAAAAAGGAACTCGAAGCTATTCTACCCGAAGGACAAAATGGAACACAAATACTAGCTGATTATGCGGCGTTAAAGCAGAAACTGGGTGGCGAAGGAGCTTCCAGAATTACTGCAACTGCATTGTTGAAAATCCTTGCTCTATCCAAATAGCCAAGCTCATTTCGAGGGTATTTTTGTGGTATGCGATTCTTCCTCATCTTCACCTTTCTCGTGCTTACTGTTCAGCTGCGCGCGTCCAATAAGGTGCTTGACATTGGACTTTTTTGGAAGGAAGAACCTACAGAAATTACGATTCAAACGGCAAACGGAGGTTACGTCATCCTCGGCAACGGTCGCGAAGTATTGCGCTTGGAAGACAAGATGATCGTTCACATCCGCAACGTGAACGGACTGATCAACGTTCACACCCTATCGCAAGACCTGGGAAGCTTCTACCAAGTAGAATTGGAACGAACGGTTTGGGGAAGTAGTTTAAACATCCAGCGCAAAGGTCATCCGAAGAGCGATGAGTTCGAAGACAATTTTGAGATCAAGCCCTATCGCGGCAAATTGCGCATCATCAACCACGTCTACATCGAACACTACGTAGCAGGAGTGGTGGAATCAGAAGCAGGCAGCAGAGAACCGAAGGAGTACTACAAAGTACAAGCGGTGATCTGCAGGACCTATGCCTTAAACAATCGACGAAAGCATGAGGCAGAAGGCTTTCAGTTGTGTGACAAAGTGCATTGCCAAGTCTATCACCGAAAAAGCGAGGCAAACGCCGACATTGTTCGCGCAACCCAAGAGACCATTGGAATTGTGATCGTAGATAGCGACATCAACCTGATAACAGCTGCATTCCACAGTAACTGCGGCGGCTACACCGCAAACAGTGAGGATGTCTGGAGCGGTCGACTGAGTTACTTACGGGAACGCGTAGACGACCATTGCTTGCAAGAAAACCACTCCTATTGGCGGACCAGCTTTCATCGATCTAAGTGGCTAGACTACCTCAGTGTGAAACACCGTTTTCCGGTTTATGACGAATTTGCCCAGACCAAGGCCTTGAATTATTGTCCAGATGAACGTGAACATTACTTGGCCTACGCAGATCATCAAGTGCCATTCAAGAACATTCGGTACGACCTTGGATTACAGTCTGCGTTTTTCTCGATTGATGCGGTACAAGATTCAGTGATCTTAGAGGGTTGGGGCTATGGACACGGCGTAGGCTTATGCCAAGAAGGCGCGATGAACATGGCGAAACATGGGCATTCCTATGACCAGATCTTACACTACTATTATAAGGATGTGCATTTGGTCAACCTATCCGTGATCGACTTCTTCCGGGCAAACTGATCACCTACTGGGTAAGTAGCTTGTTCTATCCCAAGGCGCCGCGGGAAAATGCTCCAAGGAATGGTATGATTGGAAATAGATTCTTCCTGTCTTGCCCTCAACGCTGAATTCCGTTTTGCCAATCCCCCCTTGTTTCGAACGCATCTCTAAGGTGAGCTGATTGTTGCCTTCCTGCAAGGGAATACGTTGGTAGTGGATCGTGTGGGGTAAGGTTTGCCAGTTGCGTGTATCTGCCTTCTCAGTGACCGCATTACCAATGGTGGCCAACAATCCCAAGGTTTCATTCTGCTCTGCCAGCTTGATCTCTGCCACTTTCTTTGTGGCTAAGCGAAGCAAAGCCTTCGCCATTTCTCTCACGAAGCGATCTTCCAGTGTTTTAAAAGCGATCGCATTGATGTTCTGAGCAGGTTCTAAGGAATAGCGCTCGTCTCCGAGTACGATACTCGCATCACGGTAGTAGCTTGGTCTCTCCAAGTATTTCGGGAAAGCTACCCGTATCACCTTCAAAGCAAGGAGTTCATTCCGTTTCTCAGGGTCATCGCCTACATGGAACGGGAAGGATAGGCCGAGTTCTTCGTTCTCAAAGACTACTACTCCATCCCCACCTGGTGTTGCGATGAAATTAACCGACCACTCGTCTTTCACTGGTCCCATTCCATTGTGCCAAAGCATCACTACCTCTCCTGCCCCTTCTGAGCTCGGATCATGGGTTAAACCAAAGCGATCCACATACCATTGGTACTCCTGCATAAAACCCAGCTGATAGGTAGTTCTTAGCAAGTCCTTCTTTAATTGATTCGGCACATCCAACCCGAAATACCCGTGCTCACCCTCATACACCTCAAATGCATTTCGATAAGCGATGAAGGCATTGTTGAGTTCGCCAGATGCTTCATAGGCCAATCCAATCAGAATGTGCGCAAAGGCATCGGCTTGATAGCGATTCTTCCGATCTGGATAGCGATCGTTCATGCGGTTCAAGAGAAGGTTCATCCTCCGCGCTTCTACCAGGGCTGCATCATAGTTGGTCAGCTTCAGGTAGTTGATCGCCTTATAGTAATGAATCATCACCGTCTCAAAATCCTCTATGCGGTATGGATTCACCTCAGGATTAGAAACCAGTGCCAGTGCCTCGGTTGCATAGTTGCGATCGTAGTCTTCAACCATTAGATCTGCCTCGTTGAAGTACCTATTGCTTTCCTCGTACTCCTGCTGGAGGTGATTGACAAAGCCCATGTTCAATAAGTAGAGCAAGCGATTGCGGTCTCGCTGCGCACGCTTATCTCCTTCCAACATCTTCGCAGCATGTTGCAAGTCACCACGAGCTACTTCTGCCTGAAACTCCATGTTACGCTGGTAGTAACTGGCACAAGCTGACAGTAAGAACACGAGAAACAGAACAGGAGCAAATCGCATGAAGGAAGGGCTTGATAGCAAAAGCGTTGCCCGGAATCCAAGCGACGCTTCTTATTTTTAGTCCTTGATGTACTTCTTGATCTTTTTATCACCAATCCAGACCACCTCGTTGGTTTCCATATTGGTTAACTGAAGGTCGATCTGGTATTCAACTGCCTTCTCTCTGCGGTATTCATCCACGGTGCTATTCAAAACTCCTTGGAGCATGTAGTCAGCACCTACTTCCAATCCCCATTGTTTCATGGTGCTTTGACTGCTGAACTCTTGTTGATCGGCACGCTCGTTGCGCAGCTCATCGCGCATCTCACCTCCTTGAACCAGACGAACCTTCTGAGAAGTGATGAACGACTTCTCTAAATCTTTACAGAACGTCTCTGTGGTGATGTGCTCATGGGATTTGTTGCGAACCATGCCTACAATGACCACTGGGCGCTCGCTGTTGTTCTCTCGCAAGTGATTGGCCAACCACGGACCGGTAAGGATCTGTTCGATCATTGCATTTGCGGTCAGTTTTGAATCGGTATCGTTCCACCTGCCGCTGAGGTCGATGGTTTCGTTCGGGTCAACACGTTGAACTTTTCGGTTAGCGCAACCGGTTGCAAACAAAGCAACCAAGGCAAAGAGGAGAATTCGAGATGTCATCTTAGTAATGGTTTTTAATTAACGTAATGTCGGAGTGAAGACAATTGCCATGCCAAATGTATTCGATTCCATACATCGAGCATTCAAAGGTGATTTTTTAGAGGTCTTTAAGAAATAGTAAGATTTCCTAACCATTGAAGTCGATACCCTATCGTACAGAGTTCTAAATTCGCGGCTTTGCGTCCAATCAAATCTGAGATCGAACGATGATGAATTATCAAAAACTGAATAACCTGGTTGGCTGGCTGGTTTTTGCCGTTGCTGCCTTTACATATACCAGCACGGTTGAGCCTACCGCTAGCTTCTGGGATTGCGGAGAATACATTGCCACCTCGTACCGCCTTGAGGTAGGACACCCACCGGGGGCACCTACCTTTCTTTTAGTTGGTCGGCTATTCTCCATGTTCGTTGCACCTGAGAATGTTGCCCTTGCAGTTAACATGATCTCTGCTCTTTCGAGTGCATTTACGATCCTTTTCCTGTTCTGGACCATTACCGCGTTGGCAAGAAAGCTCTTCTTGATGCGCAGCGAAGAGGAGGAATTGAGCATGGGTAACACCTTTGCAATTCTAGGCGCGGCCATCGTTGGAAGCTTGGCTTACACTTGGTCTGACACCTTCTGGTTCTCTGCAGTTGAGGGTGAGGTTTACGCCCTATCCTCCATGATGACCGCCATCACCTTCTGGGCAATCCTGAAGTGGGAGACAAAGGTCCACGAGCCAAAAGCAGATCGTTGGCTAATTTTGATTTCCTACTTGATCGGACTGTCGATCGGTATCCACTTATTGAACCTCTTGGCCATCCCTGCGATCGCCTATGTGGTCTATTTCAAAAAATATAAGCCCAGCTTACCGGGAATCCTTATTGCAGGTGCCATTGGCGTGGTAACGTTGGGTGGTATTCAAAGCCTGATCATACCGGGCATTGTTAGCTGGGCCGCTGGTTTCGAGTTCATCATGGTAAACTCACTTGGACTCCCCTTCCACATGGGGTCGGCCATTTTTATGGTATTGATGCTCGGTGCGATCGTCTTCGGCATCTATTACACGATCAAGAAGAATATGCCGGTTTGGAACACGGCACTCCTTTCGCTCTTGGTATTGATCATCGGATACTCCTCTTTCGTTCTTATCATGATCCGCTCGAATGCCAATACGCCGATCGATGAGAACAATCCTGAAAACCTTGTGAACCTGCTCGCATACTTAAACCGTGAGCAGTACGGAGATTTCCCATTGCTTTATGGCCAGTACTTCAATACGCCCCTAGACCGGCAAGAGCCCTACCTCGATGGAGATCCCGTCTACTTCCCGAACGAGAAGACCGGCAAGTACGAAATTGCAGACGACAGGAAGAACTCTATACCCAACTATGAAGATGAATTTGAAGCCTTCTTCCCGCGTATGTGGAGTCCGAAAAAAAACCACGTTAGGGCCTACAAAGAGTGGAGTGATTTTGAAGGAAAACCAGTCAAATACCGCGATGCCCGAGGTCAGAACATAACCGTTCGCAAACCGACCTTTGGCGAGAACATGCGTTTCTTCTTCCGTTATCAAGTGGGCTGGATGTACTTCCGCTACTTCCTTTGGAACTTTACGGGGCGACAAAACGACACACAAGGGCATGGAAACTTCATGGATGGCAACTGGATGACCGGCATCGACTTCATTGATGAAGCACATGTTGGAAACCAAGAACAGCTTCCAAGTTACCTTCAAGATCAGAAAGCAAGGAACTTCTTCTTTGCGCTTCCACTGATCATTGGACTGTTAGGCATGCTCTTTCATTTTAGAAGTGACCTACAAGGAGCATGGGTGGTCTTACTGCTCTTCTTCTTTACGGGATTAGCCATCGTGCTCTACCTGAACCAATATCCTTTCCAGCCGCGTGAACGGGATTATGCCTACGCAGGCTCTTTTTATGCCTTTGCGATTTGGATCGGTTTCGGGGTGCTGGCGCTGTACGATGCAGCGCGCAACTTAACTCAAAAAGAACTGGGTCAAACCATCGGCTGGGCTATCGGCGGTGCCGTTGCCATTACCTTGGTGGGCTCCGTGCTTGGTGGCGATAAAGCCTTTGCATACCTCATGCTTTACATGGCCGTAGTTGGATCAGCCCTTCTTACGGTGATGTATGGTATCGGACAGGCCGTAAAGGATGGCAAGACCCAAGCGGTTCTCGCAACGGTATTGTGTTTATCGGCCCCCGTGGTAATGGCGAAAGACGGATGGGACGACCATGACCGCTCTGATCGTTACACGGCACGCGACATTGCCAAGAACTACTTGGATTCCTGTGAGAAAGATGCGATTCTCTTCACCAATGGAGACAATGACACCTTCCCGCTCTGGTACTTGCAAGAAGTAGAAGGATATCGCACGGATGTGCGCATCGTGAACCTCACCTTGGCCAGTACGGAATGGTTCATCGATATGATCAGGCGACAAGCCTATGAAGGAAAGCCGATCAAGCTTTCGATGGAGAAAGAGGACTATCGACAAGGAACACGAGACTACGTGCCGATTGTAGAGCAGAAGAAATCGAACCGACACGTGAATGTATCTGATCTGGTTGCGTTTGTACTAGATGACAGCAAGCAGGAGATGTTTGGTGGCGGTCAGCGCATGAACTACTTCCCTACACGTAACTTCCGAGTGCCTGTAGACAGCGCAACGGTAGTCAGCAATGGAACGGTTTCAGCTGGATATGAAGACCGTGTATTGGAAGCGATTGAATGGAAGGTAAGCGGACAGTACATCCTTAAGAGTGAGCTTGTAATCCTCGACATCCTGGCCAACAACAATTGGGAGCGTCCGATCTATTTTGCGAATACGATGCCTCGCAACAGCTATTTTGGTTTGGAGGATTACATGCAGCATGAAGGATTCTCATACCGCCTGGTTCCGTATAAAGTGAACGTTGACCGCAACCAGTTTGGTTACTTCGGTGAGGTGGAGCCAGACATCATGTATCAAAACATGATGGAAGACTTCGCCTTTGGAAACATGCAAGACCCCTCCATTTTCTTGGATGAGAACAACCTCCGTTTTGTAACGAACCTTCGCTTGAACTTCTCTCGATTGGCTGATGTTTTGGCGAAAAGAGGTGATGCTGAGCGCGCTGAGAAGGTACTGGATAAATGTGTTGAGGTCACCGTGAACAGCAATACACCGAAAGACATCACCTTGATTCAAGTGACCGAATCCTATTTTGAGATCGGTAAAGAGGAGAAAGGTTTAGCGTTGGCGCAACAGATGGGTGACAACTATATGGAATACCTCCGCTTCTATGCCTCTTTGGATAAGCACTACGCTGCGACCGTAAACCGTGAGATCAATCAGGCGTATGCGGTTCTCCAGCAGTTGAACAACATCTCACGTCAGTACAAGTCTGAAGCACTCGGCAACTATGTCGATCCTTTACTTCAGGAGGCAGAAGGTTTGTACCAAACCATCGTTGGAAACGGTACACAGCTGCAGTAGTTAAAGAATAAACAAAGGTTTCAAAGGGGCTTCGGCCCCTTTTTGTATGGTGATAATCGAGTTCAAATCCTTGCCATTTAATCGAGTACTTTACTTTTAACGTTCAACCAGAGAATGTAACAATTTATCATCAGAAGTAATCTGAAAAGATCACTTGGTAGTTCATTTTCCCTGGATTGAGAAACCGAACAACACTTCGACCTATGTATCGATCTTTCGTGGGCCATGTATCCTTGGCTTTAGTATTGCTTTTAAGCGCACTTCTTCCATCTGAAATCTACACCCAAGCACCCCAGGGCATCAACTATCAAGCTGTTGTAAGATCAGCTGATGGTGAGCCGCTAGCAGATACCACCTTTTTACTGATCATCACCATCGCTCAAGATGTTAACCTTAACACACAGGATTACGTCTAGGCAAACGAGGATAGTTCGAATGAATTTGGTCTGTTTACAATCATCATCGTACAGGGAGCACCCAATTTCAACACCTTCAATGCGATCGACTGGTCAACCGGTGATAAATTCGTCAACATTCAAACAGAGCGCCTTGACCTAGGTACCTCGTAACTCATGTCAGTACCGTACGCACTCTATGCGGGCAGTGCGGGTGGTTCAAGTGTAACAGGAGACGATGGAGATTGGGATACTTCGAACGTTGCTGTATTCACCAACAAATCAGTAGGTATTGGAACCGGGTTTCCGGCTGGAGACCTGAACGTGGTCAACGACAACAATATGGCTGTCATCGGCCTACAAGGGGCTGGAGATAATTTCACGTATTCCGCTATTGAACTGGGCAACCGAGAAAACGATCGCTTCTTCCGAATCACCCAAAGCAAACTTGCCAGTGAGCGGAACAATTTCGTGATCGACTATTGGGATGGTACACAATAACTTCCGCGGCTGGCCATTGACACAACCGGTCGTGTAGGTATCGGTGAAACCCAACCAGAAGCCAATCTTGACGTAACGGGTAGCTTGAAGACAGACACCCTCCGCATAAGCGATGTTTACACATTTCCATCGTTGAATGGTACTGCCGGACAGGTGATGATTACCGACGGCGCTGGAAACATCACCTGGCAAAACAGTGCAGACTCCTTACAAGTATTTGAAGTTGTAAACGACACCACCCTCCGGATCATTGAAGGAAACGGTGAGGTTTTTGACGTTTCCTTGGATCATTTCGCCACGGACATCGAGCTGAGTGATGTTCAGATCGGCTTGCTTGCTGAGATAGATGCAGACAGCACCTACCTGAACGACAGCATTGATCAAGTAGCGGCCGACTTAGCAAACTTCATTGCGAACAGTACAGACATCAAGATTACTGAAGGAATGATCATTGGCACAGACCTAGCACTAATCAACAGCGTAGGAGATCCAGTAATCATCGACATCGCTTCCCTGGCTACCGATGCTGAGGTGGCAGATATTGAAACCGCTATTTACAATGAGATCGATGCCGAGAGCACCTATTTGAATGATAGCATTGTTCAAGTGGCTGCCAACTTGTTGGATGAGGTCACCTTTTTACTCAATGAACTGGCCGATGACTCTACCTACTTGAACGATAGCATTGATCAGGTCGCCCTTGACCTCGCCAATTACATCGCTACGAATTTTGACACCAACATCACGGAGGGACTCATCGTAGGTACCGACCTCGCGCTCATCAACAGCGCTGGTGAAACGTGAGCTTAACGAAAAGGGCGAAACCATTCTTTACGCGTATCGATCAGCCGAACTCAAACGAGATGACTTAGATATGCTGGATGCGATGGTGGCTGAATGGCAGAAGGATTCTTCTGATGCGATTCAGATCCAATCCCATAGCGATAAAGCTGAAGAACGCGGCAGCTATTCCTTTTCAGCAGAAGGATCCGTGGCCGTAGCAAGATACCTGCATGAACAAGGGGTGCCGTTGTCTGCCTTATTCATCAGTAACTGGGAAAGTGAGAAGCCAGCTGTTGACTGTGAAAGTGGCGATTGCAGTGAAGATGACCGTGCGAAGAATCGCAGGTCAGAATTACAAACGATAGAAGCAGAAGGACTCGCATCAGAACCTGACTTCATCATCACCTTCGGCTTTAATGAATGGCGATTAAGTCCTGAGGCCGAAAAAACCGTTTATCGGGTGCTTCAAACCTTACGTGCCGATCCTACACAAGAAGTTCGCATTGATGGATTCACAGACACCTAGGGAAGCTTCGAAAGCAATCAAAGGGTTTCTGAGCTACGTGCCAAGAACATACGCAACCTCCTGCAGTTGAGGGGAGTTTCAGAAGGTAACATGGAGGTCGTTTTCCATTGTAAAACCATACCTCGTGGACCATGTATCCTGAACTACCCTTGTCCGGTAGAGTTACGTGATACAAACCGACGCGTAGAGATCAGGCTCAAATAAGCTGCGCCAAACGCGCTCCGATACAAAATTTCCATAACTTGGCGGCTTTGCAAATGCTCATGGCTTCGAAGTAAGACCTACCTTTGAAAGGATTTCTACCGTGAAGAGACTACTTCTCATCATATGGTTGCTGTTCGCACTAGCTAGTACTGGCTATGCCCAAGGAGGCATGAACCAGATGAATACGCGGGCGAAATTCAAGTCGATGTACATTTTGAACTTCACGAAGTACACCGAATGGCCAGCAGCATACAAACAAGGAGATTTCATCATTGGGGTTGTTGATGACGACGATCTCGCTGGGCACTTGGAAACCATTGCCAAGACCAAGAAAGTCAACAGCCAAAACATTGTGGTGAAGCGCTTCTCGAGTCCTTCACAAGTTACCAAATGCCACCTGCTCTATGTGAACGGCAGCGCGGCTGAGGTAGAACCCTACGTCAAAAAAGCCAAAGAATACAACTGCCTTGTGGTAACAGAAGGCAAAGGAATGATCGATCGATTATCGGCGATCAATTTCATCGTTGTAGGAACGGCCATTAAATATGAAATGAATCGGGCCTTGTTCAAGGAGCAGGACCTGATCGTTAGTAATACACTGGAAAACCTCGCCGCGAAAGTGATCAATAAATGAAACGACTCATAACCATAGCGGTGGTCTTATTACTGATGGTACCGATTGGGCTACGGGCTCAGCTCGATCCGGTATCGCTAGCACTTCGTGCTTATCAGGCTGGAGACCTACCCAAAGCACAGGAGCTCATCGAAATTGCCGTCGATGATGATAACTTCAATAAGATTACCAAAACTTGGTACTTCAGAGGTTACATCTACAAGGATCTTTACAAGCAAGCAAAAGAAGGTCAGAGCAAGAAACAATCCTTTGAGTACCGTGACGCTTCTGTTGAGTCGTTCAGAACTACGGTAGAACTCGAGCCCCAAGGAGAGTTGGTTGAAGACTGCAACAATTCATTGAAATACCTGTCTAGCACCATTTATAATGACGCGGCCTTTGCGCTAGACACCAACAATTTCGAAGACGCACAGCGTTTGTATGATCAATACCAAGACATCACCACTGTTACCAACCCAGAAATGGACCTTACACAACGAACCATTGAGTTCAAGTTGTACAAAGCCAATAAGTACTCTGCCCTCTTCGATGCAGCAAGCACAGAGGAGGATAAAGAGAAGTACAGCCAAAAGGTAACCGAGGTCTATAAAGAGGTTCTCAGCCTAGACAGCAACAACATTTCTGCGAACTATAATCTCGCGATTCACTTCTACAACCAAGGGGTGAACATCATCGAGAACATGGATTACGATACCGACTTCGAAACCCTGTTTGCGATACAAGCGCAAGTGATGGAATTGTTTGGTGCTGCCTTACCCTATATGAAGAAGGCATATCAACTCAATCCAAAACGCAAGGAAACCTTGGTGGGCTTATCTGGTATCTATTTCGGCTTGAACGATATTGAGAAATCAGAGTACTACCAGGAGGAATTAAAGAAGCTTCAAGAAAGCGAGGGAAATCAATAAATCGTAGAAAATATGTTCGCACGTTTCAGCATTGGACGTAAGATAAGCTTAGGCTTCGCGGTGGTCATCGTTTCTACGATCATCGCCTTTTATATCACCAACAAAACCTTTGTTGAAAGTCAGGAGATCAACGAAGAAATCACGAACAACCATACACCTTCCATTGCAAAATTGGAAGAGTTGAAGCTGATGATCGTTCGATCTAAAATGCTCATCAACAACTGGGTTTACCTCTCCTCTCCCAGTGAGAACGAAGACAAGGTTTCTCTGAATAAGCTCACCGTGGCGGAGTATCCTAAACTGAAGATCGAACTAGAAAGTTTAGCCAATCAATGGGAAGACAGTACTAGGCAAGAACTACCTCCACTTTTCATGAAGATCGAGGAGCTGTGGTCTAGCCATGACATGATCAAGCAGACCTTGAACGGTGTAGAAGCCTACAATGAGGAGATGAATACATTTATGCCGAATTCCATGGTGGAACAAGGTGGTG
>CAJXNO010000012.1 GCA_913057205.1 uncultured Flavobacteriales bacterium
GTATAAACGTCGCGGGCCATTTCTAGGGCCATTACTGCATCTGCAGCATGCAAACTGCCAGCGTGGCGATGACTTAAACCCGCCTTGCTGCGGATAAACACCTCCCAAAGGGGCCAATTCTTCTTCTTGCTCATAGTGGTGGTATTATTAAGCTGCTTGCGTAGCTTCTCTACGTTTTTGTCGTTTCTCAGCGTATGCCATTGCTGCCTCGCGCACCCACTCACCATTGTCATAAGCGCCTTTTCGGTCGCGAAGACGTTGACGGTTGCACTTGCCGTTGCCGTTCACAACGTTCCAGAACTCGTCCCAATTGATTGGACCCATTTCCCAATGGCCGGTATCTTCATTGAACTTCAGGTCTGGATCCGGTACCTCACATCCCAACAAGTGGCATTGTGGTACGGTCATATCGAGGAAGCGCTGACGCAACTCGTCGTTAGAGAAACGCTTGATCTTCCAATTCATGCTCTTCTCTGAGTGAGACGATTCCGCGTCGTGCGGACCGAACATCATCAAGGCAGGCCACCACCAGCGATTGATGGCATCCTGTGCCATACGCTTTTGCTCAGCAGTTCCATTGGCCATTGCCAACATGATGGAATATCCTTGGCGTTGGTGAAAGCTCTCTTCTTTACACACACGGATCATCGCACGACTGTAAGGTCCATACGAACATCTGCAGAGCGGCACTTGGTTCATGATCGCCGCCCCATCTACCAACCAACCGATGGCCCCTATGTCAGCCCAAGTCAAGGTTGGATAATTGAAAATGGAAGAATACTTCGCTTTGCCCGAGTGCAGGTCTTCGATGGTATCATCGCGTTCCACCCCTAAGGTTTCGGCGGCGGAATAAAGGTAAAGTCCATGACCAGCCTCGTCCTGCACCTTTGCGAGCAGGGCAACCTTGCGTTTCAAACTTGGTGCGCGGGTGATCCAGTTTGCCTCTGGAAGCATCCCCACCACCTCGCTGTGCGCGTGCTGGGAGATCTGACGGATCAAGGTCTTGCGGTAAGCATCGGGCATCCAATCCTTGGGCTCGATCTTCACTTCAGCGTCTACCTTGTCTTGAAAAATCTTCTCTAAATCCTTTTCAGCCATAATCAATCGTGTGTTGTGCGAATATAAAAATGAAAGTGCGTAGGTGGCTGCGTGTTGGTTGGAATCAGAGTTAAAACAGACGAAAATCAGGTTTGTTGAGCTGCGGTGATAGCTTTGGGCGTGTCCCCGCACCGATTACTCGGCACGGGGCCGGGCTTTCCACGCTACACGGTAGCTTGCTGCAATCCCTCACACGGTTTTTGATGGCATTAAGTACAATGTATTAGGTATTTTCTTATGCTCTACTCATTCCCCCTCTGGGGAGGGGGGTCAGGGTGTGGGTCAAAACTCCCACCAAGAAATCAAGCATCATGGGCAAACCAACCCAAAAACCAACCCACCCCTCGATCCCCTCCCAAGAGGGGAAGAGACTGCCGGTTGACATTGGTCACTATCAGAATGGGGTTTCAGCAGCCCATTCGACAAACACATGCAAGCGTCTTCCGCTGACGGCAAAACGACCATTATCAGTTTTCTCTCCCTTGACGCATCCCCCCTAAGCATTACATTTACCGCCAAATTGCATCTTATGCCGAAGTTCCATGCATTGACCGTTAGTGATGTTAGAAAAGAGACCGACGATACGGTTTCTGTTGCCTTTGAAGTTCCAGCCGAACTGGAAGAGTCCTATCAATTCAAGCAAGGGCAATACCTGACCTTGCGAACGGAAATCGACGGTGAAGATGTACGGAGAAGCTATTCGATCTGTCGGAGTCCGTTGGACAATGAACTTCGCGTTGCCATCAAAAAGGTAGACGGTGGTAAGTTCTCAACTTATGCCAATGAGGTGTTGAAGCCGGGCGATGAACTTCAGGTGATGACGCCGCTTGGACGTTTCTACACCCAGCTTGATCCTGCCAACGAAAAACACTACGTAGCCTTTGCTGCTGGTAGCGGCATCACCCCAGTCATGGCACACATGCGTGCCATTCTACAAACGGAACCGAAGAGCGAGTTCACCTTGATCTATGGGAACAAATCCAGTGCATCCATCATCTTCAAAGAGGAGATCGAAGACCTGAAGAACGAATACATGGAGCGCGTTCGGGTTTACCACGTCTTGAGCCGCGAACAGAACGAAGTGCCCTTGCTTTTTGGACGCATAGACAGTGAGAAGTGTAACCTATTCCTCAAGTATTTCATCGAGCCGGATTCCATCGATGAGGTATTCATCTGTGGTCCAGCACCGATGATCGATAATGTTCGAGAAGAGCTCAACAATGTTGGCGTCGACAAGAAGAAGGTTCACTTTGAACTCTTTGCCTCACCACAACAGTTGGCCGAGCGCAAAGGCAGAGAAGAACCAAAAAAAGAACGCGAGAACATCCAAGCCAGGGTGCAGATCATTCTAGATGGGGTCTCTACGGAGTTCGAAATGAAGTCAGAAGACACCAACATCTTAGATGCTGCTCTCAAGAACGGCGCCGACCTACCCTTTGCTTGCAAAGGTGGTGTTTGTGCTACCTGTCGCGCCAAGATCGATGAAGGCCAAGTAGAGATGGATGTGAACTACTCTCTTGAGCCAGATGAGCTGGAACGTGGATTCGTATTGACCTGTCAAGCACACCCAACGACGGATAAGGTGGTGGTGAACTTTGACGAGGCGTAAAGATGCGCCTTATCTCCCCAGCCTAACGTTTGGTAATTTCCATCGCTGGTCGACTGAAATTTCGGCATTCCTGCACATATTTGCTCAAAGCATTTAAAGATGAGTGACACGCGCATTTTGGTGATCGGCGCCTGCGGGCAAGTGGGTACGGAACTGGTAGAGAACCTCGCATACATGTATGGGAAGGATGCTGTGATCGCATCCGACATCAAGGATGATCCGAGTTTTGATGTGGAGTACATCAAATTGGATGTGCTTGACCGAGAAAAGGTGAGGTCCACCATCGTTGACAATAAAATCACAGAGGTTTACCACCTCGCGGCACTCCTTTCAGCTACGGCAGAACAGCATCCGGAATTTGGTTGGAAGCTGAACATGGAAGGCCTGTTCAATGTGCTCGATCTCGCGAAAGAAGGCATCCTGAAAAAGATTTTTTGGCCCAGCTCGATTGCCGTGTTTGGTCCAACAACCCCGCGTCAAGACACGCCACAGCGCACCGTGATCGAACCTACCACTGTTTACGGCATCTCCAAGTTTGCCGGTGAACGCTGGTGCGAGTACTACCACAACCGATGGGGCGTAGACGTACGCAGCGTACGCTACCCTGGATTGATCGGCTACAAGAGCCTGCCCGGTGGAGGTACTACAGACTATGCCGTAGACATCTTCCATCAAGCATTGGAGAAAGGCAGCTATGAATGCTTCTTGAGCGCAGAGACCGCGCTGCCGATGATGTACATGAGCGATGCGGTGAAAGCCACCATCGATATCATGCAAGCACCCACAGAGCAGATCAAGAACCGAAGCAGCTACAACATATCGGCCATGAGTTTTGATCCTGCTTCGATCGGAAAGGAGATCCAAAAACACATCCCTGATTTCACCATCAGCTATGCGCCGGACTTCCGACAGAAGATCGCGGATAATTGGCCTGCGAGCATTGATGATACCGATGCGCGAACCGATTGGAATTGGCAGCACAGCTATGACCTTCCCGACCTTGTTGACGATATGTTGAAAAACCTCAGAACCCAGAAGGGCGTTTCTGCGTAATCATAGCCTGACACGCTACTTCAAATTGACCTGCGTATCATCAAAATAAGTTTATCATTTTGGCCCGTTTCAAGATGGCCACATCCATGAGAACATTCATTACGCTGATCTTCATTCTTACTGCAAGCTTTGTATTAGCTCAAAGTCAGACCAATGAAGGTGGACGTAGAATCGGCTATTGGAAGGTTACGGGTGCCGACAAGCCGACACCTGGTTTTAGCGAAAGCGCAGTGATCGAGGAGGGCGAGTATGACGCTGGCAGAAAGATCGGTGTTTGGAAGACCTACTACCCTTCCGGAAAGATCAAGAATGAGATCTCTTACGAAGGCGGCAGACCAAAAGGGCCGTACACCACCTACTATGAGAATGGCCAAATCGAAGAGAAAGGAAACTGGAGTTTGAACAAAAACCCGGGCAAGTTCACACGCTATTACTCGAATGGACAGGTTCAGCAAGAGTTCAACTTCGACGAGACTGGTAAGCGAAATGGTGAACAGAAATACTTCCACGAGAATGGTCAACTGATGATGATTGGTAATTGGAACGGTGGCAAGGAAGATGGCGAGGTGAAGGAATACTACGACAACGGAGACTTGAAGTCCGTACGTGTATTCAATGGTGGAAAGATGGACGCTGCTGCTTCCCAGTTCAAAGAACCTACGAAGCCAGAAGTGGCTCCAAAGCCAGAACCAGAACCGGTGAAGACGACTGACAACAAGGTCAAGACGGCCGAAACGGTGCAGAAAGCCGAGTCAATTCCAAACATCGGCTACTTTGATGGAAACGGTCAACACACCTTATACAACAAGAACCGCCAGATCTCCCATAAAGGCGTATTCAAGAATGGCCAGCTGTTAGACGGTAAGGTCTATCGCTACAACCGGGATGGTATTCTCGTGAAGATCGAGGTGTATTCAGGTGGCTCTTACGTGGGTGATGGTGTGATCACCGACGACATGAAATAGCACGGATTTCGCGTCATTTCGCTGGCATGGGGTGCTTCGGACCTTATCTTTGCCCTCTATTTTCAAGACATTATGGATACCCAACTGCACCTTTACAACACCCTCAGTGGTAGTAAGGAAAAATTTGAGCCGCTCAACCCTCCATTCGTAGGATTGTATGTGTGCGGCCCCACCGTTTACAGCGATGTGCATTTGGGGAACTGCCGCACCTTCATCTCCTTCGATCTGGTGAATCGCTACCTGCGTCACCTGGGCTACAAGGTGCGCTATGTTCGGAACATCACCGATGCCGGCCACTTGGAAAACGATGCCGACGAGGGAGAAGATAAGATCAGTAAAAGAGCACGCATCGAGCAGCTGGAGCCGATGGAGATCGTACAACAGTATACGCTTGATTTCCATGAAAAGATGCGCGTGTTCAACACCTTGGCGCCAGACATTGAACCCACCGCCACCGGACACATCGTTGAGCAGATAGACATCATTCAAAAGATCATGGAAGCGGGCTTAGCCTATGAGGTGAATGGTTCGATCTACTTTGACGTACTCAAGTACAACGAACAAGAGCGCTACGGTATGCTGTCGGGCAGAAAGGTGGAAGAACTCATCAGCGGAACGCGAACCCTAGACGGGCAGGATGAAAAGCGCAACGCGCTGGACTTTGCCTTGTGGAAGAAAGCCTCTCCATCACACATCATGCGCTGGAACTCCCCTTGGGGCAAAGGCTTTCCAGGCTGGCACTTGGAGTGCTCCGTGATGAGCACCAAATACCTCGGTGAGACCTTTGATATTCATGGCGGTGGTATGGACCTCAAATTCCCACACCATGAATGCGAGATCGCGCAGAACCATGCTGCTCATGGCACACATGCCGTACGCTATTGGCTGCATGGCAACATGCTCACCTTTGAGGGAACGAAGATGTCGAAGTCGCTGGGTAACTCGATCTTGCCGGACGAGCTGTTCACCGGAGACCACAAGCTCTTGAATCGTGGCTTCCATCCGATGGTGGTGCGCTTCTTCATGATGCAAGCCCACTACCGCAGTACGCTTGATTTCTCCAATGAAGCTTTGGAAGCTGCTGAAAAAGGCTACCAGCGCTTAATGGCAAGTTTGAAGATCCTAGAAACCCTTCCTGAAACAGAGCAGAGCGATATTGACGCGGGTGCCTACGAAGCCAAGTTCTACGCTGCGATGAACGATGACTTCAACAGCCCAATCCTCATCTCCCACCTCTTTGATCTAGCAAAGACGATCAATTCTGCAGCAGAAGGTCGATTGAAGATCGATGCCACCACCAAGGTAGCCTTGCTGGAGTTGGTGGAGTCATTCGTGATTGATGTACTCGGACTACAAGCCATTGAAGAATCTGGCGACTCTGACCTTGCCAATGGCTTGATGAACGTGATCCTGGATGTGCGTGCACGCGCAAGGGCAAATAAGGATTGGTCTACTTCTGATGCCATTCGGGATCAGTTGGCCGCTTTGGACATTGTTGTGAAAGACGGAAAAGACGGAGCTACATGGGAAGTCAAAAAATGATCAGAACCGGCATCGGTGTTTTGAGCATCAGTCTGCTTCTGGTGGGATGTGGCGGGGAACCCTCCCGGAAGATTGAACCGGTGCAGCAAACGCCAGTTGCAGCTTCTAAGGTAGAGTTGATCACCACCCCTGAATTCAGCGGAGAAAGCGCTTATCAATACGTTCAAAAACAGGTGGATTTTGGTCCACGCGTTCCCAACACAGCAACCCACAAAGCCTGTTCGGAATGGTTGGAGGAAGAATTGGACCGATTGGGGTGGAAAACCAATGTTCAAAAGGCCACCGTTACGGCCTACAATGACGACAAGCTATCCATTTACAACATCATGGGGCAATGGAACCCAGAAGCTAAAAAGCGCATCTTGCTGTCTGCACACTGGGATACGCGTCCTTACGCAGACCGAGATGTGAAAGACCGGAACAAGCCCATTGACGGAGCCAACGATGGCGCAAGCGGGGTTGGCGTGCTGTTAGAACTCGCTCGTGTACTCTCTGAAGCAGAAGACAGCCTTAACATTGGGATTGACGTTGTTTTCTTTGACGCAGAAGACTATGGTAAGCCGCAAAGTTCGATGATCGGAAACCAAGCGAGTAATACCTGGGCCCTTGGCTCTCAGTATTGGTCAAAGAACCTCCCCATTTCAGGCTACAAAGCGGAATATGGTATATTACTAGACATGGTTGGCGCATCCAGCGCGGTCTTTCCGCGCGAGTACTACAGCCTGCAGTACGCTCCTGCTGTAGTAGACAAGGTATGGGAAATCGCCCATGCCATGGGTCATAAGGACTACTTCAGCAACATGAAGGGTAATCCGGTGATCGATGATCACTTGTTTGTAAACCAGAACGCCGGCATTCCCATGATCGACATCATTCACTATGACATGTTCCGAAACGATTTCGGTCATTTCCACCATACGCATGAAGACAATATGGAGGTCATTGACGCTAACACCTTAGCGGTGGTGGGTGATGTGGTGCTTCAGGTGCTTTATCAAGAAAACGCAAAATGATGAGAAGAATACTTTACACCCTAGTCCTTGCGCTGATCGCTTCAACGCTTACACACGCACAATGCAACGCCTACTTCGCCTATCAGGAAGGGGATGTATTTGAGCAAACGACCTACGATGCGAAGGGCAAAGAACAAGATCGGCAAACCATGAAGATCATGGAGGTTATTGATGGGATTGACATGACCACCTATAAGGTAAATGCCTCCAGCTCGATGAGTAAAAAGGGCGAGAGCTATGACCTTGAATTCACGTGCGAGGATGGTGTTTTCCGGTTTGATGGACAGAAGCTTTTGGAAAGCGTGATTAAGCAGATGCAAGCGGAGGGAATGGAAGTGACGATGGAAGGTGAAACAAGCTCCTACCCTGCCGATATGAGCGTGGGCGACCAACTCAATGAAACCTCGTTCACGATGACAATGAGCGGTAACATGGAGGGGATGTCTATGGATGTAGTCACCACGATTGCCATTTCAGACAGGAAAGTGGTGGAGTCTGCCTCCATTACTACAGACGCAGGCACTTTCGACTGCTTGAAGATCAATTATACCATGACCAGCACAAGTGAAGTGATGGGCATGACCCAATCCTCTATCACCTCCGGCGTTGAATATGTGGCCAAGCGGGTTGGCGTAGTGCGGAGTGAAACCTTTGACAACAAAGGCAAGCTCATAACGCGTAACGAGCTGACAAAGACAAGCCTTTAAACGCTCCAACATGCCTCGGTTGTTGCGTTGCTTCTTGCTCGTACTTCTTTTTGCCATCATTGGCAGTGATTCAAATGCTTACGGCCAGAATGCGGACATCCGACTGCTCCGACAGATTCATAGAGAGCGCAATCAAAACCTAGACGGATTCATCGCGGTGGTCAGTGAAAGTGCCATCCCAACAGCGATCTCTGTTCCAGCATCGTTCTTGGCGGCTGGCTTCCTCCAAAAAGACAGCAACACCTTCCGTCAAGGCTTAACCATGGTAGGTGCGCTGGCGCTGAATACAGGCATCACCTACGGCATGAAGTACGCTATCGGTAGGCAACGACCCTACGATCGCTACGAAGACATTCAGCCCGTGCTCACCAGTGGCAGTCCGGCCTTTCCTTCTGGACATACCTCCACCGCTTTCACCACCGCCATGAACCTCAGCCTAGCGCTACCAAAATGGTACGTGGCCGTTCCTGCATTCACATGGGCATCAGCCGTTGGCTATGCACGCATGCACCTCGGTGTGCACTATCCGAGCGATGTACTTGTGGGCGCGATTGTTGGTGCCGGATCCGCTTGGTTGAGCTACAAAGCCAGCGCTTGGTTGCAGGACCGACCGAAGCGGAAGTAAGCGCTCAAAGCCACCTGAATTCATTCCTGCATTCCCGATTCTTTCTCCTATTTTTCGGCTTCTAAAGCAGTGCAATGGCCGACGATAAAAAACTCTTTCTCCTAGACGCTTACGCCCTGATCTATCGGGCATACTATTCCTTCATCTCCAACCCACGGGTCAGCAGTAAAGGACTTAATACCTCGGCCATGTTCGGCTTTACCAATACCCTGTGGGACCTGTTGAACAAGGAAAACCCCACCCACATCGCTGTGGTATTTGACCCGCCAAGTGGTGATACCGAGAATTTTCGAGTAGAGCAGTACGCTGAATACAAAGCCAATCGAGAAGCGATGCCGGAAGATATTGCATTGTCTATCCCCTACATCAAAGCCATTGTTGAAGGCTTTCGCATTCCCGTACTGGAAGTGGAGGGTTTCGAGGCCGATGATGTGATCGGTACCCTCGCCAAAAAAGCTGCAAAGGCTGGATACACCGTTTACATGATGACTCCTGATAAGGACTATGCCCAGTTGGTAGAGGAGAACATCTTCATGTACAAACCCGGCCGACAAGGTTCAGACGTACAGATCATGGGTGTGCCGGAGGTTTGTGAACGCTATGGGATAGAGCGCCCAGAACAGATGATCGACATTCTCGGTATGATGGGCGATTCCGTGGATAACATCCCTGGTATTCCTGGTGTTGGTGAAAAGACCGCCATCAAGTTCATCCAGCAGTTCGGTTCAATGGAAGGCTTGTATGAGAACTTGGATCAGTTGAAAGGCAAGATGAAGGAAAAGGTGGCGGAGAACAAAGAACAAGCCTTCATGAGCAAGCAGTTGGCTACCATCATCCAAGACGTGCCGATCGACCTGGACGAGACCGACATCATCCGAGAGGAGCCCGATAAAGAGCGCTTGGTAGAAATCTTCTCTGACCTGGAATTCAAAACACTCGCAAAGCGCGTCTTGGGCGAGGAGATCACCGTAACGCAGGACAGCGGCGGTCAACTCGACCTCTTCGGAGGAGGCGGCGACGAACAAGCTGCTTCGTCTGATGCTCCTACCACAGCTACGGAGCTCAAGACCCTCGACGATGTTGACGTGGACTACCAAGCCCTCACCACAGAGGCAGCATGGAAGGACCTTGCCAAAGAGCTTGCCAACGCGAAGCGTTTCTGCTTCGATACAGAGACCACCGGACTTGATTCCATTACCGCTGAGTTGGTGGGGATGTCGTTCTGCACCGAAAAAGGAAAGGCATACTATGTGCCCGTACCCGAAGATCAGGATGAAGCCAAGGCCGTTGTGGCTCATTTCAAACCTGCATTTGAAGCAAGCAACGATAAAATCGGTCAGAACCTGAAATACGACATTGAAGTGCTGCGGCGCTATGATGTGCAGGTCAAGGGATTCTTATACGATACCATGATCGCTCATTATTTGCTGCATCCAGACATGAAGCACAGCATGGACGACATGGCTGAATTCTACTTGCAGTACCAGCCTGTGTCGATTGAATCCCTCATCGGTAAGAAAGGAAAGAACCAAGGCAACATGCGGGATGTAGCGCTTGAGAACATCACCCGCTATGCCTGCGAGGATGCGGACATCACCTTGCAGCTTTACCTGGCCCTAGAGCAGGAGTTGGATAAAGATCACTTGATCAAACTATTCAAAGAGATCGAGTCGCCCTTGATCAACGTGTTGGTGGATATGGAACTCGAAGGCATCAACCTCGATGTGGAGGCCCTGAAGAAGTTCTCCGCTGAGCTCCAAACCGACATCGAACGCCTGAACAAGGAAATCTTGGATCTGGCCGGAATCGATTTCAACGTAGATTCCCCAAAGCAGCTGGGCGAAGCGTTGTTCGATCACCTGAAGATCGATGAGAAGGCGAAGAAGACCAAAAGCGGACAATACGTCACCCGCGAAGACACCCTGCAAAAGCTAGCGAACAAACACGAGGTCATCCCGAAGATCTTGGACTACCGAAGTGTCAAGAAGCTCAAAAGCACCTACGTAGACAGCCTACCGGAAGTGGTCAACCCGAAAACCGGACGCGTGCATACTAACTACATGCAAACCGTAGCAGCAACCGGTCGACTTTCATCCAACAATCCGAATCTGCAGAATATTCCGATCCGAACGGAGCGCGGACGTTACATCCGTAAAGCGTTCATTCCACGCGATGATCAGCATGTGATCCTAGCGGCGGATTACTCGCAAGTGGAGTTGCGCATCATCGCTGCACTGAGTGAAGACCAGGGCATGATTCAGGCCTTCAAGGATGGCTTAGACATCCATGCTGCCACTGCCGCAAAGGTATTTGGAGTGGACCTTGAGTCCGTTGACCGCGATCAGCGCAGCAAAGCTAAGGCCGTGAACTTCGGTATCGCCTATGGGCAGGGTGCCTTTGGATTGGCCGAGAACCTGAACATCAGCAGAGGCGAAGCCAAGGAGATCATCGACAATTACTTTGAGCAGTTTCCAGGGGTGGGCAAGTACAAAGAAATGGCCATTGAGCAGGCGCGAGAGAAAGGCTATGCAGAAACCTTGCTGGGCCGCCGACGCTATCTACCAGACATTCAATCGCGCAACCACACCGTTCGTTCAGCCGCTGAGCGCAACGCCATAAACGCACCGATCCAAGGTTCGGCAGCAGACATCATTAAGTTGGCGATGATCAGTATTCACGAACTGTTCCTCAAAGAGAAGTATCGCTCTAAGATGTTGTTGCAGGTACATGATGAATTGGTTTTTGATGCGCACAAGGAAGAGTTAGACACCATCATTTCACTGATAAAAGAACACATGGAAAGCGCCTATACGCTAGCTGTTCCGCTAGTTGTTGACATCAATCATGGGAATAATTGGCTCGAAGCGCATTAATTGCTGGGGGCAATGCCCCTAAGTTTGTTGTAATTCAAAGAGTTATGAGATCACTATCCATTCTGCTTTGCTGTATTGGCCTGAGCATATTGGTTGGTTGTGGCGGTGAAGATGCCCCAAAGACAGCAGTACCAGACGCAGGCGCAGCCCTCGATACCAATGACATCAAGTCAAAACTGGGGGAAGAGATGTATGAGCTCTCACGCGATATCTTCTATTCCATGCCTTCACCTCTAGAGCTGCAAAGCATTGTGGAGCAAGCCGGTGGTTATTTCCGTGCGGATCTTTTGCATGACCCTCAGCTCTCTTCCCAATACCAAGGAACTGAGAAACTTGCTAGGATTCTAGGCATCTATGGCACCGACATGAGCTACGCTACCGTGTACAAACAACAGCAAGAGTCCATCCTTCATCTTGCTGCCTCTCAGCGTGTAGCGAAGGCAATGGGCATCACCGATCCATTTCAAGGACATCTGATCGATCGCGCCAATGCCAACATGTCGAACAAAGACTCCATGATGCTGATTGTATCAGAGATGTATTGGGAAATGAACAGCCAGCTTCAAGAAGAGGAGCGCAATGCATTGGGTCTAGTAGTATTGACTGCGGGATGGGTAGAAGGAGTTTACCTCGGGAGTCAAATCGTAGACAAAGACAATCCAGAGAAAACAGTCGCCGAAGTCTTATTGGAGCAACGTTTCATCGCCCAGCAGATCGATGCGATGTTGAGTGATTTTGAACAAGACCCGCTGGTTGCTGGTATGCAGATGGAGGTTCGTCCGCTACTGGATGCTTACATGGCCCTAGAGTTGAATGAAACAGCTGCTACGGTTCGCAAGGAAAACGGGAAGACGGTGATCGGTGGAAAGCAGGAAATCACCTACACCACGGAAGATTTGAACAAGATCCGCAGTTTGGCCAAGGCCTTGCGTGAAAAATTCATCGCCTTATGAAAACAAGCTACCTACTACCCACCCTCTTATCTTGCTTCATACACATCGGCGTTGTTGGCGAAGGATTTGCGCAATGCAAGGGATTCACTAAAAGAAAATGCATAGCCGAACTGGGCGATTACACCGGTAATGGACAGTACAATGGTGCAGTGATGTTTGAAGGCGAGGAGGCCACCATGGTGCAAACCTTCTACTCCGGAAAAGACTATCGACTCTTTGTTTGCTCGCATCCAGCCATTGCAGACAGCCTTTACTTTGAAGTAACGGATTACAGCAGGAACATGATCTTCTCGAGCAAAGAAAGCGGGGATGCCTTCTTCGACTTCTCCCTTGAATCTACCAGGCAGCTGAATATCAAGGTCATAGTTCCAGACTTGGGCACATCCAACGAATTAAAGAAGAATGGATGTGTGTCGATTTTAGTGGGCTTTAAAGACAATTAAGTCCACCGTCCTAGCATCCTTATCACGAGCATGCTTAATATTGCGGCATGACTTTCTCCATGACAGGCTACGGCAAGGCCGTGGCGACCTATCAAGGCCGAATCATCACCGTTGAGATCCGGACGCTCAACAGCAAGCAAGGCGACTTGAACGTGCGCATGCCATCGATCTATCGAGAGCGTGAAATGGACCTGAGAAACCTTGTGGCTGAGCAGGTAGGACGGGGAAAGGTTGACCTCACGATTCAGCGCGACCTTGCGGATGGAGAAGGTTCCAATCAGATCAATCAAGCCATGGTTTCAAGCTACTATAAGCAATTGCACGCCTTGGCAGGCACCATGAAAGAGGAGAAGCCGAACGATGCTTTGGCCTACTTGAACCTGATCCTTCAACTACCCGATGCGTTGAAACCGGTAAGTGAAGAGTTGGAAGAGGGAGAATATGAGGCGCTTACTACGGCCCTAGCTGAATGCATCGCAGCAGTCAATCGATTCCGAGCACAAGAAGGCGAGAAATTAGCCACCGTACTGACCGAGAGCAACGAATCGATTCTATCGCTCTTAGCAGATGTTGAACCCTTTGAGAAGGAACGCATCGAACGAATCCGGAAGCGCATCCTGCAGAATTTGGACGATGCCGACAGTATGAGTTTAGACAAGGATCGCTTTGAGCAGGAGCTGATCTACTACCTTGAGAAATTGGATGTTTCTGAGGAAAAGGTTCGACTTAAAGCACACTGTGAATACTTCACCAACACCTTACAAGAAGAAGGCGCCAAAGGAAAGAAGCTTTCGTTCATCGCTCAGGAGATGGGACGCGAAATCAACACCCTCGGCAGCAAAGCTCAGCACGCAGAGATCCAGCGCATCGTGGTTCGGATGAAAGATGAGTTGGAGAAGATCAAGGAGCAAGTATTGAACGTACTCTAGCATGAGCGAAGCACCCAGAAAAGAAAAGGCCATCATTTTCTCCGCACCTTCAGGTTCAGGCAAGACCACGATTGTTCGTGCACTGCTAGAACGTGGTATGCCGATGGCTTTCTCGATCTCAGCTACGAGTAGAGCTCCACGCGGACAGGAATTGAATGGCGTGGATTACTACTTCTTAGGCATCAACGGCTTCAAAGAAATGGTGGATAAGGATGCGTTGATCGAATGGGAGGAGGTGTATGTAGACCAGTTCTATGGTACCTTGAAAAGTGAAGTAGAGCGCATCTGGCGCACGGGAAAAGCGGTGGTGTTTGATGTGGATGTGTACGGCGGAATTGCATTGAAAGAAGCCTTTGGTGAGAAGGCCCTATCGATCTTCATTCAGCCGCCATCGCTAGAAGAATTGGAGCGTCGGCTCCGCGGGCGGGGAACCGAAACCGAGGAGAAAATAAAAATCCGACTTGGCAAAGCGGAAGAAGAAATGGAGCAAGGCAAGTCGTTCGACGAATTAATAGTGAACGACGATCTTGAAACGGCGATCGCAAAAGCGCAAGCTCTGATCAAAACCTTTATGGCGGATGCGTAAGAACATAGGGTTATACTTCGGCACCTTCAATCCCATTCACGTGGGTCATTTGATCATCGCTAATCACATGGTGCAGTACGCTGCGTTGGATGAGCTTTGGTTCGTGGTTTCTCCTCAAAACCCTTTGAAACCGAAGGCTTCCCTACTTGCTGACTACCATCGGCTTGCATTGGTACAGATTGCCGTAGAAGGCAATGATCGACTGAAGGCTAGCAACGTAGAGTTTGATTTACCTCAGCCTTCCTACACCATTCACACCCTGGTGGCGCTTACCGAGAAGTATCCCGATTACAGCTTTACGATCATAATGGGGGAAGACAACCTCAACACCCTGCAGAAGTGGAAGAACTACGAGCAGATCTTAGAAGGTTACTCCATCCTCGTTTACCCGCGTGTAGAGAGCGATGAGAACCTGAGTGTGAACCAAGCCGGACAAAGCAAGCTGCTTGACCACCCCAAAGTGACCATGATCGATGCTCCTCTGATGAAGATCAGCGCAAGTTTTATCCGCAAGTCCGTTCAAGACGGAAAAGACGCTCGTTACTTGTTGACCGAACCCGTGTTGAGGTACATCGACGAGATGAACTTCTACAAAGGCTAGGGAATCCGCATCTTTGCATCCCAATTCAGCATGCATGAGCGACCGCACGGAACTAAGCGATTTTGGTGAGTTCAAACTCATCGACCATCTTACACAGAATATTCAGCACGTACAAGAGAGCACCACAAAAGGCGTAGGTGATGATGCGGCTGTCATTGACAGAGGGGATCATTTCGAAGTAGTGACCACCGATATGCTGGTGGAAGGCATTCACTTCGACATGTCGTACACTCCGTTGAAGCACCTCGGATATAAGTCGATCGCGGTAAACGTGAGTGACGTGTGTGCCATGAACGCAACTCCCACACACGTGACCGTATCGATCGCTATTTCGAATCGCTTTTCTGTGGAAGCGCTGGAAGAAGTTTACGAAGGCATGCTGCTAGCGTGCAAGGCTTATGGGGTTGACTTGGTAGGTGGAGACACCACCTCTTCCCTATCTGGCTTGGTGATTAACGTTACCGCCATAGGAAGTGTAGCAAAAGAAGCCATCACCTACCGTTCCGGAGCAAAAGAGAATGACCTGATCTGTGTATCGGGCGACCTTGGTGCTGCGTACATCGGTTTACAGATCTTAGAACGTGAAAAACAGATTTGGAAAGAGAATCCAGACATCCAGCCAGACTTGGAAGGGCATGACTACGTGCTGGAGCGCTTCTTGAAACCAGAAGCACGGCTAGATATCATAAAGACCTTGAAGGAGAACAGCATCGTACCTACGTCTATGATCGACGTATCAGACGGACTTGGCAGTGAGATCCTCCACATCTGCAAGCACAGCAACTGCGGCGCGAAGGTGTACGAAGAAAAGTTGCCCATTGATGCTACGGTAGCCAATCAGTCGGCGGCCTTCAAGTTGGAGCCTTCCGTTTGCGCTATGAACGGTGGCGAAGACTACGAATTGCTCTTCACGATCAAGCAGGAAGACTTTGAGAAGGTGAACACATTGCCAGAGATCCATGTCATCGGTCACATCGCAGAACCGATCGAGAAAGCTGCATTGGTTTATCCGCGTGGTGAAGAAATCTTCATCAAGGCGCAGGGTTGGTCGCACTTTGGAAAATGAAAAAAGGCCGGAAAATCCGGCCTTCCATCCAATTAAAAAAACCACCTCTCTCTGAGGTTAAAAAAGGTTGATGAGTATGATAAACACGTCAACCAACAACGCGGCAATCATACCGCGAATGATGTATTTCATTGGTGCTACAGCGAGCATCAAGGATAGACTAAGCATGGTCACACCAGCAATGAAGCCGATCTGCCAAATGTGTTCGCGGGCAAAAATCCCTACGGTAATTCCTCCAACGATACCGATAAGCAAGAAGCCCACCGAAATAACGCTGAAGCGGTCGAACTCCGCACGCTCGTTGAAGCGTTGAATGAAGCTCTTAGGTTCGTTCGTGGTTGAATCCATGGTCAGAGTTTTGTAGTGAATGATCGAACGAAATTCGGACAGTCTACCCCCATTGAAAATGACCAAAGCTTGTTGAAGGTCTGATAAATATCAGGAGATTCAACGGAGAGCATTTGCCTGACGACCAACTATCTTTGAGAGAAGACATCAGGAACCATGAAAAACATACTCGTAGCTATCGATTTTGACGCATCCACTCCAAAACTGGTAGCATACGCTAAAGCCATGGGCGAGGCGTTCGATGCAAAGCTTTGGTTGATTCATATAGCCCCAGAGGAACCTGATTTTGTAGGCTATCATGAAGGTCCGCAATACGTGCGAGATGGTTTCGCAAAAGAACTTCGAGAAGAACACAAAAAGCTTCAAACCATCTGTGAAGAACTGCGTGCCGAAGGAGTGAAAAGCGAAGGCTTGATGGTTCAAGGTCCGACCTTGGACATGCTTCTCGAAGAATCAAAGAAGCTGAATGTTGATATGATCATTACCTGTACCCACAGAAGAAACTTCTTCTACAAGGCCTTCTTTGGCAGCGTATCTACAGAACTCTTTGAAGAAGCAGACATTCCTGTCTTGGCGATTCCCGCTTGATCGCATACAACGCGCTCGAACCGTTTCCCTTTGAAATAAAAAAAAGGACCGGCGTATCTGGAATACCGGCCCTCATATTGGGTAGGAACTGAAAGGGTCCTGAGGATAGTGGACGCTCCTTTCGTCCTGAATAGAAGACATGCGCAACGGACCTAGAACAGGAACCAAACCAAGGCTCCAAATAACAGCAGTCCGAGAAGCAAAAAGAGAATCAGGGTGCTTACTGAAACGATTGCGAATTTTTCAAAGCTGGGTCCATCTCTTCTAATTTTTACACATCAAAGGTGGCTTCGCTATACGCCTTAAAGAATGACCCGGGACACACGTAAACGTGACAATGGTCAAAGAATTCGCTTCAGCACATGAATGGTGGCGGGCAGGTCTTCCACGTAGCTCATGTGGCCGCAGCCTTTGAGCACGTGTAAATGGACGAACTCAGATATCGCAGCCTGTTCTTCCAGGTCCTTAAGCGGAATCCTCGGATCTTTTTCGCCTGCAATGATGTGCACTGGATAGGGTGGGAATTTCAAGAGCAGTTCTCTGTTCGGTCGATCGCGCATACCTGAAAGTGCTGCTATGACGCCCTGCACTGGTGTTTCCAATGCCAGCGCCTTCACTTCGTTGATCTGTGCCCTGAACTTGGTTCTGTTAACAGGGCGGAAAAGCATGGGAATGGACTGCCGAACGAAGCTGGAGGCCCGTTCTTTCACCAATGCAATCGCTCGATCTCTTCCCTTCTTCCCTTCCCGGCTATCGGCCCTGCTGGTGGATTGGTATAAGACCAGGCTTCTGAGGTCATCCGGATAACGCTCTGCGTATGCCAGTCCGACGTAGCCTCCCATGGAATGTCCGACTAGATCAATCTTGCGCAACCCAAGGTTCTGAACCACCGCTTTCACCACTTCTGCCATCTCATCCATCGAATGGACGTAGCCGATGCATTCACTTTTACCGTGTCCGGGCAGGTCAATGGTAATCACACGCCGTGTCTTGGCCAGCTGAGGTGCAATGTCTTTCCACATCCAGCTTGCCTCAAGAAAGCCATGCAGGAGCACTACTGCTGGTCCCTTGCCGCGTTGTGCGTACTGGACCTTAACTCCTTTGAAGGTGATGTTAGGCATTCATCCAATCTTCGATCTCGTCTGCTTCAATGGGGATATTGGCCATCAGGTTCTGGTAGCCATCCTTGGTGATCAAGTAGTCATCTTCCAGTCGAATGCCAAGGTTCTCTTCCAAGATGTAGATACCTGGTTCAACCGTGAATACTGAGTTCTCTGGAATGGGAGCGTTCCACGGACCATAATCATGCGTGTCTAAACCGATGTAGTGGGATGTCCCATGCATGAAATACTTCTTGTAAGCTGGCCAATCTGGGTTCTGGTTCTTGATGTCGTCCATGGTGATCAAGCCAAGGTCAACCAATTCCTTCTCCATGAGGTGTCCGACCTCCTTATGGTATTCTTTCAACGTAACTCCTGGCCGCAGGATCTCGATGGCCGCATTCTTCACGCGAAGCACGGCATTGTACACGTCCTTCTGGCGTTTCGTAAACTTCCCATTGACCGGCACAGAGCGGGTGAGGTCAGAGCTGTAATTAGCATACTCAGCTCCAAAATCCATCAAAATAACATCACCGTCCTTGCATTCTTGGTTATTCTCAATGTAATGAAGCACACATGCACTTCGTCCAGAGCCAATGATGGGTGTATAAGCAAACCCAGTAGAGCGATTACGAATGAACTCATGCCAAAGTTCCGCCTCGATCTCATACTCCATTATACCAGGCTTGATGAATTTCAGTATGCGTTTCAATCCTTTCTCGGTGATGTTACACGCCTGTTGCATCAACTCAACCTCGACCGGATGCTTCACAGCACGATGCTTGTGCAGGATCTGGTTGGAACGGAGGTAAGTATGTCCTGGATAGGCTTGCTTACACCATTCGATCCAGCGATCTTCTCGGGTCTGCATAGATGTACTCGCACGCCAGTGTTCATTGGTATTGATGTAAACGTTCTCTGCTTCGCTCATCAACTGCTTGAAGACAGATTCGAATTGGTTTAACCAATAAACCGTTTGGATGCCACTGGTTTCCAATGCTGCCTCTTTGGTCAGCTTCTCCCCTTCCCAGATCGCGATGTGTTCATTGGTCTCTTTCAGGAATAAGATCTCACGATGCTTCGGGTCATGACAATCTGGAAAGAGCACCAAGATACTTTCTTCTTGATCCACACCACTCAGCCACAGGATATCGCTGTGCTGCTTGAAAGGCTTGGTACTATCTGCACTGGTTGAGAAGATATCATTGGAGTTGAATACCGCCAATGCATTGGCTTTCATGTCTCCAGTGAAGCGTTTACGGTTATGGATGAAAAGTTCGTTGTTGATGCGTTCGTATCTCATATCATGATTTTGTTCCTCAAATGTTGTGAAAAGGAGGCGGAAAGGCAACGGTTCAAGCGGAATGTCCGCGGAAAGTTGCTTTGAATGCACCTATGTTTGCATCATGCGACTGGCCTACATTTCTTTTTAGTCGATCAACAACGGACTTACCCAAGCCACGGTACTTCCTGTGGTGCGCTACCTGCTTGCCGAGGGTTTTGTGGATCACATCATACTCTTCACACCTGAAGAAAGCCAAGAAGAGGAGGCGCCTACCATTGAGGGTATGACGTGACACCCTGTTCATTCCAGCCAAGCAGGATTTACAAGCTCCGGCTTCCAACTGCTCAAGACGATGTTCCGGAGCATTGCCCGATACCTTCATCAAAACAGAGGTGAAATAGATATGCTCTGGGCAAGGGCGAGCACTGCGGGTGGCTGCGCGGCGTTATTGGCCCGTAGATTCAATTTACCCTTCGGTGTTGAATCTTTTGAGCCGCATGCAGACTATATGGCAGAGAGCGGCGCTTGGAAGCGGAATGGACTGAAAGACCGCGTTCAACGTTGGTTAGAAGCACGTCAAGTCAGGAAGGCCGAGGTAATAATCACCGTTTCTGAGGCTTATGCGGATGTAATCCGGTCTAGACGAAAGCAGCAGGGGAAGGTCTTTTGTATTCCGTGCGTGGTTGATTTTGAAGGGTTTCAGCGTAGTGTCGAGATGCGAGATAAACTAAGGACTGAATGGGGTATAGATCAAGCAGCACCACTGGACGTGTATCTAGGAAAACTTGGTGATATTTATTATGACAAGCCATTTATTCAGCATATAAAGCGGCTACTGGAGCAGGATATGCTGTTTCAATTTTTATTCATTACCCCCAATAGAGCTATAATTGAAAAGCACATGCAAGACGCTCGCCTGGATTATAATCGAGTACGTATAGTTTCGGTTCGACATAAAGATGTACCAGGCCATTTATCAGCTGCAGACCTGGCATTTTGCCCTGTAAAACCAAGTCCAAGCAAGCGTTATTGCTCTCCGATAAAGAATGGAGAGTACTGGTGGTGTGGGCTTCCAGTCATTATGACACCCGGGGTAGGAGATGAAGCAGAAAACATCCGTGAGGAACCCATTTTAGGTATACTATGGAACTTTGATTCTGAAAAAGTGAGGCGATTGAAATTGGATCATAAAACACCGGCATTCCTTTCGTATTCGACATACAATCATTGGCCCATGGACTTTACCTGATTCGTATATCTGACCTACGCAATCCTAATCTTAGTTATGTTCGCAAACTTGTGATTCAATAGGCCAAAACCCTGAAATGTCTAAAACTGTAATTCGTCCAAGCACCTTCACCAAAATCTCTCTGCGAGAACTGCTGGGTTACAAAGAGCTCTTTTGGTCATTGGCATTACGCGACTATAAGGTTCGTTATGCCCAAACCTCGATTGGTTTGCTCTGGGCTTTTATTCAACCGGTGACCTCTATTTTAATCCTTAATGTTGTTTTTGGCAGATTCGCGAATGTAGATTCCGAAGGTTTACCCCACATTTTATACACGACAAGTGGCATGGTCTGTTGGACATACTTTTCTTACGTTCTAACCAATAGCGGAAATTCAATCATTGCTTCACAAGCCATGATCAAGAAAATCTTTTTTCCGAGGATCATCGTACCTATTTCGAAAGCTGTTGTTGGCCTGATCGACTTCGCTATCGTATTGCTCATTTTGAGTGCTATGATGTTCTATTACGGTGTAGAACCCGCTTCAAATATTGCGGCCTTGCCTTTGTTTCTCCTACTCAACGTCATTTCAGCCTTGGGTATCGGAATTTGGATAAGCGCTTTGACCGTTCGATTTCGAGACTTCCAATATGTAGTACCCTTTTTGGTGCAGCTAGGACTTTATATCAGCCCAGTAGCTTATCCATCTTCATATGCAATGGAGTACCTTCCTGAATGGGCAATCAAGCTATACTTCCTTAACCCAATTGCCGGTGTCTGTGACGGCTTTCGATGGGCTCTTTTTGGATTAGATAGTATTTCTGAGCTAACTGTCTTGAGTTTCGTAAGTGGACTAATTCTTTTTTCGAGCGGTATTCTCTACTTCCAAAGAGTCGAGGGTAAGATTGCTGATATTGTTTGATTTGAGCGCTTCAACTACGAAACATCAACGAACGGCTTTTGAAGGCTCACCTTCCAAGCACTTGGTTCGTTTAAAACATCCATAAATCTAACCGCGCTTCTGCCATCACCAAACTCAAAAGAGGGCTCAATTCTTTCAGAGCAATTAAGACCATTGATTGCTTTCAAAATATGTACCTCATCATTAGAGAATTGAAAAGCATCTATCTGCTGTTATCTCGCATTGTTATACCTTCTTCCATCGCATACAGCACCGTAAGAGTATACTTTCGTCTGTCGCATGGCTTGAAGGAATGAATTCAAATCAAGCATTGATGAACGGGTCTTCAGAAGTGATCATAGAAGTAGAGGAACTCGGTAAAAAGTTTCAACTTGGAGCGATAGGAGCATCGTCGTTGCGAGAACAACTAGGTCAGCAATTAAGCTCCCTATGGAGAAGTGAAGATCGGTCCACAAAATCGTTCTGGGCACTAAGGGATATTAATTTCCAATTGAAAAAAGGCGAGGTGCTAGGAATCATTGGAAAAAACGGATCTGGAAAGAGCACCCTGCTTAAGATCCTCTCGAGGATTACAGGGCCAACAGAAGGCACCGTGACCATTGAAGGAAAGCTGAGCAGTCTGCTAGAGGTTGGCACTGGCTTTCACCCAGAGCTAACGGGTAGAGAAAACATTTTCTTAAACGGTTCCATCCTTGGAATGACCAGAAAGCAAATTGCTGAACAATTTGATGATATTGTTTCATTCGCTGGTGTAGTGGATTTCATTGACACACCGGTTAAGCGGTATTCTTCTGGAATGTATGTTCGTTTAGCCTTTGCCGTTGCCGCTCACCTGCAACCAGAGATTTTGATCGTAGATGAGGTCTTGGCCGTCGGTGACTTTGACTTCCAAAAGAAGTGTCTTGGTAAAATGAATGACGTTGCCCACTCTGGACGTTCAGTAATCTTTGTTAGCCACAACATGGGAGCTGTTGCCGAGCTATGCACTCGAGTGATTGTTCTAGATAAAGGCAAGATACAGTTCGATGGACCTGTTGATGAAGGAATACGCAAGTATATTTCTAATACGCGTTCTGCAAAGGGCTCATTCATGCTTACCGACGAGGAAATTGGATCGGACGCGCTAAAGGGAAACCATATTCGCAGGGCTTGGTGCGAAGACCTTGTTGGAAATCAGGTAGCAGAAATCCCGTTAGACCATGGCTTTCGTATAGGGCTTGAATATACTATGAACGAGACCGTTGGTAGCAACCGGGCAGCAATTGAATTATACAGAGATGCTCGACCTGTCTTCACGAGCTTCTCAGACGATCAGGAAGTGGTGATCAACAAGAATGGCAAAGGCATCATCTATTTTGAGATACAGCCCTACTTCCTGAAAGGGGGTGACTACTCTGCAGAACTGTACTTGAGTCCGCCCGTGTTCAAATCACCCCAAGCCTTAAACTTTACCATCCAAGAAAACAGTGTTAATGTGTTTAACAAAGGTTATCGTCGCGATCGATTAGGAGACGTTGTAGCACAAGGAACTTGGAAAACCCCTCAAAACCTTGAATAACCGCATTTCCATATTAGCCAATATCATATCAGAGCTGGTAAGGAGACCTTCATCGATTTATAGGGTGCTTCAGTCAGACATAGAGGACGGCAAGTTTGGTCGTGATTATGTCAAACAACGCCACCAAATCGAAAGCTTGCCAGCAGTAAGTATCGAGAGCTTGGTTGGACATCTCGTTCACAGGTATTTGCTTGCTCAAGAACGTAAGCTTTTACAATAAAGCGACCTGATTACAGTCCCAAGCTCACCGATCAAAAATGCTATTCAGAAAAGCTTTCCAAATAAGGTGACTGTTGCACTCCGTAACGTGCCTGATTGGGAGCAACACCTTTCTTTCAACAAAGAGAAAAATCCGATTCGCACGGAACTGGGAATCCCCAAGAGCTGCAAAGTGATCGTACATAGTGGGAACATCTATATGTCAGCAGAAAAAGCCAAAGAGTAGGTCAGTCGGATACTCATTACACTTCCAAATCATCATTAAATCTTCGTCAATGATCGGCAAATAGGCATTCAACTAGCTGATTTCGCTGGAACTCAACCTTGGTCTAAGAGATTTCACCGAGTAGGATTTCATGCGTATCGACAAGAAGAGATTCTCAAAGCCAGTGATGTTGGGTGGATGCATATGGAGAGTAAGCTTAAATCACGACTAATGACGTCTCCAAATAGATTGAACGAATATTTGTTCGCAGGAATACCCATTGTTAGCACATTGCAAGAAAAGGCAAAGTCACTAAAGAAGTACTACGGTGGCATTCATTTCTATAGTCAGAATAATCTAGCAGAGCTCCTACATCTTATACAGAACCTTTATCAGTTAAGCAAACCAAATCTAACCGCAATACATGACATGCATTGGAACATCGAATCGAAAGGATGGCTGCGCAGCTTCATAGCCATTAAACCTAGTTAAGAACCATTCCAAATAAACCAAAAAGCAGGTATTAGCGATAGGTTAGCAGTGCCAAAAACTTTTCGCTTTTACATTTGTCTTGACTAAACAAGAAACTTAGTATGGCAGCGAAATCAGCCCTTCTTAAATCCTCTCTGGCGAAGAAATATTGGATGTCGTTAACGGGTCTGTTCTTGATCCTGTTCCTCATCACTCACCTTGCAGGAAACCTTGTGTTGTTGCAAGCACCAGAGGTAGCAGCACCCGCATTCAATGAGTATACGGAGTTCATGACCACTTTTCCATTGATTAAGATCATCTCTTATGTCCTCTACTTCTCCATCCTTTTTCATGCGGTAGACGGCATCTTGATCCTGTCTCGTGAAAACCGAAATGCTCGACCCATTCAATATGCGCACAGTAAACCTCAGAACAATTCGATCTGGGCATCGCGAAATATGGGTGTACTCGGCACCGCCATCCTTGTTTTCATTGTATTGCACATGGCCAACTTCTGGTTCAAGTACAAATTCACTGAACTTCCCATGGGCGCTGGTGACCTTCCCGATATGTACGGACTGGTTGTTGCCTCATTCCAAGAAGGCTGGTACAGCGCGATCTACGTGGTGAGTATGATCATACTCGGCTTCCACCTGTGGCACGGATTTGAAAGTTCATTCCAAACGCTTGGATTGAATCACAAAAAATATACGCCAGTGATCAAAGTGATCGGCAAGGTTTATTCGGTGGTTGTACCTGCCTTGTTCGCCATCATCCCGATCTACCTATTCCTGAATTCATAATCGTATTGTATGACCAAGCTCGATTCTAAGATACCTGAAGGACCTATTGCACAGAAGTGGGAACACCACAAGAGTAGCATCAATGTGGTAAGTCCAGCCAACAAGCGACTCATCGATGTGATCGTAGTAGGTTCCGGATTAGCCGGCGCTTCTGCAGCAGCCTCGCTTGCCGAAATGGGTTACAACGTGAAGAACTTCTGCTTTCAAGACTCACCTCGCCGTGCGCACTCCATTGCCGCGCAGGGGGGTATCAATGCAGCAAAGAACTATCAGAACGATGGCGACTCGGTCTATCGTCTATTTTATGACACGGTAAAAGGCGGTGACTATCGCGCTCGTGAAGCGAACGTTTATCGTCTGGCTGAAGTGTCAGCCAACATTATCGACCAGTGCGTAGCGCAGGGTGTTCCATTCGCTCGGGAGTATGGTGGTTTGCTAGACAACCGTTCTTTCGGTGGGGTATTGGTTTCACGAACTTTCTACGCAAAAGGACAAACTGGTCAGCAGCTATTACTTGGAGCTTATTCTGCGATGTCACGACAGATCAACAAGGGCAAGATCAAGATGTATAACCGTCATGAGATGCTCGACTTGGTGCTCGTAGATGGTAAAGCGCGAGGAATCATCGCACGCAACTTGGTTACTGGCGAGATCGAACGCCATGGCGCACATGCTGTTGTTCTTGCTTCTGGAGGGTATGGTAACGTATTCTTCCTTTCTACAAATGCAATGGGTTCTAACGTAACAGCAGCATGGAGAGCTCACCGACGTGGAGCGTTCTTCGCAAACCCTTGCTTCACGCAGATCCACCCTACCTGTATGCCTCGCTCAGGCGATTATCAATCAAAGTTGACCTTGATGTCTGAGTCCCTGAGAAACGATGGACGTATCTGGGTGCCGAAAGAAGAGGAAGATGCTCAGGCAATTCGTGAGGGTCGCTTGAAGCCAACAGATCTGCCTGAAGAAAAACGCGATTATTATTTGGAGCGCCGCTACCCTGCTTTTGGAAACTTGGTTCCTAGAGATGTTGCATCGCGTGCTGCCAAAGAGCGCTGTGACGCAGGTTATGGAGTCAATAAGACTGGAGAGGCCGTTTACCTTGATTTCTCTTCTGCGATCATGCGTTATGGAAGGGAACAAGCTACGGTTCAGAAACTGGATAATCCAACAGACGACCAGATTCGCGCACTTGGTGAAAAAGTGGTAGCGTCTAAGTATGGCAATCTCTTCGAGATGTATGAGAAAATCAATGCAGAGAATCCATACAAAACGCCAATGATGATTTACCCTGCGGTTCACTACACCATGGGTGGTCTTTGGGTAGACTACAATCTTATGACCACCATTCCGGGTTGTTTTGCCGCAGGCGAGGCGAACTTCAGTGACCATGGAGCTAACCGATTGGGAGCTTCTGCCTTGATGCAAGGATTGGCTGATGGCTACTTCGTGCTGCCATACACAATTGGCGACTTCCTTTCTCATGACATTCGAACTGGACCAATCTCTACCGATTCACCGGAATTCGAACAAGCCGAAAAGGATGTTCGTCAACACCTCGAGTCGCTTTTGAACAACAAGGGAAGCAAGTCCGTTGACTACTTCCACAAGCGTTTAGGCAAGGTGATGTGGGATAAGGTGGGCATGTCGCGTAACGAACAAGGCTTAAAAGAAGCGTTGGATGAAATCCGACAAATCCGCGAGGAATTTTACAAAGACGTATTTGTTCCCGGTAGCCTTGATGAACTCAACCCAGAATTGGAAAAAGCATCCCGTGTTGCTGATTTCCTAGAATTGGGAGAATTGTTTGCAAAAGACGCATTGGAACGTACGGAATCTTGCGGAGGTCACTTCCGTGAGGAATCACAAACAGAAGAAGGCGAAGCACTGAGAGATGATGAGAACTTCACCTTTGTTTCTGCTTGGGAGTGGACTGGAGACCCACGTGAATCGAAATTGCACAAGGAAGAACTCGTCTTCAACGACATCGAATTGAAGCAACGTTCTTACAAGTAAAACGAAACAGCGAAAAAGCTAAGATTATGAAGCTTACATTGAAGATTTGGAGACAAAAGAACGCCACCGCTCAAGGAAAGATGGAGACGTACCAGGTCTCAGATATTTCAGAGCATATGTCTTTCTTAGAAATGATGGATGTGCTCAATGAACAATTGATCGCTGAAGGAAAAGAGCCCGTTGCCTTCGACCACGATTGCCGTGAAGGCATTTGTGGCAGCTGCTCGATGTACATCAATGGTCAGCCACATGGTCCACGACAAGCCACCACTACATGTCAACTGCACATGCGTGAATTCAATGATGGTGACACCATTTATATCGAGCCGTGGAGAGCGAAAGCTTTTCCCGTGATGAAGGATTTGGTAGTAGATCGATCAGCCTTTGACCGCATCATTCAGTCGGGTGGCTACGTATCGGTAAACACATCAGGTAATACGTTGGACGCCAACGCAATTCCAATTCCTAAGGAAGATGCGGACGAAGCGTTCAATGCAGCAACTTGCATTGGTTGTGGTGCTTGTGTTGCAGCTTGTAAGAACGCATCTGCTATGCTGTTTGTTTCTGCCAAGGTATCACAGCTCAGCTTATTGCCTCAAGGTCAGGTTGAACGTAAAGAGCGGGTACTCAACATGGTGGATCAAATGGACAAAGAAGGATTTGGAAACTGCACCAATACAGGCGCTTGTTCCGTTGAATGCCCTAAAGAGATCTCCTTGGAGAATATCGCTCGTATGAATCGCGATTATTTAGCGGCTTCTGTAACAAAATAGTAAAAAGACGCAATAGGGATTTATAAGGGGCTCTCGCCCCTTTTTTTTAATCTGGGCCCTATCCATCAAATTAATTTAGCGATTCGTCTGAACAAAAGACTCACTCATCGATGAAAAATCAACTTAAAAAATTAATCCTGCCTTAATATTGCTTCGATTTTTTTAAGTTTGATAGTACTTAACTAAACACAAGTCATATGAAAAAGCTATTACTCTCTCTCTTATTTATCGCTAGTTCTGTGACGCTCAGCGCACAGATCATTCTCTCCGGGATATCTCCTTCGAGCATTCAAGGGAATTATGAATTCGCCTGGGCTGATCCAGGAGGAGGTGATTGGTCCTGCCCCGACTTCAATATACCAGGCACCTTTATTCAAGGTGAACTGATGGTTGTTGATGATGGTTCTACCGGTACTAACCCTCAAGGAAACCCCATTTCCGCGGAAGGATGTAATCCATTGGTAAATGACCTTACGGGTAAAATTGCGGTAATCTTCCGTAATACGTGTGAGTTCGGCACAAAAGCATTGAACGCACAGAACGCTGGTGCGATTGGTGCAATCATCGTAAACCGAGAAGAAGAAATCATCCAAATGGGTGGTGGAGCGAACGGTTTGAGCGTAACCATTCCTGTAGGCTTCATCAAACTCAGCGACGGTCTAAACCTCATTAATGCGATGGGCGACGATCCAGTTGAGATGTTCTTTGGAAACCGGGCTGGTATCTACGATAACGACCTGAGCCTTCGCCTTGACCGTATTCTGGTACCGAAGAAATCTTCACAGGCAGCTTTGCTTGCAAGTGCGGCTGGAGAATATGAGTTTGAAGTTGGCGCAGGTGTTTTCAACCTTGGTAACACGGACCAAAACGACGTCACATTGAATGCAACCATTACAGATCCAAATGGTAACGTTGTTTACGACGAAACCACCGGTTCTTTCTCATTGGTTGCGATCAATGGTAACACCATCGACAGTATCAATGTACTTCCTGGTGAAACAAACAGCCTTCCTACATTCTCTCCTACGTCTTGGGAGGAAGGAAAGTACACGCTAACATACACTGTAGCAAATGATACTGTGACCGATGATTTCCAAGATGACAATACGCAATCATTCGACTTTTTCATTGATTCCAACCTGATTGCATATGTGCCTGTAGAAGAATCAGCAATGCTACCTGAAGGACGTGATTTCTATCGTCCAAGTTCCAACCCAAGCTTGTTTTCTGTGTGCATCGCATTCCGTGATACCAATGCAGATCGTTTAGCAATGGAGGGTGTATCTTTCTCTGCGAGCAACACCGATTTTGCACTGACAGATGAGTTGTTCAACGTTACTGCTTTCCGTTGGTTGGATGAGTTCACCGACTTGAATGACCCGAACGTTGCTTTCAACGGGTTGGTTCCTGCAGCAACTGTGGCGTATCAGTACACAGAAGACCTTCAGCGCGAAACAGTATACGCTGAGTTCGATCAACCTCTTTACTTGAACAGCAATGAGCGTTACTTGGTGTGTGTTCAGACGAACAATCAGAGTGTATTCTTGGGACACAACATCAGCCGTGAATATGGCTACAACCAGGGAACCTACCTTCAACCCATCCAAGTAACAGAATCTGACGGACAATACTTTGCCGTTGGCTTTGGTGCTGACGTGATTCCAGCGATTGGTATCCACGTGGTTGATACCACAGGACTAGAGGTAGTAGAAGACACTTCTGGCAACGGTGGTAATGATGACCCACCCTTTGGTATCGCTGACAGTGAGTTTGGAGGAGTTAAGTTCTTCCCTAACCCAACAAACGGTGCATTGGTGATCGAAGCTGGAAACGGTTTCACTAACAACATGGATGTTACCATCACCGATCTTGCTGGACGTATTGTGTACCAGGAAAACAATGCCATTGCAGAAGGAGATCTTCGCTTGACGCTTGATCTTGGTGCATTGAACGAAGGCGTGTACTTTGTGTCATTGATCAACGAAAACGGTCAGCGTTTAGTGAGACAAGTGATGAAACACTAATCCTATTGTAAATGCTACAGAAAAGGGAGCCAATCGGCTCCCTTTTTTTATTTCTAATGTTGAAAGTTAACACCCCGATTCCTTTCGGCTCGCACCTAGCCCTGTTACATTTGTCGCCTTAGATTCCATCTCCATGCTACAGTATCCAAACAGTATCAGTTCTAAACTCCCTAAGGTCGGCACCACCATCTTTACGGTGATGAGTAAGCTCGCTCATGAGCAAGGTGCCATCAACCTTTCACAAGGATATCCCGACTTTCCCGTGTCTCCAAAGCTGATCGAGTTGGTGCACGAGAACATGCTTAAAGGCAACAACCAGTACCCGCCCATGCCAGGAGTGATGGCGCTACGCGAAAACATCGCTCATAAGATGAAACAACTCTACGGCAGGAGCTACGATCCTGAGCATGAGATCACCGTGACCGCTGGCGCTACCCAAGCCATCTTCACGGCAATCATGGCGCTGATCAACGAAGGAGACGAAGTGATCCTCTTCACTCCTGCCTACGACTGCTATGCACCAGCGGTTGAATTAGCTGGTGGAAAGCCGGTCTATGTGCAACTCAACAACAAAGACTATAGCATAGACTGGAAACAGGTGAAGAAAATGGTAACGCGTCATACGCGAATGATCCTCGTGAACACTCCCCACAATCCTACGGGTAGCGTGCTCACGAAGAAAGACATCGATGAGCTAACTAAGATCACCAAAGACAACGATATAATGATCCTCAGTGATGAGGTCTATGAGCACATCGTTTTCGATGGTCAGCCGCATGTGAGCATGGCCCGCTATCCTGAATTGGCTGAACGCTCCATTATCGTGTACTCCTTTGGAAAGACCTTTCACGTCACGGGTTGGAAAACGGGCTACGCAGTTGGACCAGCAAACCTGATGGAAGAGTTTAGAAAAGTACATCAGTTCAATGTCTTCACTGCAAACGCACCCATCCAATATGCACTAGCAAGTTTTCTCGCAGATGAAGAGAACTACTTGCACGTAGCTTTGGAGTATGAGCGTAAGCGCAACATTTTCTTGGATGCCGTAAAAGCTTCACGCTTCAAATTGAAGCCATCCAAAGGCACTTACTTTCAACTGTTGGATTACAGCGCTATCACGGACGAAGACGACACGGAAGTAGCTAGTCGATGGACGAAGGAGTATAAAGTTGCCTCCATTCCTGTTTCGGTCTTCTACAACAACCCGGTTCAAAACCATGTATTGCGTTTCTGCTTCGCTAAAGAGGATGAAACCCTGATGCGTGCAGGTGAAATACTAACCAAAATCTGATGAAACCAGCTGAAGAGCTGTACATATCATTGGTTCAAACCTCCGTCTATTGGGAATCCCCTGCAGAGAATCGATCGCGTTTCGAAGCGCTGCTCGAGGGTGTAGGCGAAACAGACCTGATTGTTCTACCAGAGATGTTCTCTACCGGGTTCTCGATGAAGCCCGAAGAGCTCTCGGAACCGATGGAAGGACCCTCCATGAAGTGGATGCAGGAACAAGCTCACCAACACCAAGCAGTTATCACGGGCAGCTTGATCATACAAGATGAAGGGAGGTTTTTCAACCGACTCATTTGGATGAGGCCAAACGGATCCTATGATTTCTATGATAAGCGACACCTCTTCTCTTTTGCACAAGAGGAAGAGCATTATACCGCTGGAAAGCATAGATTGGTTGTTGATTTAAACGGTTGGCGCGTTTGCCCACTTGTATGCTACGACCTTCGCTTCCCAGGTTGGGTCAGGAATCAAGCCTTGGATCACACTTCATCTGACCCGGTCTATGACCTCTTGATCTTCGTCGCCAATTGGCCTGCTGCCCGTTCTAGTGCGTGGACGAACCTCCTTGAAGCTCGGGCACATGAAAATCAGAGCTATGTTGCTGGCGTTAATCGGATCGGAAAGGATGGGAATGGCATTCCTCATTCAGGAAACAGCTTGCTGATCGACCCGAAAGGAACGATTATTTCAGACATTGAAGCGAATCAAGAATCGGTGCGCACCTATACCCTGAGCTACGCTCAGCTGGAAAGTTTTCGAGCAAAGTTCACAGCATGGAAGGATGCGGATAACCTATCACTCCGACGTTGAGCCTGGCTCTTCCCCCTGAACTTCTTCCTCTCCAACACCCTTAAAATCCCAATCGATCTCTGTGACCCAATTGCTCCTTAGGTCAATGGCTTGATCAAAGAAAGCCACTTCCTCCGGCTGTTCACCTCGCAGATAATTTCCGGTGTCCCACTTTCCATTACCATTCTCGTCGAACAAGATCTTCAGCTTGTAGGAACCGGTTTTCAGGTATTCATAGGTGATTGTTCCTGTTGGTTGCACCTGATCTTCTTGAAGCACCTTCCCATCACTTTGCTGTAGTTGAAGCAAGTAAGGATGACCTTGCTCTGGAAGGTTATAGTTCAGCTGAAAGGTTCCAAAATCCTCCACCTTGGTCGCGGTCAAATTGTACTTTAAGGTATCATTGGTAAGGCCGAAGCGATCCGTAATGGCGCTATCTGGAATGAAGAAACGGTACTTCTCCCCTTGTTTCCATGGGTAGTCGATGATTACTCTTCGGTCTTCCACCACAACATAAGGAGCTAGCTCCATCGAATCTTGTGCCTCGATCAAGAGTGCATCTACCCAATTAAAATTCCTCAAAGGTGTTTCCGAATTCAAGCTGAAGGTTTTGTAATGGGCAATCTTCGCGGTGGAGGATGCCTGCAGTTTCAAGCGCTCTTCCACCTGTTGCTTACCTCTTTCCTTGCCTTTGTTTCCAGTAGACGGCTTACGCAAGTAGAGGGTATCCAGAAAACCATCCAGATCCACAGAAAGGTGCAAGGAATCATAATCCCATGGCTCTGCAAACCAATAAACCAAGGAATCTCTTTCATCATTCCAGATCGAATCCCATCTCGAGATATCTTGACCGTTAATCTCTTCAATACTCCACTTCTCTGCAGGTCGGTTGAACTGAAAGCTCAGGCCTCGATTACCGACCTGTTCATAGTCTGCGATGTATTGCAGGGTGTCCTCTTCTAAGAATAGGCGTAAATCCTCCAAATCTTCAGCGGTAGAATCTGCGGGTGAGCGTGAAGAATACATCCCTTGAAGAAAGGCGATCGCCTCATCGGGTTGGTCGTAGAGGTAGCCATTGTTGACTGGCTGAAGGGCGAATACCTTGTAAGTACCTTCTGCGAGGTAACGCAACGAATAGCGTCCATTCTCATCGGTTCGCGCGAAGTAGCGAGGCAGCTTTTTATAAGGTAAGGAATCTTGGTCTTCAGGGTAGAGCATCACCCATATATCCTCCATCGGCTTCAGGGTGAACGCGTCGATCACCCGGCCATTGAGGTAGAAGGAATCCAAATAATCACCTGTAGAGAAAACGAAGACGTTGCTATCGAGTGGATTGCTCTCATTTACATCCACGATACCATCCCCAAACTGAAACATATAGGTGGTTTCTTCCAACAGTGTATCCTGCCACACAAGGGTAACCTTCTTACCTCGCATCTTGAACTCCACAGGGTACATGAGCGGTGGAGTAACCAACAGTTCTTTCTGAGCACCCGCCACACGCACATACTCGTCGAATTCAAAGAACCATTCATTTCCCGTGAAGTTCAGCGCGCCGTTCTGAGGCGAACTCTCTAGTATTCGCGGAGGTGTAGTATCCTTCTCACCACCAGATATTGTGCCTTGCTGGGCACATGAAGCAGCCAATGTAAGCAGCAGAATGGAATAGAAAAGCTTTCTGATCACGTTAGCCAAGGTATGAACATATTTCCTCCAGTGCATGGCGGTCTACCTCATTAAAGGTATTGAGATCCGCACTATCAATGTCAAGAACGGCCACCACTTCACGATTACGGAAAACCGGAACAACGATCTCAGATCGACTCAAAGTGCTGCAAGCGATGTGCCCTGGAAACGCATCCACATCAGGCACGACGATGGTTTCACCCTTTACCCAAGCAGTACCGCAGACGCCTTTACTTTTCTGTATTCTGGTGCAAGCAATCGGACCTTGAAAGGGGCCTAGGACGAGTTCATCGCCTTTGACGAGATAAAACCCGGTCCACAAGAATGAAAACGACGCGTGAATGGCCGCCGCCGTATTTGCTAGGTTGGCGATCCAATCATCTTCTCCATGAATTAACGCCTTGATCTGGGGAAGGAGTTGCGCGTAACGTTCCTCTTTCGGTGCGGATAGATCAATGCTGAGGTTTTCTGCCATCCGGCAAAGATAGCATGAGCAGCTATGGCATAACTCAAAAGGGAGCAGGACACGCCACTGTTGCTACCGAAACCTTGACCCCATCGATTTGCAGTAAGGTTTGTGCACAGGCTTCTAGCGTAGCCCCGGTAGTGATGACATCGTCGATCAGGAGCACATGCTTTCCTATGAGGTCCTCATCAGAAACTACAGCAAACCTGCTCCTTACATTCAACCATCGATCAAAGCGGCCTTTCTTGGTCTGGCTTGCATGGTGCTCCGTGCGGATCAAAACCTCGTCATTGAATCCGACCTTTAATTGCTCGGCCAAGGCTTTGCCGATGATGGAGCATTGGTTGTAGCCTCGTTTCTTCTCCTTCTTAATATGTAGTGGAACAGGAACGATAAGGTCACACTCGGCGTAAGGAGAAGCACGCAATACCTCGCCAAACTGTTCGCCCAAGATCCTACCTGGAACCGTGCGTCCTTGATACTTCAATGCATGCAGCATCTTCTGCACTTTCCCTCCTTGGTAAAAGAATAGGAATGAAGACGCGCTTTCCAAATCCACTTTCCCCCAGAACATCTGAGCAACTTCATTCGAAGGATCCTTCCAATAGTGGGTCAGTGGTAGTTCAGATAAACAACTACGACAGACCTCTTCTTCGCCTTCATCGAGCGAATGACCGCAGCCCAAGCACTGAAAAGGAAACAAAAAATGGCTCAGTCCCTGCCAATATGCGTTCAATAAAGCGTGCATAACCTCCTTCCAATAGCGCCAGAAAATTAAATAAACCTGAAAATAAGAATCAATCGTCGCTGTCGTCTTGCTCACCAGTATAGGCAGTTCTCACCACAGAGGCATTGAGACCGCGTTCCAAGAGGTAGCGCGAGAAGGTCTCCGTATAGCCGTGGGTAACGTAGATGTTTTCTGCGCCGGTAGCATCAACGGCCTGATTCAGTTCATCCCAGTCTGCATGATCCGAAAGCACAAATCCTCGGTCCGCATTTCTGCGCCTTCGTGTTCCACGCATCATCATCCAGCCACTAGCAAAAGCGGTTTGCGGACGTACGAAGCGTTTCATCCATGCACTGCTCTGAGCTGAAGGCGGTGCGATGACAAGCGCATTTTCAAAGGCCGACTTGGCTTGATCCTCGACCTTTTGCGTAGTGGGAATCATCAATCCAAGTTTACGCAATACGGTGTTGGTATTCTCTACTGCGCCGTGGGTGTAGACAAGACCGATGGAAGGGTCGATCATCGCAAGCAGTCGTTGGGCTTTACCGAGTGCATAAGCAAAGAGTACCGAGGTACGCCCTTCTGCTGCATTCTTCCTCCACCATGCATTGATGTCATCCGCCACAAGCTGTTGATCTGGCCAACGAAACACAGGCAAGCCGAAGGTGCTCTCGGTGATGAAATGTTGGCATGGTACCACCTCAAAGGCCTCAGCGATCGGGTCGGGTGTGGTCTTGAAGTCGCCTGATACCACCCACACTTCTCCTTTGTATGCTACGCGAACCTGCGAAGAACCGGGAATGTGTCCGGCCGGATGCAAGGAGAGCTCTACGCCATTCATGTTGATGTGCTCACCATAATTGAGGGTTTCAACGGAAATATCGCCCAAGCGATGCCGCATGATGGGAGCGGTGAGCGTATGCGCGAGATAGTGTTTCATACCCCAGCGGGCATGATCGCTATGTCCATGTGTGATGACGGCCTTATCTACCGGTTTCCAGGGATCGATGTAAAAACCTCCTTTCTTGCAGTAGATCCCTTTCTCTGTGAATTGAAGCATCGGATCAGGCAAAGCGTTGAATCAGCTGTTGAACCTGATGAACATATCCACCACCGAATAGGTTCACGTGAACTAAAAGCGGATATAAGTTGGCGAGTTCTGCTCCTGCCATCCAATCGCTTCCCCACCCTCTTGAGCGAACGTAATGATCAAAAATATCTGGATCAAAACCTCCGAATAAACGCATCATACCCAAGTCCATCAATGGGTGGCCGTAGTAAACCGCGGGATCCATGATCACCGGACCACCTGATGCTGCAACCATGTAATTGCCAGACCAAAGGTCGCCATGCAAGAGTGCCGGCATATGCGGAGGAAAGAACACATCCAAGCGGTTAAATATGCGCTCCAAGCTTTTCATGGATTCCTTGTCCATCAAGCCACCGTCGATTGCTCGCATGAGTTGTGGTTCGACGCGCTCCAAACGAAAGAAATCCACCCAAGATCCATGCGGTGAATTGCTTTGCGGTAGGCTTCCAATGTAGTTGTCGTGATCCAGTCCAAAGTGATCATTGGTCTGTTCATGTAGGCTCAAAAGGGCTTGAGCAAACTCCTCCGAAAAGCCTGATTTTGGGGCACCTGTTGGGATGAACTCCATCGCAATCATGGACCAATCACCTTCAGCATAGGCGAAATACACTTCAGGAACAAAAAATGCTCCTGCACGTCGCAGCATGTCGAGTCCCTTGGCTTCTGCTTCGAACATACCCGGATAGCGATGGGCGTGGTTAGCCTTAATGAACACCTCCTGCCGACCATCATCTGCTCGAAAGGCATGGTTGATACTTCCTCCACCGATGGAACGCAACTGAATGGCAGCTGAATCGAAACCAAGATAATCAGCTAGGCCTCTTCGAATGCTTTCTTCCATGTGCATGTGAGCAAAATGATGCTTTCTTTGTTTCACCTCCAAACATTCAACCATGAAAAGCTTATTTCTTTCCATCGCATTCCTAGCAACAATGACGACCGCAACAGACCCAACGATTTACCAATTCACCATGCAAAGCATTGAAGGTGAGGATGTTTCTCTCGAGCAATACAAAGGCAAAGTGGTTTTGATCGTGAATGTAGCGAGTAAGTGTGGCCTTACACCACAGTACAAAGACCTCCAGGCACTTTATGACCAGAAAGCCGACAAAGGCTTAGTGATCCTAGGCTTCCCGGCAAACAACTTTGCAGGGCAAGAGCCAGGTTCTGACGATGAGATCGCGACCTTCTGTGAAAAGAACTACGGGGTAACCTTTCCTATGTTCTCCAAGATCTCTGTAAAGGGAGATGACATGCATCCACTGTATCAGTTCCTCACCCAAAAGGAAATGAACGGAGTTTCAGACTCCAAGGTGAAGTGGAATTTTCAGAAATACCTCGTTAGCAAAGACGGCAAGTTGGTTGAGGTCATAAGTCCTACGACCTCCGTTCTAGAAGAAAGCGTGCAGTCGAAGATCGACGCACTTTTGGCACAGGGATAGTTTTATATTTGTCGCCTCATTTGAGGGCCGTGTCAGTGGTTCATCATCCGGTAGTACCGAACGGTACGTTAGGGCGGGGAGCGCTGAAGAAACATTCTCAACTAACGGGGGATTAGCTCAGTTGGCTAGAGCGCTACACTGGCAGTGTAGAGGTCATCGGTTCGAATCCGATATTCTCCACATAAAAAAGCCTGCCTTTTTTGGCGGGCTTTTATTTTCATATCATGAAGGTTTACGTACTTCAATCATCCGTAAATCAATCGCAGTATGTGGGTATGTCGGCTGATCCTGATCGACGTCTCCTTGAGCACAATGCTGGCAAAGTGACCTCTACCAAAGCAAAGAAGCCGTGGTCGATAATCCATGTTGAGTCGTTTGAAAATAGACGTGAAGCAAGAGCAAGAGAAAAATACCTCAAATCAGCAGCTGGCTGAAGATTCCGAAAAAAACGCTCAGGTAGTTGGCTACCCTCCCGTACCGAACGGTACGTTCGGGCGGGGAGCGCTTGACTGGCAGTCAAGAGGTCGTGCCTGCCCGAATGGTACAGGCGGGGGTTCGAATCCCATCTTCTCCACAACTATAAAGCGTAACTAATTGTTTAATAAGTGGTTGCGCTTTTTTGATTATCGCTTCTGACAACTATTAGCCAACCAAAGTGGATTTGCCGTTTAGGCTGCCCTTAAGATACAACTGTTTTGATATTCAAAATCCTTTCTGCTAAGCTCAACTAATTGAATCTAACCGAGCTGGTTGATAAAGCAGATATCCTAATTGATTAATCCAGTTTAGTGAGGCTTGTGTCAGATCCATCGAAGGGTCATCCTGTAAAGTAAAAAGGATAGCCTCGATTCGTATAATTCGATATCTCTTAGGAATAGGTGTGCCGTCCTTCACAGCTATAGATTTACAATACACATGAATCACTTAACCATGAGATGATTCTGATAAAGTCCGATCCTATTCTTCTTTCCCGAAATTATTTAAGGAGCCATTGAACCCGACCGATTTGAAAATACGCGATTCAATTAAATGAGGACTTAAATTGAGCGATAATTGGTTATTTTGATACTTAGATATGTGCACAGAGGAAGGAGAATTTAGTTGGTTCTGTAGAAGACGTTTTTCAATGGGAAGCGTTGTTAATCTTCAAGCTCAATGAGAACTTCTTGATACTTTCCGAGCATGGTGGCGGTCTCAATCCCAACGTTTCTGAGACTATCAGAGAACCTGTCAGCACTTTTTTTATCAATAAAATCACGGTTCACTATTAAGTAGTCGTTTATGACTTCAATGTTGAGTTTATTGTTTTTAGCTACGTCAATCATTTGCTCTAAGTCTTCGTTTTTTAAAGACTCTTTGTAGGAGCCGATCACTAACCTATATTCAATTTGTCTCTCGAAATCATTGCCAATTTGTTCAATAGCTTCTTGCCGAGATATGGTTTTACCAGGGTATTTATATGGCTCTAATTTATCCCCGCTCATTTCATCAGCCAAAGACTTAAAGAAATCTGGCATTTCATTGGGTTGGGAGAGAGGCTCCTTCATTTCGTCCATTATTTGCTCTTCCGCTGGCTCCTGTTCCCCTAACTCTCCTCCAGAAAAATCAATCAATCGATCTTTTTCATAAAATATAAAGTCGTAGCTATATTCCTTCATTCCATTAAAGTCAACTAGGGCCTCGGCATTTTTAGATTCTAACATTTCTTGGTAGCCATGCTTGCATGTTAGTTTGTAAATTCCCGCTCCTGGGATTGATAAATTGTAGTTCCCAAACTCATCCGTCAATGCTTTATAAACCTCACCATTTTCTGACTCTGCTGTAATTATGAGACTCTCCAAATTAAATGATGCTAATCGCGATCTCTTGGCTTTAATTATGGACACTGAACCTCGGACGTGATAATTCTTGATAAATGGGACTTCAATTATCTTATCCTCATTTAGAAGTATTTCTTGCTCAAACCCAAAAGTCGGGTGCAAATCAGACACATTAAAAAGCTCATAAAACTTAATATCATAAGTCGCAGCAGGGATTTTTTAAGCCTTACCCTGCCAGAAATGTCCGTAATGAGATCAGTATTGGGCGACCGGGAATGCTTTTTATTAATTAAATCTTGTTTTTCAGCTCTCAAGCTAATATTAACATTGGGCAAAAAGGGCTCATTGTTTTCTCTGCTTCCGTTACCGTTTAAGTCCTCGAAACATAAAATTATGAGCTTATAAAATTTCTCGTAGGGTTGTTGCCAATAGAAGGACTTTTTTATTGCTGCGTTTATGTTAATGTTTTTATTGCTAATCTCTCCCGTTGGACTTTCATAGGAAGAAGCAAACCAATTGACGTAGCTAGTTATACTGATTCCTTTCGGAAGCATAGCGACAGCATTGGCTCCAACATTAAATTGCTCTGATAGGGTAACAACGTCTAGGCTATAAAAGGCTCTTAGATTTAGAATTAAATCAATATTCGAAATTTTGATTTCTTTATTATATCCTGCAGATACTCGTATTAAGCCTGAGGAGAACGGGATGATTGCTGTATCTGCAGAGATTACGGAATAGTTATAAATAAAGAAAGGGCCCCTGAATACGTCTCCTGTGATATTTAACGTGTTATTTCTAGTATAGCGCAACCCAAAATTGTATGCCGGATTTAGGTCGGTTCGAACAGTGTAACCCCTTATAAGGGTTGGCTCAAAATCATAGACGGCATGGGTAATCATTGGGTTAGCAAAAACCGAAATAACATCTAAGTGACTTAGCCGTTTACTAATGCCAAAGGATGAACCATAATAAAATGTACTTAGTCTAGCGGTCGAGGAGGACGCGACATTCTCTCTGACCAAACTGCGATACTGAGGAATGAGGCTCACCATCAGATTACCAGCAGTATTGTAAGTGGTTGTCCAAGACGCGAATCTATTTTCTATGTTATTAGAAAAATCTTCACGTGTAAAATCTTGACTCATATTAGTAAGGTCAAAGCGGTGATCAAAGGTATTATTGGTCTTAATTTTTCCTGATAATACCAATGAGGCACGATCACCAGAAATAGTAAAGCCATTGACGGGCCTAAAATTCCAACGTCCTGACACAGAAACTTTTCCTGCATTAAAATCTCCAGCAGCGTAATAACCAAATTGATTAATACTTCGTGGTGCTACCGCTGTAGGTGCGGTTATTTCTCCCATATAATAGGTAGCACCACCACCTAATCTAAAAAAACGAAATACAGGCGTCTTAATTCCAGCTTCGAATGCACTTAAATTATAATCTCTATTACCAAAGGTTTGGGAATATCCTAAGTTAAAGGGTATTCCGAATCGGCTTACCGCAAGGGAAGAGCTAGAGACATAAGTATCGGGTCGGTAACTCTTGCCTAATTCTGATGAAAAGATAATTCTCTCACGATGGTATTGATATCTTATGCCTTGATAGCAGATTGGGATATGCTTGTTATTGAGTCGGCTGTTTAATTCAAATCGATTGAATCCGGCTCTAAATCCAAGTCTATATTGGTAAACCCCTCTAATTGCGCCATCTCCAAGTGCTGCGCTTCCAACTTGGCCTAAATTGTAGCTTCCTAAGAAATAATCTAAATCTTTTTTAGCACTTAATTGAAGTTTCCCACCTGCAGCAGTCATATATCGTTCTCCGCCAGGGCTCCCTATATTGTAAACTCCTCCCGAAATGAATAGCGGTGAAAGTCTTTTATATGTGTCATCTAATAGGCTTGATTGAAAATTTTCAATAAAAAAGCCCCCCTCTATTTGTGCATTGGATGAGGAGATCTTATAGCGCAATTCATCCCGTAAAGCATTATTACCATCTAAGGAATCCTTAATCAGCCTTCTCCTAATCTTTAGAGAAATTAATGTGTCTGATTTTGCCTTTAAATTAAAAGAAGTCAAGACGCGTGAACTAGGAGTAATCAAATCATAGTCAAGTGAATGGTCAAAAGATATTTGAATCGGTTCATTCACATTACCATCATTGATTATCCTTATGCCTGTCTCACCAGCGAGGGTGATGGGGTTTATACGAATTGAACTGGTTTGATTTATAGCAGTTAAGTTGAAAAGAGCTGTTTTTTGAACGTACGCATAAGTCTTTAATTTTTCGCCATCTTCAAGGATCACTGTAGCGCCTATTATGTATGATCGACCGCCTTCTAAATTCTTAGGGGCAATCAGTCGCATTGGTATATAAGTTGTTTCACGAGGGTTAGCTGTAAACTCTAATTGTTGAGAGGCCAAATGGCTCCAGCCATTTGGTAATTGTAGACTTAACTCACCTGATATGAGCGCCTGTGAGTTATTGACAAAAACCAAACTATTGAAAACAGAAGTTTGATCATCGATTTCTTGTTTATAAATAGAAAACTTAAATTCTTTACTAATGCTATCAGTTGGGGCGGTTAATTTTTCGGTGTTAATACTGTCGGACCTATCAAAAAACGGATCAATCGACTTAGCTATGCTGTCTAGAAATAATAAACTGTCTATTGTTAGCTCGTTCACTGCGCTGTCGCTTAATTCAAGAACATTCGTATCAGAGCGCTGTGAGATGGCGGGAGCTGCTACTACCGCGAAAAAGAAGGACAAGAGTATGATTTGGCCTAATCGCATTTTTTAGACCTCTATCTAGTAATTAGGGTCTATGCATACTGTGCACTCAGGGACCAAGGTGAATGATATAGTAACATAGTATGCATCTGGCACATACCCTCCAGCCGCATCAATAAAAGGAACGGATAAAGCACAAGGCCCGCTCGCTGGAGATACTCCCATAAAATAATCAATACTTATTTGATCAGTCGTCCAAAACCGATCAGCTACCTGTAAAGGGGAATTGTCCTCTTGAAAGATTGGCCCCCCTGCGGTTGGTATTTGGTCCAAGGCAACTTTCGTGCCCGTTACGGTGACTGCGGAGGCAGCGAAACCTGCCGATACTGTTGCAGAGGCTTCTAGAGCGCAGAGCGGAAGTGAATTGGCAGGATTCAACCCCGTGAAATTGGGATCATCTGTATCTAAATATATTGAGTAACCAGTAATGGTCGATCCTGCTATAGGATCCGCAGAGGTACCTCCTTCTGAATTGCAATTACAAATTGATATCCCCATGACTGTGCTATTGGATTTTGTTATCCCGTTCTTATAGTCGCTGATGGTTTGGAAATTGAAATCCACACTCGACCCAGATAGCACGCTAAGTCTGGCGCTGTTATAATCAATTATGCCAACTGGAGCAGGATCATTACACGGAGAGCACTGTCCTCGGGCCTGCGTTATTGAAAAAAGCGCAACAATAAGGACGGAATTTCTTAGAAGGTTCATAAAAAGATAAAGGCGAACGACTGTAGCCACTCGCCTTAATTATCATTTTAATTATCAGAGATCTGCAGTTCAAATAGAACGTTGACAACATATCTGTCGGGATCAACCCCATCCTGCTCAAGTAATGAAACAGCATTCATATCTCCTTCTGCAGTACCGCATCTCCAAGTGATGGTGAAGTCATTATCTGCCTCATCTCCTGCATTAGAAGCGCCCGTATTATCCCAACCTATAAGCTCAACTGGGTACACATCTAGGTCAGCCACAACAGTAGCGAGCGTGGTGGGGGCACTGATGATTTCACCCGTTCCAAAGGTGTGTGCTCCATTTGCTGCAAGTTGAAGTCCTACATTATCCAATGCTAAAGTGTTAGGAGTCGACCCATCATCTACTCCGATAAAAGTGGCGTTTTCGGCTCCATACATTAAGTCCCATTCAGTAGAGGATGAAATTGTAAATGAAGATTGATAAAACCCAAAAGAGGTAGCATCATTGGCAGAGCCGGACGCTGCGTCACCGGATAAACCATCACGATAATCATCGATGGTGTTGAAGACGAATTCGATGTTACCGCCATCATAAATAGACATCCTTAAAACCTGGTTTAAGTTAACCGCTACAGGAATGACATTACGATCTCTGACGGCTTGAGCATTGGAGAGGGTGGAAAACATTAGACTAGTCAGAAGGGCACAGGCTGAGATAAAACTTAGGTGTCTTTTTTTCATGGCACATAGAATATTAGAAGATTTTAACAAAAGTAAATCATAGTCTAATACCGTCACGGTTTTTTTTTGAAAAACTTGGTTGCCGACCTTGGAGAAATTATATTTAAATTTGATTTCAAAAAAATGAGATACCTTACCATTTTACTATTTGTTCTGGCTAACAGCCTTGCAGCACAGGATTTTGAGGTAAGCCCGGTTCTAATAGAGATTAATGCTAGCCAAGGAAGGGTATCAAAAGACGTCATGATTTTCAATCATACTGACTCCCCGAAAATTTTTAATGTCAAGGAATATGATTTTATCATAGAAGATGAAGGTAAAAAGATGTCTGCCGAGTTTGGCTCTACTCCCCGAACTTTGAAAGGAGTATTGAATATTTCTCCTTCAACTTTAATGTTGCAGCCAAATGAGAAAGGTTTCTTTACGGTAACTATTGACCCTATTGTGGGCTCCAAAATGCGATGGGGGAAATTGACAATAATTGCTGAGAACGAAGTGTCAGTGCTTGAGGAAGTAGCATCGCTGGGGGCAGGGGTCAAAATAAAACCCGCCATTTCAGTAATGGTATATGCGCATACCGACCAAGCTTTGCCCGATGCGGAAATTTTGACTCCTGAAAAAATTGATTCAGGATACAGTGTGCTTATTAGAAATACCGGGGATTCGAAATTAAAAGCAAAAGTCACTTTTCTCCTCACTAATGTTATGACGGGAGACGAAGTAGAGATAAACGAAATGGTAGCTGGGCTGTTGCCTGGGGAAGAGAAGACACTAATCACCGAGATTCCCGATCATGAATATCCAAAAGCAATGCTTACGGTTTTGATGGATTATAGCCCAAATGCGGACTTAAAGGGAGTTCAAATTATTTTAGACTAGGTGTTGATTGTATTGATGTATTTCGGGGCGTTATTCCCATTAAACGCTCTGCAGGAGCCTGACACTATAGTCGTAACTTACACGGGAGATACAGTTGTAAGGGAAGAATATTTGGTCGAAATAAATCAAGAAGGAGATACTCTTAGATGCGGCTTTTATAATTCATTTTACGAAAACGGGATGCCGGATCAAAAGGGGGGATATAAAAAAAATAATCTCAGCGGTGAGTGGAGGTTATTTGATCGAAATGGGTATTTAGAACAGAGAGTAAATTATAAAAAGGGGAAACAACACGGCTCATTCGAGAAGTATCATATTCAAACAGAAGAAGTCAGTTGCTACGGTAGGTATCGAAATAATTTACTCCAAGGGTGGGTATTCTTTTTTACTGAGCATGGGTCTCTTTTGGAAAAAAGCCATTACAAAAAGAACTTACGTGACGGAAAGACAACCACCTATTTCGAATCGGGAGGAATAAGAGAGGTTTCAAAATTTAAATTAGGAATCAGACACGGAAAGCGATTATACTATTCAGAGAGTGGAGGCCTCATTAAGTCGGAAAAATATGTTAGTGGCAGGTTGCAAGGTCAAACAGTGATATACCATGTGGATTCAAAAGTTATTTCTCAAAAATTGAGTTATCGCGATAACGTTCTGAATGGAATCCATTTAACTTATTATTCAAGTGGCCAACTTAAATCAGAGTGTAACTATCTGGACAACAAAAGGATAGGTCGGTTTGTATCGTATCATGAAAATGGATTAGTGATGGAAAGCGGGAATTATATTAACGGAGAGAAGAATGGGAATTGGGAGGTTTTCGATGAAAATGGAGTGTTAGTGAGTTCCGCATTTATGCAAAGAGGAGAGATTTCTGGGTATTTAAATATCTACAATAATCAAGGAGAGCTAATCAATAAAATTGATTACGATAATGCAGAAGAATAAACCGCCTATTCTATTAATTGCAACGCTGAATATCAGTTTAATCATCATTTGCTTAATTCAAGACGGGTGTAACAATTCAGTTGCCGAGTGTTCAAATACTTATGCCCTTGTCAGAACGAATATTTCGAATGAGTGCAGTTTTGTAATCGTTTCTGAAAGTTTTATTTATGAGCCAGCAAATATTTCGCAGTTTAACTTTACAGCATCACTAGGCGATTCTACCCAAATCCAAGCCGATTTCATGGTTTCTGATCAGTTTTTTCCGCAATGTATAGGAGATTACAGGGTGGAATTATTTTGCATAGAGCCTTTATAGTTGCTGGATTCTCAATGCCCCGCATGTCAGCAAGGGAATGAGATTATTTGACAAATCAAACTTAAACCTCGTTTCGCTTGCTACGAAAAAACAGTTGAATTGTAGGGGAGGTTACATAACCAGAGCAACACCCATACCTACGACGCGATCTGATTTGATTGCTTCACTTATCACTGGCCCTTACTTGCCTTTGTTGCATCCATACGTCTGTATAACGTAGGCTTTAATCGCAGATATTTGTCGCATGTTACAAAAAGCTCCATTCCTACTCATCGTTTTTTTGACCGCTTTCTCCCTCTCAGGATGTAAGAAGGATGACCCGGATGAGGTAATGGAAGAACCACCACTCCAAATCCAAACGAGCGAGTTCTGTGAGAATACGTGCGTTTTTGCCAACGATGGAGAATGCGATGATGGTGGTGCTAACGCTTCCTCCGACTTCTGCGAATACGGAACCGACTGTGAAGACTGCGGACTTCGCACCATCGTAAGAACCGTTGACCGATGAAGCAATGCGCGTACTACATACTCGTCTTCCTCGTCTTCTTCACCAGTGCGTGCACCCGCGAGCTATGCGATGATACCTGCTTCTGGCCCCAAGACGGAGAATGCGATGATGGTGGACCAGGTTCCTTGAACGACTACTGCGCCTTTGGAACCGATTGCTCTGACTGCGGAACACGAACAGAGTGACCTAATTAAATCAAGTTGAGTTTCTCCAAGATCGTCCGATGATCGAAGGCCATTTCTGGCAGGTCAACTATCGGAAACCATTTGGCATCGGCCGCATCATCGGCTTCCTTCACTGACCTTCGCTCTTCCAAAACAGCATGATAGACCACGCTCACTGTTCTGAAACGTGGATCGCGACCTACCGAACCCTCAGTTGCTACGAGCTCCATTTCATGGACCGGGACTTTAAGTCCGGTCTCTTCCGCTAGTTCCATTACTGCGGCGTCTACGAGCTCCTCGTCGGTTTCGATGAACCCGCCTGGAAAGGCCCACATTCCTTGGAAAGGTGGATTTCTTCGGCGAATCAATAACATGTATCCATCACGTGTGGTGACGATGTTATCCGCTGCTAAATAAATGTCCTGATCAATTGCCATCCTTGCGTGTTTATAGGCTGTCAAGTTGCGTTTTAGCCCTTCAAATATTGCTACTTTTGCAGCGAAATGAAGATCGAGGTATTAAAATCAAAACTCCATCGCGTTAAGGTAACGGATGCACACTTGGACTACATTGGCAGCATCGAGATCGACGAAACGCTGATGGAAGCCGCCAACCTCATTGAGGGAGAGAAAGTAACGATCGTGAACATCAACAACGGTGAGCGATTCGAAACCTACGTCATCACTGGAAAGCGCAACTCTGGAACGGTAAGCTTGAACGGTCCGGCTGCACGTAAGGTGCAGATCGGCGACATTGTGATCATCATTTCTTACGCCCAAATAGAATTCGAGGAAGCCAAGCAATTCAAGCCTTGGGTCGTATTCCCGGATGAAAAAACGAACACCTTAGTCGATTGAATAAGCGATTGAAATCAGCCCTGCAAGTGCTTTTCTCACTTGCGCTTGGTTTCTTCCTCATCTGGTTCATTTATAAAGATCTAACGGAGGAGGACAAGACGAATGTGATGAACTCCATCCGTGAGGCTAACTATTGGTGGATCGGTCTGTCTGCCCTTATCGCCATCTTGAGCCACATCTTCCGTGCCTACCGCTGGAAGTACCCGCTTGAATCTCTGGATATTCGCATTGATATGCCGAACCGCTTTGCCGGCGTGATGATCGGCTATTTGGCCAATTTGGCTTTTCCTCGTTTAGGTGAAGTAACCCGATGCGCCGTACTGGCGAGAAAACACAAGTATCCATTTGAAAAGCTTTTTGGAACCGTGATTGCAGAACGCGTCGTTGATGCCATCATTCTGCTTGGTATGATCGTATTGGCTGTGGTCCTGCAGTTCAGCATACTGAGATCGTTCCTTACTGAGGCCCTCGGGCCAATGGCGGAAAAGGCACAAAACTTTGTAATCCTTGGTTTTATTGGAGTTCTTGGCGTAGTAGGATTCTACGTTTTCTGGCGTTTTGTACAACGTTCAACGCATCCATTAGCACTTCAGATCAAAGAGAAGATCAGGGGGTTGTTTGATGGCTTCGCCACCATCAAGCGCATGGACGGTCAGTTAGGCTTCTACTTTCACACAGCACTGATTTGGATATCCTACATGTTGATGTACGTGGTAACCTTCCAAAGCTTACCTGAAACTCAAGGCGTTCCGATTGGTGGCATCTTAGCCTCCTTTGTGCTCGGTGGTTTATCCATCGTTGTGGTGCAAGGTGGATTGGGCGCCTATCCACTAGCGATCATGTTGATCTTGGCCCTTTACGGTGTGGAAGAGTCAACCGGTTACGCCTTCGGATGGATCGTTTGGTCAGCGCAAACAGCAATGATCATCATACTCGGATTCGTGTCTATGCTTGCCTTACCGTTGTTGAATGTAAAAAAGGCAGCATCATGAACCAGAATCCGTTTGGAAAACTCTTCTCGTTAGCAGAAGTGAAGGACCAAAGCCAGCGCTGGCGGGAAAAAGGCGAACGGATCGTATTCACCAATGGTGTCTTCGACCTGCTTCATCCGGGGCATGTGCTCTATTTGCAAGAAGCTGCAGCGCTTGGGGATCGCTTGATAGTTGGACTCAACTCAGATCGATCTGCCAAACTCCTTAACAAAGGACCGGAACGACCAATCCAAGATGAACAGGCGCGGGCCACGATTCTAGCTGCACTTTCCATGGTAGATGCCGTCGTGCTGTTTGAAGAAGAGACACCACTCCACTTGATAGAATCGATCCAACCTGATACCTTAGTAAAAGGTGGAGACTACAGCATCGAACAGATCGTGGGTGCTGATTTGGTGCTCGGGAATGGTGGACAGGTGAAGCAGTTGCAATTCGTTCCGGGCTACTCTACTACCAACATCGAACAAAAGATCCGCAACAGCGGTTAATCGCACGATCATGAGTAAGAACATCAACGCCATACAAGACGAAATCATAGAAGAGTTCAGCTTCTTCACCGACTGGATGGAGAAGTACGAACACATCATCGAGTACGGAAAAGGACTTCCCTCTTTGGAAGAATCCTTGAAGAACGATGACAACATCGTAAAAGGGTGTCAAAGCAGGGTGTGGTTGCACGCCGACATGAATGAAGAGAAGCTCTGTTTTCAGGCCGATAGTGATGCTATCATTACCAAAGGTCTCGTGGGATTAATGGTTCGTGTGCTAAGTGGTCATTCCCCTGAGGAAATCGCAACAGCAGACCTCTACTTTATTGACCAGATTGGACTGAAAGAGCATCTATCACCCAATCGGGCGAACGGATTGGCTTCTATGATCAAGAAGATAAAGATGTACGCACTGGCATACGATGCCAAAAGTAAAGCCGAATAAAGATGGATCCAGCGAAGAAGAAACAACTTGAAGAGGCGGTCATCGCAGCGATGAAGACGGTGTATGACCCTGAGATCCCAGTAGATATCTACGAACTTGGTTTGATCTATGAGATTAAGATCAACGAGGATTATGAGGCGACCATCATCATGACCCTCACTTCTCCCAGTTGTCCAGTGGCTGAGAGCCTTCCTGTTGAGGTAGAGCAAAAAGTTGCTGGAGTAGAAGGCATCACCTCATCGAAGGTGGAACTCACGTGGGAGCCGCCATGGGATAAGGACATGATGAGCGAAGAAGCTTTGGTTGAACTCGGATTGATGTAGGCATGGCTGATGTCATTGAAAATAAAGTTGCTAAAAGCGGCCTGATCACCCTTGACTTAGAGGAGCTCATGCCGAGGTGGGAAATCGTAGGCTTTGACATGGCCGATGTGCTGTGGCAAGGTTTAGCCCTCAAAGAGAAAGATTTTCGAGCCTTTGTGAAGGACCACGATTGGTCTGCTTACAATGGAAAGCAAGTCTATATTCATAACTCAGCAGACGCCATCATTCCAACGTGGGCGTACATGTTACTTGGAGCCGCACTTGATGCACATGCTGACCTGGTTGTTGTTGGCCCTGAACGTGATCTCAACGCCGCTCTCTGGGCTCGATTCGTTACTGCGTTCCAAGCGAGTCAATACGCTGATCAGCGTGTGATCCTTAAAGGATGTGGGAGCGTGGATATCCCCGAGTCGGTATATCTTCAATTGAGCCAGAAGCTGGTCAAGCAGGTCAAGACCTTGATGTTTGGTGAGCCCTGCTCAACCGTTCCGGTATTCAAAAAGAAATAGTGCGTTTCGTGGCTTGCTCCACATAAGCGATGTAGGCTCCAAACAAGTCCACATCGTTTGAGGCAAGCTTTTCTCCATTCAAGTATTTATTCACGGCTGCTTCGGCGTAGCCCAATGAACGCAACTCATTCGCATCGGCTTCTGCATCTAGCAAGCTACTAAACAAGCCAGCAGAGTAGGCATATGCTTGTTGAGATGACACCCCAAAGCTCAAGGGCTGATCGATATCGTTCACGAGGTCACGACCGCGAGGTTCCTCATAGGTGGCGAAGTATACGGTAAAAGAGATGTTCTCCAATTCACTTGGATCGCGCTGTCCGGTTTCAAAAGGAGTGCGATCACTCAGTAACATCAACGCGTCTTCAGGCAGGATGCTGACTTGGTTGAAAAAGGGCACCAATTCCAACTCTGTTTCGCTTACGCCTTCAGGAAGTTGTGGGATACTGGATAAAGCATCAGCAATATAGAAATAGGCACCATAATATACCTGCATCCCGGGTGATGAAGAAATCATCGTTCTTCCAATGAGCGGCTACCTGATCGGTCGTGATTTCCCATTGGAATATTAAGTACTGTGGAAGCTCTGGATTTTTGATACGTTCTTGAGCAGAAACGATGGAAACAAAAGCTAGTGACAAGACCAGCATCAACGCTACAGGGGCTAGATTTTTCATGACATTAGAATTTTTCAGGTAAACAAGGTGTTAGGGCTCGTAACTATTCTAATGCGGAGGGTGAAGCGGGGCTTCTGTAGTTTAAACGTGATTTGAATAAAAAATTTTGTCTTTTGTTCTTTATTTTTTCTTTTTATCCGAATTATATTCTGTTTCAACAACCTTCATTTAGTCCGCCCAAATAATGCATAGCACGGTATACAAGCATTTTTCACACATTTGACCGACCGCGCTCCACATGCGATACCTACTGACCATATGCCTCTCATTTATCAGCGTGCTCGCGCTATGTCAAGACTTTACCCAAAGCATTCGAGGGCGAGTGATCGACAAGGATACACGTCAGCCTATTCCCGGCGTGAACGTAGCCTTGTTAGACGATCCAGAGAACATTACGGGAACGAGTACAGACATGGATGGCTGGTACTCTCTTGCAAACCTAGATATTGGCAGACACGAATTGCGCTTTTCCTTCATTGGATACCTCCCTCAGATCATCAATAACGTTGAAGTAAACTCTGGTCGAGAAACCATCCTGAACATCGAGATGGAAGAGGCAGCCATTGAAATGAAAGCCGTTGAGATCACCGCCACACGCGATGGCGAGCCACTCAACGAAATGGCCATCATCAGTGCGCGCCAATTCAATGTGCAGGAAACGGAGCGTTATGCAGGAAGCCGGGGAGAGCCCTCTCGAATGGCCTCCAACTTTGCTGGGGTGCAAGGTGCGGACGACTCCAGAAATGATATCGTCATCCGTGGCAACTCGCCCCAAGCCATCCTCTGGCGGATCGAAGACCTGCCAATCTCGAATCCGAATCACTTCAACATACCAGGTACCGCCGGCGGATCAGTAAGTATCCTGAACAATAAGACCCTCGGTAACAGCGACTTTTACACCGGAGCCTTCCCCGCTGAATTCGGTAATGCTACAGCGGGTGTGTTCGCTCTGAACATTCGTGAGGGTAACAATCAATCGCACGAGTTTGTCGGACAGTTCGGCTTCCTTGGCACCGAGGCAATGATCGAAGGACCGATCTCGCGTGACAAGAACATTACCTACATGGCGGCCTACCGCTACTCCACCCTGGCGATGATCGGTGGATTAGGAATTGAATATGGAACAGACGCCATTCCAAAATACCAAGACCTTACTTTCAAGGTAAACATCCCAGGTAAGGGCGCTTCTTCCTTCTCCATTTTCGGCGTAGGAGGTATCTCCGACATCGATATCTTGATCAGCGACCAAGAGACCCCAGACGATCGGAACATCTATGGTGACAATGACCGTGACCAGTACTTCGGGTCTACCATGGGCATGGTTGGAGCAGCCTATACCCGGTCCCTCTCTGAACGAACCTATGCTAAGGCTGTGGTTGGCTACAACTACAGCGAAGTGAACTCCTACCATGAGTTGGTCTACCGATATGTGGATGGTGATGGCCGCTACCAGCTGGATTCGGTCAACGCATTCGATCCTCTTCTTGACTACACGTTTCGGGAGCAACGAACGGTAGGACATTTCTTTGTGAACAGCAAATTGAACCGTCAACATGTGATCAAGGCCGGTGTGGTTGCAGAACACTTAAACTTTACCTACGAAGACAGCACATGGGTTTTTGATACAGCCTCACCTGATTTCGACACGTGGAGGGTACGCTGGGACAGTCGGGATCAGTCCATCCTTCTACAACCCTACGTGCAATGGAAGTACCGCCCGAACAATGACTGGTTGGTCACCTTCGGACTCCACAGTCAGTATTTCTCCCTGGCCAACGCCCTTTCACCCATTGAACCGAGGGGTGCCATCCGAAAGACCTTCAGGGACGGATCGAGTTTCAATATCGGTAGTGGATTGCACAGTCAAACCCAGCCCTACTACCTCTATTATTTCAGCGAGCAACGTGATGCCAATGGTAACCCAGTCTTGTACAACAGCACCATGGACTTCACCAAAGCCATCCACTCCGTAGCAGGCTACGATCGCATGCTAAAGCCCAATCTCCGCTTCAAGACCGAGGTGTACTTCCAATGGTTATATGACATTCCTGTTGATCCGAACACGGCTTCCTTCTCTCTGGCCAATACCGGCTCTGGATTTGAACGATTCTTTCCTGACACTTTGGTTAATGCAGGATATCAACGGAATTATGGCATCGAATTCACCCTCGAAAAGTTCTTTGCTAATCAGTATTACTTACTGCTCACAGGATCCGTGTTTGACAGCAAGTATCAGGGACCAGACGGCCAGTGGCGAAATACGGATTTCAATGGAAACTTTGCAGCCAATGCCCTTTTTGCAAAGGAGTTTCAGCTCTCCAAGAAATCCATGTTATCATTGGGTGGAAAAGTCACCGTGGTTGGCGGCAGGTGGTATGGTCCGCCAGACATCGCCGCCAGCAACCAACAGCGCGAATTGATCGTGATCGACACGCTACGCAACACCCAACAGTTTCCGCATTATTTCCGCGCTGATGTGAAAGTGAATTATCGACTTAATACCCGAAACATCACCCATGAGATCGGTATCGACTTGGTAAATGTGTTCGATACACGCAACGTGCTTAGCTTAACCTATGCACCCGATGAAAATGAAAATCCAAACGAATCGATCCGACGAGAATATCAGTTGGGTCGGTTACCCCTCTTCTATTACCGCATAGCCTTTTAGTACGCCCGTTCTCGCTTGCCTTCGTAGTAGTTCACAAAAGCCCGGTTCACCACGCGGTTACCTCCAGTGGTCGGATAGTTCCCGCTGAAATACCAATCGCCTTTGTGGTTTGGACATGCCGCATGCAGTCCTTCGAGTGACTGATAGATGATCTCCAAGTCTGCATTCAAGTCCTCTGGCCGGAGCAATTCAGCGATTTTGGCTGAGATCTGTTCATCGGTAAAAGGCTCGTAGATCGCCTGAACGTGGTTCTTGAAGTTATGATTATTCGACGCTGCCAACTCCTCCTTGCAACGTTCATACACATCCTTGATCAGGCTTTCTCTGCCGGTATCCTTCAGCAGCGCAATGGCGGCTTGAAAAGCTACGAAGTCTTGGAGCAGACTCATATCGATGCCATAACAGTCTGGATAACGGATCTGGGGCGCACTGGAAACTACTACGATCTTCTTTGGTCCAAGTCGATCTAAAATTCGAAGGATGCTTTGCTTCAACGTAGTACCTCGAACGATGGAGTCATCGATCACCACCAAATTATCCTGTCCAGGTTTCACCGTACCATAGGTGATATCATAAACATGCGCTACCAGATCATTCCGGTCACTGTCTTGTGTGATAAAGGTTCTCAGTTTTGCATCCTTGATCGCAACTTTCTCTGCACGTACACGCTCATTGAGAATAGCACGTAAGGCATCCTTATCGTTCAGATCGATCTTCGCCAGGTCGTCTAATTTCCGCTCATTGTGGAACTCTTCCAGTCCCTTCAGCATCCCATAGTAGGACACCTCTGCAGTATTGGGAATGAACGAGAACACGCTGTTATCAAGGTCTTCTCCGATACTCTTCAATACGCGAGGAACAACGGTTCTTCCCAATTCTAACCGTTCTCTATATATGTCGCGATCACTACCACGAGAAAAATAGATCCGCTCAAAAGAGCAGGAAAGCTTCTCACCAGGTTCTCGGATCATATCCATGCTCACCTTGCCATCCTTGCGGATGATCAAAGCGTGTCCAGGATTGATCTCTTGCACGGTCTCAACGGGTACATTGAAAGCCGTTTGGATCACCGGCCGTTCGCTGGCCACCACAACCACTTCATCATCCTTGTAATAGAATGCCGGTCGGATACCATTCGGATCACGAAGCACGAATGCATCGCCATTCCCGATCATACCTGCCATGGCGTATCCGCCATCAAAATCTTCAGCAGCACGTGTCAGGATATTGCGCACATCCATGTTCTTCGAGATCATTTCCGTGATCTCCACGTTGTCGTAACCCAGTCGCTTGTACTTATCGAAGAGCATCTCGTTCTCCTCATCCAAGAAATGACCGATTTTCTCCAATACGGTAACGGTATCTGCCTTCTTCTTCGGGTGTTGGCCCAATTCCAGCAAAAGACCAAACTGCTCATCCACGTTGGTCATATTGAAGTTCCCTGCTAACACAAGGTTGCGGGTCATCCAATTATTCTGACGTAAGAACGGGTGACACGCCTCGATGCTATTCTCTCCGTAGGTTCCATAGCGCAGGTGACCTAGAAAAACCTCCCCGGTAAAGGGGGCATTCTCTTTGAGCCAATACGGATCATTCACTACATCCGGATTACCCTCAGAACGTTCATGGATGCGCTTCTTGATGCCACCGTAAACGTGATCAAAAATGTCTTGAATCGGCTTGTTGCTGTTCGATCGATGGCGGGAGATGTACCTGTTGCCAGGTTTTACGTTGAACTTGATATTGGCTAAACCCGCTCCATCCTGTCCGCGATTGTGCTGTTTCTCCATGAGGAGATACATCTTATTTAGGCCGTAGAATGACGTGCCGTATTTTTCACGGTAATAGTCGAGGGGTTTGAGGAGCCGAATGAGTGCGATGCCGCACTCGTGCTTAATTTGATCACTCATTGCTTTCGAAGAGCGCAAAGGTATCAAGATTTTAGAGCTACCATTCCTCCGAATTAACGCTTCGGTAACAGCAACGAATAGGCAGGAAGTAGCGTCTAGTGGTTGTAGGTATCTCATCAAAAGGTATTTTAGAAGCTCATTGTGCGCGCACGACGGATTCTCATAGCATGTTTGATCGCTTTTGCGAGCCTTCAAGGCCTGGGCCATGAGCATGACCATGGGCAATCTTTTGTGAAGACCAAAGACCTTCCGGTATCCACCGAATTGAAGTTCGAAAAGAACCTCGGGCACCTACCAAAACAAGTTCAGTACCGAGCTTATGTTCCAGGAGGGGCAGTCTTTTTAGAAGGGCAGTGTGTAACGGTAAACTTACTCGATCTGGAAGAGCTGCAGCAGTTTTCAGACTTTCGCCATGGCATGACAGACAAGGTTCCTGAGAACTTTCATGGCCATGCATTCAAGATCCATTTAGAAGGCAGTCAGCCCCCCACAGAAGTGGTCGAAGGCGAGCTCTTTGGCGATGTGGTGAATTACTATCTGGGAAACGACCCGACACAATGGGCGAGCAACGTACCGCAATTTCATGACATCACCTTCAAGAATGTCTATCCCGGAATTGATGTACGATACTACTCTTTGAACCAAGACTTCAAGTATGATTTTATTGTGCATCCGGGCGCTGACATCAGTGATATCCAAATCCGGTATGAAGGCGTAGATGATGTTAAGCTGGGCTTCGATAATCTCTTGATCTCTACCTCGATCGAGGAGATCGTAGATAAGGCCCCGGTTTCATGGGAGATCGAAAATGGGGAAAGGCGCTTTGTTGAAAGTGCGTTCATCCTAACTGAAAGGGATGGTGCAGCCATCGTTGGTTTTGATGCCAGCTACCGACCAAGTAAGACCTTGATCATTGACCCTACATTGATTTTCAGTTCCTACTCCGGATCTACGATCAACAACTGGGGCTCTACGGCCACCTATGATTCGCTGGGAAACATGTATGCAGGTGGCTTTGTGCTTTCCGGCAGCAGTGTAGGTGCGGGCTACCCGGTAACCACTGGCGCCTATCAGACCACATTTGCTGGCGGACAAGGCGGTCTGGGCACCGATATGGCCATCACCAAGTTCAATGCTTCGGGAACCGCGCTGGTTTATTCCACTTACTTAGGTGGTGCGGGCAATGAGATCCCACACTCTTTAGTGGTGAACGGAGACAATGAGCTTTACATCCTAGGAACAACCTCGAGCACGAACTTCCCTACATCAAATAATGCTTTTGACGGCACCTTCAATGGCGGGACGAACATCAACAACTTTGGGATAAACAGTAATTCCAGTTCTATCGTCTACACGGGGGGTAGTGATATTGTCGTGTCTAAGCTCAACGACCTCGGAACTACCTTACTCGCCAGCACTTACATCGGAGGTAGTGGAAACGACGGAATCAACATGAGCGACACGCTACAGAAAGCGTATGCCGATGAGTTTAGGGGTGAGATCATCGTTGACCAGAACGACAACTGCTACGTGGCAACGAGTACTTCAAGCGATGACTTTCCAACCTCTAATGCGTTTCAGAACACCTATGGAGGTGGACTCACAGATGGTGTGGTCTTTAAATTCAACTCCAATCTGAGCAACCTGATATGGTCGAGCTATATTGGTGGCTCCAACAAGGATGCTGCGTATTCCCTGCAGTTTGATCCGAATTTCGATGTCTTCTGTACCGGGGGTACGGTCAGCCTTGATTTTCCGACCACGAACAATGCCCTTCACACCACCTATCGCGGCGGGATCACTGATGGCTGGGTCGCCAAGATCAGCAACAATGGTCAGAACCTCCTCGCTTCTACCTATCTTGGAACAACAGGTTACGATCAAAGCTTCTTTGTACAGCTTGACTTGAGTGGCTTTGTTTATGTAGTTGGACAGACCTTGGGTGCTTACCCTGTGACTCCTTCATGGGTTTATTCCAACCCAAACAGTGGTCAGTTTCTGCACAAGCTATCAAATAACCTACAGAACACCATCTTCTCTACCCGATGGGGAAGCGGGAACGGGGAGATCAATTTATCGCTCACCGCCTTCTTGGTGAATGAATGCAACCACATCTTCGTTTCGGGTTGGGGCGGAACGCTCTTTGGCACAGGTGCACCCACAAGCTTTGGCGGCACCACAACAACTGGACTCCCAACCACGGCGAACGCTGTTCAAACCACCACAGATGGCAATGATTTCTATTTCATCGTGTTTGAAGACAGTGCAACGAGTATTCTTTTTGCAAGCTATTACGGAGGAACTACGGGTGTAGCAGGCGGCGAACATGCAGACGGAGGCACCAGCAGGTTTGATAAGAAAGGAATCATTTACCAGGCTGCTTGTGCGAGTTGTGGACAAGCAAGCTCATTTCCAACAACCGGCGGCGCCTACAGCACAACCAAGCCAACTTCTGCTTCGTGCAATATGGCGGCGGTGAAGTATGACCTCGTTACCTTGATCGCTGAAGCAGATGTTGATGGTCCGTTGGAAACCTGCATCGATGACTCGATACAGTTCGTGAATGAGAGTTTTGGAGGCTCCATCTACGTTTGGGATTTCGGAGACGGAAACTCGAGCGATGCTTTTGAGCCAAAACACGCTTACAGCAGTGCTGGAACTTATGATGTGGTGCTCATCATACAAGACTCGGTGAGTTGTGTTTTTTCAGACACCGACTCCATCCAAGTGATTGTTAATCCTGGCCCTCAAGCCCAAGTCCCGAATTTTCCACGCGTATGCAACGGAGAGCAAGTGCAGCTGAATGCCAGTGGTGGAGACTCCTATTCTTGGTCACCTTCAACTGGACTTAGCAGTACCACCATCGCGAACCCAATCGCAACGGTAGATGAATTGATCACCTACGTAGTAACCGTTGAAGACAGTTGTGGAACGGATACGGCCTGGGTAACCCTAAGGCCCTACCCTGAGATCACTGACGCCATCGAAGACACCACTCTGTGCAAAGGACAATCTGGTAGGCTTTGGGCAGAAGGCGGAACAAGCTATTCGTGGTCGCCTCCATTCTATTTGAGTTCTACTACTAGTCCCCGCCCCTTGGTAACACCAGACTCTACCACCGAGTATATCTTGACCATTGTTGACTCGTTTGACTGCTCCTATACTTACCCGGTGACCGTTTTCGTAGAAGGCTCTCTTCCGAACGTAAGCGCAAGCGGTGATACGGTGGTCTGCGGCGGTGAACGCGTGTTGCTTACTGCAAGCGGCGCAACGTCCTACGAGTGGTTCCCGAAGACGGGAGTTCAAAATCCATTCTTACCCGTTACTCCCGTTTTTCCTGAAGAAACCACCATCTATACCGTTGTGGTAGAAAACTCATGTGGCATTGTCTCTGATTCGGTGAAGGTGGAGGTAAACCCCAATCAACTATTCGTATCCAACGACACGGCTGTTTGTTTGGGCGACACGGTTTTCTTACGTGCCAGTGGTTCAATCGCCTACCGTTGGTTCTCGGATGAATTGGAGGAGGACTACTTCACCCCTAATCCGGCCTTTGTTCCTACTAACAGTCAATTGATCTACGTTGAAGGGCGAAACTTGCAGAACTGTAAAAAACAGGACAGCATTTGGCTCGAGGTCAATCCCAAACCAAGCTTGAAGATCCCATTCAACGCAGATACGGTTACAGGCTTGCACAACATCCTTCTGGTGGCCCAAAGCAATGGAGACATCCGATGGGAGTCAGATGGTTTCCTGCCCTGCACCACCTGTGACTCAATTGTTGTATACCCCAAGGAGAAAACCACTTACAAAGTGATCGCGACAGACAGCAATGGTTGCCAAGTTTCAGACTCAGTGGAAGTAGCGGCCATCAGTCAGCTCTTCATTCCGAACAGCTTTTCACCAAACGGGGATGGCGTGAATGACTTCTTTACAATCTTATCGCATAACGTGACAGGTTTCGAGATGGAGATTCGAAACAGATGGGGTGAGCTGGTTTTTGAAACCAACGACATGAAACGCGGATGGAACGGACAAAAGTTCAACAACGGTAGACACGAGCCAATCGGCTCTTATCCTTATGTGATCCGCTACACGGTGTTGCCCGGCGAACGATTAATCGAGACCGGCGTTGTGCACTTAATCCGTTAACAGATTGGTCTAATCGGTGAATCTGGGATCGGTTTCCATGACGGTACCACAGTTATCACACGTGCGCATTTCCTCGCTGTTGTAGAACTCCTTGAATCGGGGAAGAAAGTCCTGCTCGATATCCGTTAAGTGAAAATAGGTTTCATGAAGTTTGTGGTTGCAGTGATCGCAGAACCACATCAGCCCATCCTTATGCTGCGGCTCACGCACCCGCTCCACCACCAAGCCTACCGAACCTTCGGATCTTCCGGGGCTGTGTGGCACTCCGCCTGGTAGAAGAAACATATCACCTGGTCCCAGCTCCACATCCACCGGCTTTCCGTTCTCTTGGATGCGAACATTGATCTTACCCTCTAATTGGTAGAAAAGCTCTTCTGTTTCATTGTAGTGGTAATCCTTTCTGGCATTTGGTCCGCCTACGATCATCACAATGTAATCGTCGCCTGCTGGATAGAGGTTCTTATTACCGACGGGTGGTTTTAGGAGGTCTCTGTTCTCTTCGATCCATTTATGCAGGTTGAAAGGTCGCTGTACGTTACTCATGGTATTGTTGCATTTGGGTAAATGTAAAAAAGGCGGGCCATATCGGCGCCGCCTTTTCATGAACAATCACAGGTTATCTTATTGAATTACGATTTGACGCTGCAGGTCGTATTCGTCATCTACAATTCTGAGCAAGTATGTTCCTGAAGGAAGGTCTGACACATTCAGCATGAGTTGCTCCCCTTGATTTAGATTGGCTTTACGCTGAAGCACAACCTTACCTTGAATATCCATAAGGATCAAATCAGCATCCGCCATTCCATGTGCAGGAACTATGTTTACAAATGCCGAGGCTGGATTAGGATAAACAAGCAAGCCTCCATTCTCTGCGATCTCACCGACAGATGCCGGCCAAATGTCTACCCGAATGTTGTCTGTAGACGTACAGCCATTTGAGTCGGATGAAGTGACGGTGTAGGTTCCGCTAACCGCTACATTGATATTGTCATTGGTAGATCCTGTGTTCCAAAGGAACTGGTTCAGTCCCGGAGCTGCGGCGCTGATGTTCAATGGGCCGAGGCCGCTCGTATCTGGTCCGAGATCAACTGCTACGGGTACGGCAGCGATCACCTCGATATCATCAGCACCCTCACAGCCATCTTCCGTTGTGACCGTAACAGCATAAACTCCTGCAGCACTAATGATGGTGGATGAGTTGGTATCACCGTTGCTCCATATGTAAGAAGGGTATCCTGGCTGCGAAACCAGCAACGCGATGCTCGAAGGACAGATCGTTACGTCATCACCAAGGTCTACGATTGGATCTTCGTATATAAAGCCGAGTGTTTCTTGGAAAACGCTTTCACACCCGTTGTCGTCAGTTACGGTGAGCTCATATTGTCCCGCTTCTACGCCAGTTTGGGACGCCGAACTTGCACCATTGCTCCAAGCATAGGAGTAAGGTGGTGTACCTCCCGACACTGAGCTCGCGATCTCACCTGTAGGACCCGTCTCACAAATAGCATCTACGGTGATCATTTCGTTAATTACAGAAGACGGTGAAAAGACCTCATATTCCTCTTCACGCACGCAATCATCAGCATCGGTTGCCGAAACCGTATATGTGCCCCCTGCAAGACCCGTAATTGCATTCGTGGTGGCACCTGTTGACCAAGCGTATGTGAACGGAGAAGCACCTGTAGCCGTAAGGCTAATCGCACCATCTGTATCACCGAAACAGTCGTTAGAATCCAGGATGGCATCCAAATCAGGCCCTCCGCTTACAAAGGTCCAGAATGTATCTCCACAGTTTGGAATAAAAGCAGTGTAGTCATTGGTTGTAGACCAGAATGTAGAATTCCTTCCTGGGGCTGCAAAGCCAACGGTACCCGTGCTGTTCTCGATCCCCATAGTGGTGACACCGTTGCTTGGTTTGGTGGTTGTGTGAATCTCGATTCGTCCGCAGCCCTCCCAGAGTTGAACTTGAGCCGTCACATTAGCGTTGGGTCCAGGTCCTGGCCAGTGTGGAATGTCGACAAAGTTCATGATCAGCTTTCTGTTCGGTGCAGTTCCAACGGTTTGATAGTTGATCGAACCAACACCAAATGGGTCAAGGTCTTCCCAAGCAAATGCGATCAAATTATTCGGATCCCATGTGTCGGGAATAAAATCTCCGGAGCAACAGCCATTATTTGTGGTGTTCCCAAAGGTGATGAAGCCGTTAGATGAAATGCGGAACTGCGTGTAGTTATTCTCAAAGAATCGAAACGTAAATCCGATCGGTAGGTCACCAGAAACCTGGTCATCTCCAAGATTCACCGAAGTGCCACCAGCCGTGGTATCCGGATTGAATGTTCCAGACTGATCAACGGTGTAAGTGGCACCGCCCTGGATAACGGATACTGCAACAGAATCTTCACCTGCCATGCCTGGATGAAAGAAGCCGTTCTGATCTACACCGGCACCAACTATCTGGATGTTACCACCTCCAACACACGAAGCGGAAAGCTGACTTCCTGAGTCTGATGCGCAGTAAAAGGACTGTAGCCCCGTGAGGGTGCATTGCGAGAACGCATAGCCAGACAGCATCGTAAACGCTAGAGTTAAGAGATTTTTCATGGGTTAGTAGTTTAGTTTAGAGTTAGCCAAAATAGGAATTTCTCCTTTTTTAACAAACTCGTCGACTTTACCAACCCTTTCGTCGGCTATTTATATCGTTTCAACGGCTATGGCAAAACAAGTTTAAACCCCTTTCCATGTTCATTAAGGATCTTTACACGCTCATCGCGTTTCAGGTATTTTCTGAGTTTGGCGATGTAAACATCCATGCTGCGTGAGTTGAAATAACTGTCATCCCCCCAAATAGCGAGCAAGGCTTGAGACCGGTCGGTGAGCTGATTAGCATGCAGGCATAGCATCTTCAGAAGGGCATTCTCTTTCGAGGTTAAATGCTGTTCTTCTCCATCGAACTTGAGTACCTGATTCTTGAAATCGAATGTGAATTGCCCGAGTTCAAACACCGTTTTCTCTGGTTCTTTTTCCTCGCCTTTCGTACGCCTTAGAATTGCCTTGATCCGCAATAGAAGTTCCTCCATGGAAAACGGCTTGGTGATGTAGTCGTCGCCACCACTTTTGAAGCCTTCGATGGTATCTTCTTTCATCGATTTAGCGGTCAAGAAGATGATGGGTACCTCATCGTTTACCGTTCGAATCTCTTTTCCCAAGGTAAACCCGTCTTTCTCTGGCATCATCACATCCAGGATACAACAGTCATAACTATCGTTCGAAAAATGCTTCCAGCCCTCTACTCCATTCTTCGCTAGGGTAGGCGCGTACCCCTTCGCTTGGAGGTATTCGGTTAAAATGGTTCCGAGGTTAGGGTCATCCTCCGCTACGAGGATTTTCAGTTTATCGTCGGTAATTACATCCTTATGCATAGACTTCAGATTTGATGGGTAGTTCGATATAAAAAGTTGAACCCTCGTTCAACTTGCTTTCTACAGATACACGTCCGCCGTGGCGTTCAGTAATGATCTTCACATAGCTTAATCCGAGACCAAAGCCTTTGACATTATGGACGTTGCCTGTGGGCACACGGTACAATCGATCAAAGATCTTTTTCAGGTTCTCAGCAGAAATGCCAATGCCTTGATCCTTTACGTCAAGGAGAAGCATGCCTTCTTGTTCTGAGCTGGAAATCTCGATCGCTGGTTCACCCTTTGAATACTTCACCGCATTATCCAATAGATTATAAAGCACGTTTGCCAGGTGATTCTTATCCCCTTCAATCAGGGAAGTAGGAGCATCGAGATGCAGCACTACTTTGCCTTTCCGTTCGGCCAGTTGGATCTGATACTTATCCACTACCTCCTCTACCAAACGATGAACATCCAGGTCTTCTCGCTTGAGTTTGAAGTCTCCTTTGTCTAATACCGCGCTTTGCAGCACCTCCTCTACGAGCAGGCCCAAGCGCTTGTTCTCTGCATTGATGATCCCCAAGTAGCGGTTTTTAACCGATTCCACCTTACCTAACTCCGGATCATTCAAGGCTTCACACGCTAAGCTGATGGTACTGATTGGCGTCTTCAGCTCATGGGTCATGTTATTGATAAAGTCGTTTTTGATCTCACTGTTCTTCTTTTGATTTGAAATGGTACGAATGGAGAAGAACGAAGTCCAGATGAGGGTAACAATCAACAACAGCGAAAGCAATAGGAGGCTGAGCAAACTGTTGAAGATATAACTGCCTTGATTAGGGAAATAGACTTGCAGATAGTACGGCAGCTGAATGATATCGCTTGGGAAAAGCTGCGCCCTGACCTTACTGGCTCTGAGCTTGCCTTCATGACGTTCATTCCCAAAAACAAGCTCTCCTTGATCATCGAACACACCAAATTCATATTCGAGGTTTAGTCTATGATTCGCTAAACAGATCAAGAGGAGCGAGTCAACCACTTTAGGGTCAATGCGCTGGTCTATAGGTTGATCCAAATTTACCTCGATGAGGCTTTGAACGATATCGCCCAGGAAGGCCTTCTTGGTTTTCAAGCGCTCCCGAAGAGCAGCCATATCTTGATTAAGCGCCTCTGACTCGCGCTCAAATTCCAAGCGTATCGAGTCGGCAGTGGTCATGTGCATCTTCAGCTCTTCGTCGAAGTTGGTACCGAAGGGGAGGTCTTGTACGGAATACGTGATCGTTTGCTCTTCCCGCTGACCGTTGCCCTCGCTTTCCACCTTCATTTCAACACGATCATCCGTACGCTGAATGTTCTTCTTCACCACAAACTCTACAAGGGAATCGTCTGGTGGGAAGTTGTCTCCTGCCTCATCATCCTCCTCTATGAAGAGGTACTTGGCTTCTTGGTGGGAACGGATCTTCGTTAAGGTCTCATGCCGTTCTAACATGGAGATCAAATCATTCAACGCTTCGGTCGCCCCCCTCTCTATTCGTTCCTTCTCGAGCGAAACGGCGTTGTTGATCCAATAGATTTGTATCGCTACCAAGCCAACGAGTGCGACTGCGATGGCGATGATGATATTGCGGAGCTGGAAGGACTTCATGAATCCGTTCAAAAGTAGCGAGGTCATCCAGCGCAAACCATGCTTTAACGTAACTTAACAGCGCTTAACTGCCCGTTAACAGGGCGTCGTAACGGCTTCGTCTACGTTTGAACCATTGAAAACCACCACGGATTTCAATACTTCGCTAAAGGTTTGCAGGTCTCCTTCATACCTGTCGAGTATTTCTCATCACTCGCTGTTTAGTTAGGTTCAAGCGAAGTATTAACCCCGGTCATTGGATCGGGGTTTTTTGTATCCAAGCAGCTACCTTTGGTTCACAATCAAGACCATGGAAAAGCTTCAGAACTACATCAACGGCGAACTCGTCTCACCAACTGGAGGCGCCTACTTTGAGAACATCGAGCCCGCAACAGGTAAGGCATACTCGCTGATCCCTGATAGCGATTCGCACGATGTAGCAGCTGCCACCCGAGCGGCAAAGGCTGCTTTTCCGGTCTGGAGTTCGATGAGCATTCAAGAACGATCTGATATCCTCTTGAGGGTGGCTCAATTGATTGGTGAGCGACAAGAGGAATTGGCTCTTGCTGAGAGCAAGGACAACGGAAAGCCACTGAAACTAGCGCGAACGGTAGACATTCCACGTGCTCAGGCAAATTTTCATTTCTATGCGACGGCCATTCTTCATTTCGCATCGGAGAGTCACTCCATGGGCAATGTGGCCATCAATTACACCTTACGTGAACCGATTGGGGTTGCTGGGTGCATCTCTCCTTGGAATTTGCCGCTGTACCTCTTTAGTTGGAAAATAGCGCCAGCACTGGCTGCAGGAAACACTGTAGTAGCAAAACCCTCTGAGGTGACACCGTATACAGCCTTCCTGCTTTCAAAGATCTGCATCGATGCCGGTATGCCTAAGGGAGTATTGAACATTGTACATGGACTCGGACCAAAGGCTGGTGCGGACATCATTGAACACGATGACATTCCGATGATCAGCTTTACAGGAGGCACGGCAACAGGCGAATGGATTGCTCGAACTGCGGCTCCAAAATTCAAGAAACTCAGTTTAGAACTCGGTGGAAAGAACCCCAACATCATTTTCGCAGATTGCGATTTTGATGACATGTTACGCACCACCCTGCGGTCTTCCTTTGCCAATCAAGGACAGATTTGCCTGTGTGGTTCGCGGATTTTGATCGAGCGCTCGATTTATGATCGCTTCAAAGACGCCTTTGTTGAACAGGTGAAGAAGATGAAGGTGGGCGACCCACAGGACGAGTCCAGCAAGTTGGGGGCGGTGGTAAGTAAGCCTCACATGGAGAAGGTGCTGAGCTACATTAAGCTTGCGAAGGAAGAAGGTGGAACGGTGCTCTGCGGAGGAAAGCAAGCCAATGTTGGTGGAGCCTTTGCAGAGGGGTATTTCTTAGAGCCAACCGTGATTGAGGGCTTACCGCATACCTGTAGAACCAATCAGGAAGAGATCTTCGGCCCGGTGGTAACCTTGATGCCTTTTGATACCGAAGAGGAGGCCTTGATGATGGCGAACAGCACAAAATATGGCTTGGCGAGTTCGGTTTGGACGAGTAATCTGAAGCGGGCACATCGGGTAGCGAAGGAGCTGCACACCGGAATCGTTTGGGTGAACTGTTGGTTACTGCGCGATCTTCGAACACCGTTTGGTGGTGTGAAGAGCTCGGGAGTTGGTAGAGAAGGTGGCTTTGAGGCTTTGCAGTTCTTTACGGAGCCTAAAAATGTTTGCATTAAGTACTAGTTTGTCAACCGCAAAGGACGCGGAGGCTTGCGCAGAGGGCACGAAGTAACTATGGGAGTCAAGGAAGCTCAGTGATCTCATTAAGGAAGTTCGGCTGCTGCAACCGTAGAGTACGCAGAGTTTTACCACAGAGTACACAGAGAAGTCATAAAGTGCACAAAGATTATCGGTTTTTAAGCTTATCCAGGTCCGTGATCAACTACCCCCTCTGTGATCTCCGTGGCTCCTCTGTTTGCTCTCTGGTTAAAAAGTCATCGTCTCAACGCTGACCGAGGTCGTGGAAGTGGGCACTTTCCACCTTGACCAACATAGAGTGATAATATTTATACCACCGCTGCTTTCCCTCAGATTTTGCTTGTTGGTGCTGGGCGTTCTTCCGCCATTGATCGATCACTTCCTTGTCTCGCCAGTAGCTAATAAATGATCCTCTGCCATTGGCCTTGTGGCTCTCATAGCCTAAGAACCCATCGATCTCATGCACCAAAGACAGCGTAACGTCATCCATCTCCTCATAGCCTTCTAGGTCATCCCCCACGAAATAGTTGAAGATGTTGGCATAATAAGGCGGAGATGGTACTTTACCGTCTTTCCAGTTAATCATGAACTATGCGCTTTGATCAAGTTTCTTCACCATCGTGAGGATGGTGGCGATCGCTACGGTCTCTCCCGTTTCATCGTACATGTCTACCAAGAACTTCACGATTCCCTTTGCGATGTCGTCCTCACTGCGTTTCTCTTGGTCGATCTTCTCTTTGACCGTAAATCTTACGCCAACCGTTGCACCTGGATACACCGGCTTGGTGAAGCGTGCTTGTTCCACCCCGTAGTTCAATAGAACCGGTCCTTTTTTCGGGTCTACGAACAACCCGGCTGCTTTCGACAACAAGAAATACCCATGCGCTACACGCTGCTCGAAAATGGTTCCATCCAAGGATGTTGCATCCATGTGCGCGTAGAAGTTATCGCCACTCACGTTCGCGAAATTCACAATGTCTGCTTCGGTCACGGTGTGCTTATGCGTAAAGACGGTATCTCCAACGCGCAACTCTTCAAAGTGCTGACGGAATACATGCGGGTTCGCTTCTGGTTGATCTGCACCCACTTGAAACTGTTCGGTGATGCGCGTGATTGTTTCAGGGTGACCTTGAATCGCAGTACGCTGCATATAGTGCTTCACACCACGAACACCGCCCATCTCCTCACCACCACCGGCACGTCCTGGTCCGCCGTGGCTCAACAATGGCATTGGCGAACCATGTCCGGTACTTTCTTTGGCAGAGCGCTCGTTCAAGACCAGGATGCGTCCATGCAAATGAGCCGTGTTCAACACAAACTCCTTCCCGATCTCATCGTCAGCAGTAACAATGGATGTTACCAAGGACCCTTTACCCATCTCTGTGATACGGATGGCTTCATCCATGTCCTTATAAGGGATCAATGTACTCACCGGTCCAAAGGCTTCCACCTCATGTACGCGGGTCTTGTTAAATGGATCATCATTTCTGAAAAGGATCGGACTGAAGAACGCGCCCTTTTGCTTGTCAGCGCCTACTACATCAAATTCATTGAGGTCGCCATAAACAACTTCTTGCTCCTGCATCAAAACCTCTACATTCTCCTTCACGCGCTCTACCTGCAACTGAGAGGCCAACGCACCCATACGTACCCCTTCAACCGACGGATCACCGATGGTGGTCTTCGCCAATTGTTTGCCGAGTGCGATCTGTACATCTTCCATGTACTTCTCCGGCACGAGAATGCGTCGGATAGCCGTACACTTCTGCCCCGCTTTCACGGTGATCTCTGCCCGGGTCGCTTTGATAAAAATATCGAACTCAGGTGTTCCTGGAGCTGCATCTTCGCCCAGCATTGAAGCGTTCAATGAATCAGCCTCGAGATTGAATGGAACAGACTCTTCAATGATATTCGGTAAAGCTTTCAATTTCTTACCCGTAGCCGCAGAACCAGTAAAGGTTACGACATCCTGATTGGTCAAGTGGTCAAGGATGCCACGTCCGAGTCCACTCACCAACTGCAATGAACCCTCAGGAAGGATCTTCGAATCGATAATCTCTTTCACCATAAGCTCCGTGAGATAACTGGTAAACTCTGAAGGCTTCACCACCGCCGGAACCCCAGCAAGCAAGTTAACCGCGATCTTCTCTAGCATCCCCCAAATTGGGAAGTTGAAGGCATTGATGTGTACGGCCACACCGCGCTTAGAAACTAAAATATGATGTCCGATGAAAGACCCTCCTCGAGATAGTGGTGCAACGTCGCCTTCGACCATGTAAGGAAGGTTTCCAAACTGCCTTCTCAGCGAAGCGTAAGCAAAGAGATTCCCTATACCTCCTTCAATATCAATCCAGCTATCCGTGCGGGTTGCCCCGGTGGCTGCGCTCAATGCATAGAACTTTTCTTTCCGCTCCATCAGGTGCAAAGCCAAAGCCTTGAGCATTCGACCGCGCTCCTGAAAGGTCATCTTTCTCAATGCAGTGCCGCCTTTGTCTCGGCCATAACGCATGATGGCCTCATAGTCTAAGCCCGCACTTGAAACCACACCTACCACTTCACCATTAATGGCGTTATAGGCGGTCAATTCCTCTCCTTCGCCTTCGATCCAGCTTCCGGTAACGTAATTCTTAATCTTCTGCATATCAATCTATTTCTCTGACTTTTAGGTCCTTTCGTTCTCGTACAAACTCTTTGAGTTGTTCGTTCTGCTTTTTGGTGAACTCAATATCATAAATGAACTGAGCACCCGAAAAAATAACCTTTCCAACGGGTCTAGAAAGATCAATGTTCGCCGGTGTTCGACCAATGGGATAGAGGTCAATAAAAAAGGGGAAAGCGAAATCAGTTGTTTGATAGGTAACAGGTACAAAGGTGTTGATGAAAACAGTTTTGCTGACGTAGTCTTGGGCATAAACAACCAACGCGATGGAGTCCATCAACGGAACATTGGTTTGGAACTTACCTATGATATTGGTTTGAAACTCATCGATCTTTTCCTTGCCTCGAAACAACATGATTGTTGCCTCCATCCCTCGTTTATTCTCGTTCACCACCTTTCCGCTCAGCAACAGATCGCCCTTGTCTTGAGCCGATAGCGGTGCATGTAGAAACAGTCCTGCAATGAGGAGGATGAAGAGATTCCTGAGGAGGAATACGTGATTTGATCGCATGATGGTGGCGAAGATACATCGCTCATCAAGCGCCCGCAAATAATCACTTGAGCGATGTGCCTTTCGCCAACCAAAGCGGATGACACTCATAGGTTAGTCGGCCTTCAATCACCATCGGATCCTGATCGATCAGGAGTGATGCATCCTCAACAGTAGCAAGATCGAAGAGCAATACACCCCGTTTGTCTCCATCATCTCCGAAGGGTCCGGCCAGCTGTAACCCCTTCTCCTCCAAACTCGATAAGTGCGCCAAATGCTTTTCCTGAAGAAGCTTAGCCTCCTTTTCTGACTGCGAGCGTGTTGGACCCGAAAGGTAGAGGCAAAACACATACTGCTTCATGGTGTAGGTGGTATCGCCTTCATTGTACTCGAACTCGCGCACTTGGTCTTGGGCCTGAACGCTCAATACCAAGAAGAAAGCGATGAAAAGGAGTATTACGTGTTTTTCCATATGTCGTAAGATTTCTTCTGCTCTGGACGGTCCGCCTCCTCTTCGCGCAATGGTTCGCACGGCTTCAAACTTCTATAGCAATCTGCTGGCAGTTGCTGGTAGAGCCCTGTACCCTTGGTCTTCCATGCGATCATTTCATCCGAAACATCTTTAACAATCTTGGCCGGATTACCCACCACTACCTTCCGCCGAGGCACCTCAAACTTCGCGGGAAGAAAGGAAAGTGCACCTATGATTGACTCATCACCAATGACCACCTCATCCATGAGCACAGCGTTCATTCCGATCAAACAATTCTTTCCAAGCTGTGCACCGTGCACGATGGCGCCATGTCCGACGTGCGCCCCTTCTTGCAAGCGAACCTCAACGCCAGGGAACATATGAACCGTACAATTCTCTTGAACATTACACCCATCTTCGATCACGATCTTACCCCAATCTCCCCGTATAGCGGCTCCCGGACCGACGTAAACATTTGCACCGATGATAACATTGCCCGTTACGGCAGCTTGCGGATGGATAAATGCGCTTTCATGGACAACCGGCTTGAAGCCATCGAACTCATAGATCATGTTGTGCTGTTTTGGACAAAGAAAGTACTTCCCGCAGTTCTCCGCTCGAAACAGCGAAATCGGATAGTCATCCACCCCTAGTTACTCATTGATTCATTGGACTGAAATGCCTGAACGCTGGCGCGTTCTTGGGCTTTTTTATTTCCCTGCCTTTTCGAGCAGGAGTACCTCGCCTCCGGCTCGGTGGACCTGTTCAGGGGGGCAGCCCAAAGTCTTCAAAGCCTGAACGCTGGCGCGTTCTTGGGCTTTTTTATTTCCCTGCCTTTTCGAGCAGGAGTACCTCGCCTCTGGCTCGGTGGACCTGAATTGGGGGGCAGCCCAAAGTCTTCAAAGCCTGAACGCTGGCGCGTTCATGGGCTTTTTTATTTCCCTGCCTTTTCGAGCTAGCTCGAACGGCTGGGAAATAAAAAAGCCCTGCACTATCGTGCAAGGCTTTTTCGTCTTTGTTGCGGGGGCAGGACTCGAACCTGCGACCTTTGGGTTATGAGCCCAACGAGCTACCAACTGCTCCACCCCGCGATTTTGGGAGAGCAAAGATACAATTGTTGAAGCAACTCGCAAGTAGAGGGGGTGAACATTATTTTAATCGCGATTTTCGCGGGGTAAATGTGGAAGGAAGTACAGGCGTTCGTTGGAGAACATAGACGTGAGCTTTGGATGTGGGTGCTGATCGTGGTGCTCACTACCATCAAGATCTATCAAGGTGATCAGGCAGCTTTTGTGGCTTGGTTTGGCGATCGGTTTGAGGCTGGTCCTGTGTTTGATTGGTACCGTTGGTTGTACCACCACCTCGCTAGCCTTTTACTTTGGGCATTGATCCCATTCTTCATCATTCGATTTGGGTTCAAGCAGTCTTTGGGCGACTTTGGTTGGCAGTTGGGCGATTGGCGCTTCGGCTTGAAGGCTACTGCCATTGCAATGGTGGTTATGATCGTTCCGGTCTACATCTCCAGCTTCAATCCTGAACACCGGGAGTGGTATCCCTTGACGGCCTTGGCAACGGCATCGCCTGCTTTGTTTGCTATCTGGGGCTTAAGTTATTTGCCTCACTACATCGGCTGGGAGTTTTTCTTCAGAGGATTCATCGGGAAAGGCTTGGTACCTTTCTACGGTAAAATCGGCGCAACGGGTGTCCAGGTCATCATGACCGTTTTACTTCACCTCAATAAACCGATGGGAGAAACCTGGGGGGCAGCCATCGCTGGTGTCTACCTCGGTTGGCTGACCTATCGAACAGGATCGGTTTGGTGGGCCATCGCTTTTCATTTTTACCTCGGTATGCTCAACACTTACATCTGCGGCTAAATGCGATTTGCAATAACAGGAGCAAATGGATTGATCGGAAAAGCCCTGGCACTTCGACTGGCATCAGAAGGCAACGAAGTGCGTGCCGTGTATCGAAGCGCTGAGCCTGAAGCCTTCAAGGACCAGCCGTTGATCACTTCTTTTCGGGGCGACATCCAGCATCCTGAAACCTTAGATGAAGCATTCAAAGGCTGCGACGGCGTCTTCCACATCGCTGCATTTGCTCGGCCTTGGGCAAAGCAGAAGCAGGTTTACTATGACATCAATGAACAAGGTACCATCAACGTGTGTGAGGCTGCAATGCGTCAAGCAGTGCGACGTGTAGTTTACACTTCCAGCGCCGGCACCCACGGTGCGCAACACGGTGATCAACTCATCAACGAAGACAGCTGGCCCGTCACCTACCATACCGATTACGAGCAGAGTAAATTCAATGGCCGACAAGCCGCTCTTTCATTCATCAAGAAAGGACTGGAGGTCACCGTGGTGAGTCCGGCACGTGTTTATGCCCCATTTGATCCGAGTGAAAGCAACGTACCTCGACGCATGACCAAAATCTACTTTCAGCGGAAGTTAGGAATTGTGCCTGCGAGCGGATCGGGCATCGGGAGTTATGTATTCATCGATGACATCGTAGATGGACAGCTGATCGCCATGTTAAAAGCACCCTCGGGAGAGGAGTACTTACTTGGTGGAGACAACTTGAGCTACCTGGCCTTTTTTGATATTCTGGCGGAAGTGAGTGGTGACCGCTATCCGGTGTTTCGCGTACCCTATGCCCTCAGTCTTGGTATTGGCAAAGCGCAGCTCTTCGCTGCTGAATCTGTAGGCATTAAACCAACCATCACCACTCCTTGGGTGAGGCGCTATTTGAAAGATTGGGGCATTGATTCATCCAAGATCGGTGCGCTCGGCTACAAGGTTACTCCAGCTCACGTTGGATTCGAGCAAATGCTCAAGGAGTTTCGATAGAGACTACCTCAAGCTGGCTCCAACCTCACGCTCAAAGCGTTTGAGGAGCTTACCCATCACTTGATCCACCTCTTCATCGGTCAAGGTCTTTTGTTCATCCCGCAAACCAAACGCCAAGCCGTAACTCTTCTTCCCCGCTGGCAAACCCTTGCCTTGGTATACGTCAAACAAGCGAACAGATTGAAGCAACTTCTTCTCCGTTTGATACGCCAACTGCTCTAGCGTAGCGTACGCCACCGCTTCATCCACCAACAAAGCAAGGTCTCGACGAACTTCAGGGAACTTTGGCAGCTGACCTACGGCCACTTCACCCTTCCGCAACGCAACCAAGGCCGCCCAACGGATCTCCAAGTAGTAGACCGAACGCTTGATGTCAAACTTCTTCGCCAATGACGCATCCACACAACCCCCAGACGCGATAACCTCGCCCTTCACACTCCAGTCCATGCCATAGCTGAACCAATCCCGAGTCGTTGAGGATGTTTCTAACTGATCAGAAGAAATACCCATTCTGCCTAACAGGGATTCGAAGGCTGCTTTCAGCTCATACCAATCTGCATCCAGTTCAGCCACACGCCAATGGTCGCTGATGGCCAATCCGCTGACGGTAATGCTCAGCGCTTCCTCCTCGAAGAAGCCCTCTAGAGTGTTCTTGTAGCATTGTCCGAACTCGAACAACCTTAGATTCGGTTGCTGTCGGTTCAAATTATACGCCGCGTTCTGCAAGGATGAGAACAATAGCGTAGGTCGCATGATACCCAGCTCAGAACTGAGTGGGTTGTTCAATACCACAACCTCTTCTTCCTTCCACTCCTTTGAAAATTCGCCGTAACGCGCATCGGTCATAGAATTGGTCATGCACTCCAAGAACCCGTTGGCCGCCAAAAGCTTGGTAGCCACCTCTCTCGCCTGATGGATCGGCGAAGGGCGCATGTTCTTGATCGTACTCAACACTTTGGTAGACACGGGAACGGCATCATAGCCGTAAATACGCAACACTTCTTCAACCACATCGGCCTCTCGGGTAACGTCAACCTTGAACGGTGGAACAGAGAGCTTCCACTGCTCCGAATCTGAGTCGTTCACGTCGATCTCCAAGTTGTTCAGGATTCTTTTGATCTGATCTGACGGCAAATCCATTCCGATGAGTCCATTCGCCTTCTTAGGTCGATAGCTCACATCAAACGCTGGAAAGGCATCTGGGTGGGTGTCGCTGAACGGACTAGTGATCCGTCCTCCTGCGATCTCTACCATCATCTTCGCAGCCAGTTTTGCTGCATAGAGGGTGTTGTTTGGATCGATGCCCCGTTCAAAACGGAACGATGCGTCTGTATTCAAACCGTGCCGCTTAGCGGTCTTGCGCACCCAAACCGGATGGAAGTAGGCAGACTCTAAGAAAACCTCATTGGTTCCATTGGTAACCCCGGAACTCAAGCCTCCGAACACCCCGGCGATGCACATGCCGCCTTTTGTGTTACAGATCATGAGGTCGTTCGCATCCAGCTTACGTTCCTCCTCATCCAAGGTAACGAAGGTGCTTCCGGCTGACAAGGTTTTCACATGCACCTCACCTCCCTCGATCATGGCCGCGTCAAAAGCATGTAGCGGTTGACCGAAGGCGTGGTTGATGTAGTTCGTGATGTCTACAATGTTGTTGATCGGACGAACGCCAATCGCCAACAATTGGTCGTGCAGCCATTGTGGCGACGGACCAACCTTTACGTCACTGATCGTTACACCGATGTAGCGAGGACAGGCTTCTTCGTTCGCAACCACCACCGGTATAGTGCGGTCTTCGCTGGATGGCTTTACCTCATCAACGGAGGGTCGACATAGCTGAACTTCTTGCTGCTTCTTGTGTGCTAGCGCCGCTTTAAGGTCTCTAGCAACACCGTAGTGAGAAGCTGCATCAGCACGGTTAGGGGTGAGTCCGATCTCAAAAACCGTATCTGTGCTGATCGAAAATACCTCAGCGGCAGGCCTTCCTACTTGCAGTGTTTCGTCAAGCACCATGATGCCATCGTGACTGTCGCCAACCCCGATCTCATCTTCGGCACAAATCATTCCTTGCGAAACCTCCCCTCGAATCTTCGCCTTCTTGATCTCAAAGGCATTTCCCTCGCGGTCATACAGGGTACTGCCTACTGTGGCTACAATTACTTTCTGTCCGGCCGCAACATTGGGCGCTCCACAAACGATGGGAAGGAGTTCATCCCCACCTACATCCACTTTTGTGCAATTGAGTTTATCCGCATTCGGGTGCTTCCACACCTCTTTAACCTCACCCACCACAAGGCCTTTGAGTCCGCCCCGAATGGATTCAAAATGCTCAACCCCCTCTACTTCCAAGCCGATACTGGTGAGCAGATCAGCAATCTCCTCTAGCGATTCTTCTAAGTGGATGAACTGTGAAAGCAGTTGGTATGAAATACGCATAAGTCCTTGTAATGAGCGGCAAAAGTAGCAAAGAGCACTGAGTGAAAAATTCGAACGATCGCTTAATCCACCCCACAACATAAATCAACTTTTGAATATAATTGTGTGTCATTAATCAGCGTTATGAATTACACCTTGCGACAGTTGAGGGTTTATACGAAAATCTGCGATCTCAAGAGCATAACCAAAGCAGCTGAATCCTTGCATTTGACGCAGCCTGCCGCGTCTATTCAACTCCGTAATTTTCAAGAACAATTTGATTTACCCCTAACAGAAATCATTGGGCGTAGGCTGTTTGTGACCTCTTTTGGAGAAGAGATTTACAAAGCGAGCATGCGCATCCTGGGCGAGGCAAAGAAAATGGAGCAATCTGCGCTCGCTTATGGCGGACAGCTGGTTGGTAAGATCAAGATTTCTACCGTTTCCACCGGCAAATATGTCATGCCTTATTTCTTAACGGATTTCCTTGCGAAACACCCCGGCGTTGAACTCTCCATGGACGTAACCAATAAGCAGTCGGTGATTCGTTCCATTGAAGAGAACGAGGTGGATTTTTCACTGCTCTCTGTTCTTCCGTCCAGCGCGTTGATCAACAAAGTAGAATTGATGGAAAACAAACTCTACTTGGTAGGTGGAAGAGGGGCAGAAAAGCTTAAGACTGCTAAGCCACCGAGCTACATCGCAGACCTTCCGCTCATATACCGTGAAGATGGCTCGGGTACCCGACAAACGATGGAACGCTTTTTAGAAGAGAACGGCATACGCCCGGTGAAAAAGCTTGAACTAACCTCCAACGAAGCGGTGAAACAAGCGGTGGTTGCTGGACTGGGTTATTCCATCATGCCTTTGATCGGTATACGAAATGAGCTTGACCGAGGTGACTTAACCATCATCCCCATCAAAGGAATGCCCATCGCCTCTAGTTGGAATCTGATCTGGTTGAAAGAGAAGCAGTTTTTACCTCCAGCGGTTCGCTATTTAGCATACCTGAAATCAGAAAAGACCGCCATCATCCAGAAACACTTCAGCGGTTTCTAACCTTGCTCATGACAAGCATTATCTGATTCTTTCACATGTGGTGCATGGATTCATTCTACCTTTACCTTTTGATCACCAACTTTTCAGCCGCCTGAGTTGTTATAACCACGTGCTTCATTACACTGAACATATTTCCACAAATGCCAAGGAATGGGTGGTCTTTGTGCACGGTGCAGGAGGCAGCAGTTCAATCTGGTTCAAGCAGATCAGGGCGTTCAAGGAACGCTTCAACGTACTGCTCATCGATCTGCGAGGACATGGTAAATCGAAGAACCCGCTCTACAATCGACTGAAGGAATACAGTTTTCCTGTGATCGGTGATGAGGTGATCGAGGTTATCGACCATCTGAAGATCCAACAGGCACACTTCGTAGGTATATCATTGGGCACGATCATTATTCGCGATTTGGCTGAACGCCATCCAGAACGTGTTTCTTCACAAATCTTAGGCGGCGCGGTTATGAAGCTGAATACCCGCGGACAGATCTTGATGCGCATGGGCAACAGCCTCAAATCGGTAATTCCCTACCTGATCCTATACAAGCTCTTCGCTTGGGTGATCATGCCGAAAAAATCACATCGTGCATCCAGAAACCTGTTCGTGCGAGAAGCCAAGAAGTTATATCAGAATGAATTCAAACGATGGTTCACATTAGCGGCAGAAGTGAATCCACTGCTCAAGTTCTTCCGATCACAGCCTACCTCAATTCCAACATTGTATGTGATGGGAAGTGAAGATCACATGTTCCTTCCGAGCATCAGAAAGCTGGTTGAAGACCACAAAGAAGCCATCCTCCATGTCATCCCTCGGTGTGGCCATGTGGTCAATGTAGAACAGGCAGACCAATTCAACGCCATCAGCTTAAGCTTCCTAACGGATATGCGACGACCTACTTACGCCTGATCTTTTTCAGTTTTTTTATCCGCAGTGCCCCTTGCAATTTCATGCAACAAAACCATCGCCATGAAAAATCAGATCAAGGAGAGCACCTCCATCACGCACCTGTTTACGGACTCGGCCTTATCGGTGCTATCATCTATTTCATCTCGCACGCTGAAGGCTTCATAGATGGACTCATCGGTGTACTCAAGGCCTTTGTTTGGCCCGCAGTGCTTGTTTACGAAGCCTTGGTAAGCTTAGGTGTTTAATGCTGTCGCAGTTGTGTACCTGACACTCACCTACATAGAACGGGCTTAACCAACTCTTAACCCGATTTTCTAGGGTTTTTGCACAGAATCCTTTGTTTTGCACCTCCTTCTTGGGTCAATTTCTTGACCAGCAACATAAACCCTTAGTGAGATGGCTGAAGCAAAGATGTACAAGGTTTATGGCGTTCAGAATTTTCGAAAGATTCCTCAGGTTGAACGCTACCTTAATGAAGAACAACGGTTTGCAATCGAAGTAGTGGGCACGGTCCTTCCCTTTAAAGCGAATAGTTACGTAGTAGAAGAATTGATCGATTGGACGCAGGTTCCTGACGACCCGATCTTCATCCTCACGTTCCCGCAACGAAGCATGCTGTCTGACGAGCATTTCAATCAGATGGCAGAAGCCCTGAAAGCAGGATTGAAGAAGCCAGAGATCAAAGCCGTCGCCAATGAGATCAGGATGCAATTGAACCCGCATCCCGCAGGACAGTTGGAACATAACGTCCCCATGATCGAAGACACCAAGCTCACAGGAATCCAGCATAAGTACGACCAAACCATGCTGTTCTTCCCTCAGCACGGGCAAACCTGCCACGCCTATTGCACCTTTTGTTTCAGATGGCCACAATTCGTAGGCATGGATGAGCTGAAGTTCGCAATGCGTGAAACAGAGCTCATGGTAAAATACCTCGAAGAGCACGATGAGATCACTGATGTACTCTTCACCGGCGGCGACCCCATGATCATGAAGATCGATCGCTTAAAGATGTACCTCGAGCCTATTTTGGAATCGAAGGATCGGCACAGCGTTCAGACCATCCGTATCGGAAGCAAGGCGCTGGGCTATTGGCCCTACCGCTTCCTAACCGATAATGATGCAGAAGAGGTGTTGGATCTATTCAAACGACTCAACGATGCGGGCATGCACGTGTCTTTCATGGCACACTTCAACCATCCTACAGAACTGGAAACACCAGCAGTGAAACAAGCGATCAAGCGTATTCGAGCAACAGGTACGCAGATCCGATCACAGAGTCCACTGATGAAGAACATCAATGCCGATGCAGACACTTGGGCCCACATGTGGAAGGAGCAGGTTCGGCTGGGGATCATACCCTACTACATGTTCCTTGCCCGCGATACCGGAGCTCAGGACTATTTCGCTGTTCCGCTTGCCAAGGCATGGAAGATTTTTCAGAAAGCCTATCAGCAAGTGAGCGGTATCGCACGGACCGTTCGCGGACCGAGCATGAGTGCCGATCCCGGCAAGGTTCAAGTTTTAGGAACTACAGAAATCAAAGATGAAAAGGTGTTCGCGCTAAGGTTTCTGCAAGGACGTGTTGCCAATTGGGTTCACCGCCCGTTCTTCGCAAAATACGATCCGAATGCGATCTGGTTGGATGACCTAGAACCAGCCTTTGACGATGAATTCTTCTTTGAACGGGAGTCAGAAATGCTCTCCGTTAATCCGAACTAAGTCATTGCTTTTCATACTTGATGAACAGAAGCGCAGTTTCCACTTGATGAAGCGATTTCCGCGATTAACTTTGGACGCATGAAGAGGATGAGTGGGTTTACGACCGGATTACTGCTGATGCTCGCGATCGCTTTTGCGTCGTGCGAGAAGGCTCCGGAGCGTGTGGTGGATCAGAGTTGGACAGAGACCCAGCCCAAGTTGGTGAAGTACTTCCAAGAACAAGGGGAGGCACGTATAAAGATCAAGGAAGAAAAGTTCTACGAAGACGGAATGCGTGAGTACGTCGGCACCTTTGATGAAAAAGGTAAGCGCGACGGTGAATGGCGTTACTTCTTCCCAAACGGCAACCTTTGGAGCCTCGGCGAGTATAAGAACGGACTAAAGCACGGTAAGAAAGAGGTGTATTGGCCCGATGGCACGAAGCGTTACACCGGCCAGTTCAAAGACGATAAGAAATCAGGCAAGTGGACCTTCTATGATACCGATAGCTCCATCCTTCAAGAAATGGACTTTTCTGACGCACAGCGCAAATAGGATTTGCTCTACGGTCTTGTTATTTTCGTAAGGCATGATCCCTCCGCATAAAGTTGACGAGATACTTGGCGCCGCCCGCATTGAGGAGGTGATCGGAGAATTTGTGCACCTCAAGAAATCGGGGGCAAGCTTGAAAGGCTTGAGTCCATGGACGGATGAAAAGACCCCTTCCTTCATGGTTTCTCCGGCGAAAGGGATCTTCAAGGACTTCAGTTCCGGCAAGGGAGGCAACGTGGTCACCTTCTTGATGGAGCATGAGCACTTCAACTATCCAGAAGCCTTGAGATGGCTGGCAGAACGCTACCAGATTGAGATCGAAGAAGAGAAGCTGAGTCCGGAACAAGAGGAAGTGCGCAATGAGCGGGAAAGCCTCTACGTCATCAATGACTTTGCGCGCAACTGGTTTCAAGAACAGCTTTGGGAAAGTGAGGAAGGGCAAAACATCGGCTTAAGCTACTTCAAGGAACGCGGATTCAAAGAAAGCGCGATCAAGAAGTTCCAGCTTGGCTATAACCCAGATGATTTTCAGGCCTTCACTAACGTAGCAAAGGAAAAAGGATACAAAGACGAGTACCTGCTTGCTACCGCTCTGGTAAAGGAGAAGAATGGTAGGAAATACGATGGTTATAAAGGCCGCGTGATCTTCCCCATCCAGAACCTCAGCGGGCGTGTGATCGGGTTTGGGGGACGTACCCTCAAGGCGGATAAGAGCATTCCGAAATACATCAACTCGCCGGAGAACCCGATCTACAACAAGAGCAATTCGCTCTATGGGATCTACCTCGGCAAGCAGCACATCGCCAAAGAAGATAATTGCTACCTCGTAGAAGGATACACGGACGTAATCGCCTTTCACCAGAAAGGCATTGAAAATACCGTGGCTTCTTCTGGAACGGCCCTTACCAAAGATCAAATCAAGCTGATCTCGCGCTATACGGAGAACATCACCTTGGTTTATGATGGAGACCCAGCAGGAATAAAAGCGAGTTTACGCGGTATCGATCTCATTCTGGAAACCGGCATGAAGGTGAAGGTAGTTCTGCTGCCCGACGGACATGACCCGGATTCGTTCAGCCAAGAGCATGACCGAATCGAGGTGAAGGAATACTTGGAGAACAAGGCCCGTGACTTCATCGTCTTCAAGGCCGACCTCTTGATGGAGGAAGCACACGGCGACCCGTTGAAGACCAACGAGGTAATCCACGCCATGGTCGACTCAATAGCGCTTATCCCTGACAGCATTTTGCGTTCGATATACATCGCTGAGTGTGCCCGCTTGATGAAGGTTTCTGAAAAAGCCTTGATATCTG
>CAJXNO010000013.1 GCA_913057205.1 uncultured Flavobacteriales bacterium
TGATACCGATAATGATACCATTCCGGATTACTTGGATTTGGATTCGGACGACGATACCTACCCAGATGAGATCGAAGGGCATGATATGAACGGCGATGGTTTAGCCGATGCCTCGAGTCCTGCAAATACAGGGGTGTCCGGAGGTTTGACGGATGCGGATAACGATGGGTTACTCGATGGATGGGATAACGACAATACCTTGTCGATCTACGATAACGGTGGCCTTACGACGTCTTCTCACCCAGATGTACATAATCCTGGGGATGACCGCGATTGGCGTGATAGTAAAGACACGGTTTTAGATGGTATTCTGGATTTCTTGGATGTGGATGACGACAACGACGGTATCCCAGATGTGGTAGAATCCTTCGGAAACGATCCAGACGGTAATGAAGACGGCGATGAGTTCCTGAACTGGTTGGATGTTTCTGACGACGGAGCTGGCGACGGATCCCTCACCGACTGCACCGACCCGAACGGTGACGGTATTGCAGACATCTACGACTTTGATCTAGACGGTATTCCGAACCACTTGGATAAGGACAGCGATAACGACGGATTAGCAGATGCCTTGGATAACGTAGATAACGGGTCTGGCGGAAGCGTACTCACTTCAGGTATACCGCATCCAATGCACGATACAGACGGTACAGGCAATGCTGACTACCTCGATATTGATGCAGATGACGATGGTATCGTAGATAACATCGAGGCACAAGCTACTACTGGCGCACCGTTGCAGGCTACTGCAGCAGACACCGACCTTGATGGCATCTCCGATGTGTTCGACCCAGATAATGGAGGTGCGAACATCGTACCAGTGAACACCGAATCAACCGGTCTGCCAGACTATCGAGACACCGACTCAGACGACGATGGTGAAAGTGATTTGATCGAGTGTTGGGATTCAATTGGTGATGGCGTAGCAGAAACGGTTCCAGCCAATAGCGATACCGATAACGATGGCTTGGACGATGCTTTTGATGATATCGTCGGTCCAAATGCTACTACAAACCCGAGTAACAACGGTCAAGATGCGCTAGACTTTCCTGATGCGGATCTTGGCGACAGTGAGCGGGATTGGAGAGAAGAACCCTGTGGCAATGGATCGGTAGGTATGGCCCCATTGAACACGACGACCACTGCTTCAACCCGATGCATCAACAATGGTTGGACCTACTACTATGATCCATTGGACCCGAGCGTTCTGTTGTTCGCCGTAGAGCACTTCCCCGCAGGTGGAAATACCAATCCGTTCACCTTAGAGATCGATATCACGGTAAGTGTTGATCCAGCTACTGGTGACGGCGTGTATTTTGAAGAGGACCTTGTAGAGGAACAGGCAACCTTTATTATGGGACGCTACTTCAATTTCGACATCACCTCAGGCTCATTGAATGGACCGATCAACGTATGCCTCTTCTATGAACAGGTTGATGAGGATACCTTGGTTGCTACAGCACAAGACTGGAATCAAGCCAATGCTGGAGGTACGTCCTTTGTCAGTGGATTGCGTTGGTTCCGTGTCAACAGCGGTACCTTCGATCCTAATTCTGCAGATCTTCAGCCTGCTGGTGTACAGAACGCTACGCAGCTCTTCCCAACCAATACAGGGTCAGAAGAAGGTTTCCGATTTGCGGAGTTTTCTACGAGCACGCTTACGGGCGGTGGACTTGGATTTACCGTTGGTGAGAACTCGGTGATTCTACCGGTTGAATTGATCAGCTTTGATGCTGTGCCGGTGCACAACGAGCAGGTGCTCACCCACTGGGAGACCGCCTCAGAGGTGAACAATGATTACTTCTTGGTAGAACGTTCAGCTGACTTGAATGAATGGTCTGTTATGCACAAAGAGAAAGGTGCCGGAACATCCAATACCTATCGCTATTACGAGTGGTTGGATGCGAGGCCTTTGTTTGGCCATAGCTATTACCGTCTTCGTCAGATAGATTTTGACGGATCAACATCCATAAGTGATTTGCGGGATGTTTACTTGGCCGCTGGAGCGGCGGATGTGCGCAGTTTGTTTGTATACCCGAATCCATACACCGGTGCTGTATTCATTCAAGTGGATGCAGATGTAGATGTGACCCTCCAAGTAAGAAATAGCCTTGGTTAATTGATGGGTACTGTGCAAACGCACGGAGTAGAAACAGCGCGTTTGGATGACTTGGCGCCGGGGGTTTACTTTCTCCAGCCACCGGAAGGAAGTGCCTTTGATCCGGTTCGATTTGTGATCACGCGCTAGAGCTTTGAGCTACCTCTCGTAACTTAGCGGCATGATTATCTACAACGTCACGGTCAAGGTAGACCACGAAGTACATGATGATTGGCTGAATTGGATGCAGCAGGTGCACATCCCAGAGGTCATGGGTACGGGAAAATTTGTTGAACACCAGATCGCGAAGGTTTTAGTTGACGATCAAGACGGCATCACCTACGCCATTCAGTACAAATGTGCTTCCATGCAAGACCTGGAAGCGTATCAATCGGATCATGCTCCTGCATTGCAGCGTGATCACGCCGAGCGGTACAAGGATAAATTCGTAGCCTTCCGCACCTTGCTTGAATTGATCTGATGGCTGGACCAGTCAGAGCTAAAAAGCACCTGGGTCAGCACTTTCTGCGCGATGAAGGAGTTGCAAAACGCATCGTGGATGCGCTCGAAGCAGCTCCCTTCAGTACGCTGGTGGAAGTTGGTCCCGGAGATGGAGTCCTCTCTAAGTACTTGTTTGACCGCCATGATCAGGTGGAGTTGTATGATGTAGACCTCGAGTCGATCGCTCACCTCAAACAGCATTTTCCGCTGAGAGCCGATCAGATCAAAGAGCAAGATTTTCTGAAAGCTAAGCTTCAATCCGATCAAGCTGTGATCGGCAACTTCCCTTACAACATCTCTTCTCAGATCGTTTTCAAAATCTTGGAGAACCGATCCGATGTACCCATCATGGTGGGGATGTTTCAAAAAGAAGTGGCCGAACGCATCGCCGCAGACCCCGGCAGTAAGACCTACGGCATCCTCAGTGTGCTCACCCAAGCATACTACCACGTGGAGTATCTCTTTACGGTTCCGCCACAAGCCTTCGAACCTCCACCGAAAGTTGATTCAGGCGTACTTAGAATGGTCCGAAAAGACCAAATTGAGCTCGATTGCGATGAGGAGCGCCTCTTTAATCTGGTGAAACGCTCGTTCAACCAGCGCCGCAAGATGATCCGGAAATCGCTCCGTGATCTTATACCAGAAGAGCCAACGGAGGCATTGCAGCCTTTTCTTACCATGCGGCCAGAGCAACTATCATTTAACGATTTCATCCTATTGACCCGTCTATTGGCTGAGGTCAAATAATCTTACTTTTGGGACGATTCGCCTCGCGTATGCAGTTTGAACTGACCAAAGACTACCTCGGAGATCTCCGTGCCGCAATAGAGCGGAACGATGAGCTTGCATTGATCGAGCTCGTTCAGGATCTACATGCGGCTGATATAGGCGAGATCCTCGGAGAGCTTGATACCATTGAATCCACCGCACTTTACAAGGTGTTGGATGCTGCTCGGGCTTCTGCTGTGTTGACCTACATGGAGGAAGACAAGCGGGAAGACTTCTTGGCTTCCCTCTCCTCCAAGGAGATCGCTGAACAGTTCATCGATAACCTGGACAGTGATGATGCGGCAGACATGCTCAACCTCTTTCCGAAAGAACAGAAAGAGGAGATCATCTCGCTCATTGAAGACCGCCAGCAGGCACAAGACATCGTTGACCTGCTTCACTATGAAGAGGGAACCGCGGGTGCCTTGATGGCCAAAGAACTTATCCGTGTGAACGTGAACTGGACCGTTTCCAAAGCCGTGCGTGAGATGCGTAAACAGGCGGAAGCGATCGAACATGTGTATACCGTTTACGTGGTAGATGACGACGACCGCTTGGTTGGTCGGCTCCCCATTAAACGCTTGCTCATCACCCCATTGAAGACCAAGATCGAAGACATCTATGACGCGAAGATCAACTCGGTGGGCGTAGATGAAGACCAGGAAGAGGTAGCGAGCATGATGGAGAAGTATGACATTGTTGCGATGCCCGTAGTAGACGAGTTGGGACGCTTGCAAGGGCGGATCACCATCGATGACGTAGTGGATGTGATCAAAGAAGAAGCGGAACGGGATTATGCGCTGGCTTCCGGTATCTCCGGAGACGTGGATAGCTCGGATACCGTCTTTCGGCTTACGCGGGCACGTTTACCTTGGCTGTTGATCGGATTGCTCGGAGGTGTGCTCGGAGCGCGTGTGATCGAGCTGTACGAAGGTGATTTACAATTGTATCCAGAGATGGCCTTTTTCATCCCGCTCATCGCGGCGATGGGAGGTAACGCTGGCGTACAGTCTTCTGCGATCATCGTGCAAGGACTGGCCAACAAATCGATGGGGCTCTCGGGCATCTTATCGAAGCTTTCCAAGGAGTTCTTAGTAGGTCTGCTGAATGGTTTGGTGTGTGCGTTATTGATTTTCGGATACAATATTTTGCTTGGAGACTCGCTTGGACTAAGCTATACCGTGAGTGTGGCACTCTTAAGCGTAATCTTGATCGCAACCCTTTTTGGGACCTTTGTGCCCTTGGTTCTGGATCGCTATAACATTGATCCTGCTCTGGCTACGGGTCCATTCATCACTACTGTGAATGATGTTCTTGGACTGTTCATTTACTTCCTCATCGGACACCTACTTTACATCTGATGTTACGTGGTTTTTTGGTTTTATGGAGCCTTGTTTGCTTTACATTTCTTGGTGTAGCGCAGCAGAAATTACCCGCGTTGTCCTTTCAAGATAAGAGCATTCAATTTGCCAACAGCAACCAAGTATACCGTCAAGGGAACGATGGAACAGAGAGCGATTCCTTGAACGACCAACTGATCGTACAAACCTTGGCGAAGATCTTACTGGATCACCCCCAACTGCAGGTTGAGCTGGCGGGTCATACCGCAATGAACGAGCAAGAGAGTTTGGGTTTGGAGCGGGCACAGTTGGTGCAGAAGATACTCATTGATCGAGGGGTTGTTGCGGAGCGATTGACGGTTGTGAATTATGGCAACAGTCAACCGATGATCGCGTCGGATGTGATCTTTTCATTTATCACTGCAGAAGAGAAGCATGCTGCCAATGCGAAGAACCGGAGGGTAGAGGTTCGTGTTATTTCCAATGAATATGCGACCGATGGAGAAGAATGACCTGATACTCGTGATCGATGCGGTACATTCTGCCCTGATCGAGCGCTTGGAGGCGGAAGGGTACACCTGTTTTGATGGAAGCAAGGAGAGCGATGACGTCTTGCAAGCATTGCTTCCTCAGGCAATGGGTCTGGTGCTTCGCAGCCGATGGTCATTGAATCAGTCTTGGTTGGAGCGAAACCAACACCTGCGTTTTGTTGGTCGAGTTGGTGCCGGATTGGAGCACATTGATGTGAAAGCCGCGGAGACGCTAAGTATTCAAGTGTTGAGCTCGCCAGAAGGGAATCGGCAGGCCGTTGCAGAGCAGGCTTTGGGCATGCTTTTGAATCTCCTACACAGGATCCGTTCGGCCAATGATGAAGTGAGGGAAGGCGTTTGGCAGCGCAAGCAGAATGAAGGTTTGGAGTTGCAGGGTAAGACCGTCGGCATCATCGGATATGGAAACACCGGAAGCGCATTCGGCAAGTTGCTGAGTGGTTTTGGTGTGGAGGTATTGGCCTATGATAAGTACAAGAAGTTGGATGATCCTGCGGTGAAACAGGTTGGTATGGAGGCGTTGTGGAAGCGCGCGGATGTGGTGAGCTTGCATATTCCGCAAGATGCGGATACCATCGAAATGGTGAATCGTGCTTGGCTGCATCGTTTTGAGCGGTCTGTTTTCTTCATCAATACCTCACGCGGTAAGATCGTTGTGGATAAGGATCTATTGGATGCGGTAAATGAGGGGAAGGTCATTGGCGCAGCCTTGGATGTGTTGAGCATTGAAAGGGAAGACCTATCCGTGCCAGCGTGGGAGGAATTGCCCGGTGCGGCACGTGGGTTGATCGGGCATCCGAGGGTTTTGGTAACGCCACATATCGCGGGCCTTTCGAAGGAATCATACGAAAAACTAGCCACAACAATGGCCGAAAAGATCATTGCCTTGCTGCGGAGCGCATAAGGATGCGCATGGTATGACGGGTTTTCTGTTCCAACATCACCTCTTTCCCTTTGATCAGTTCAGCCACTACTTCTGTGTTGTAATGGCGGATGGTCATCAACTCCAGCCCATCGTTATAGCGCACCTGGTAGTCCTTGTTCAGGTCTTCGATGAGTTGTTGCAGCTTGATGCCTTGATCTGCAACACTCACAGAGAAACTGATCGCAGAGTTTTGCATGGTTTGAATGGTGACGCCGTGCTTGGCGAAACGCTGAAAGAGATCGCTCAAGTGTTCTTCCACCATGAAGCTAAAATCGCGGGTTGAGATCGAGATCAAGACTTGATTTGTCTTGAAGATGTAGCTCGGCACCTTGCTGTCTTCAGAGGTGTTGTCGTTAATCAAGCTGCCTGGCTCATCTGGCGATAAGAAACTCTTTACGAAGAGTGGGATCTGCTTGTTCTCGAGCGGTTTGATCGTTTTTGGGTGAATCACCGAAGCACCGAAATAACTGAGTTCGATGGCCTCCCGGTAGGAAATGTTGGGGAGCAATGACGTGTTCGAAAAGTACTTCGGGTCTGCATTCAGCATCCCCGGTACGTCCTTCCAAATGGTGACTGAAGCGGCATTCAAAGCATAGGCGAAAATCGCAGCAGAGAAGTCAGAACCTTCACGGCCGAGGGTTGTCATTCGGTTGTGGTCGCCTCCGCCGATGAATCCTTGCGTGATCACCAGATCCTGTTTGCGTTCCTTCCATGCCTTTTCGATCCGTTCTTCCGTTTCGCACCAGGCTACTTGAGCATTGCGATAACGGTTATCGGTATGTACCAACTTGCGGGCATCCCACCACTCTGGATCACACCCTTCTTCACGCAAGTATCCGTCAATAATTTTCGTTGAGATGATTTCACCGATGCTTACGATCTGATCATACACAAAGTCGTGATCATTCAACTCCTCCTGCTCCAAAAATGCGAAGGCGTAGCGTTTGATCTTAGCGAGGGTCTCTTTGGTTTCAGCGTGCTCCGCCGGAAGCAATTCATCTAAGGTGCTCAAGTGGAATGCAAAGACCTGCTCGAGCAAGGGTTTCCAATCGCCACCATCGAGAAAGGCCTGTACCACGCCTTCAAGGTGGTTGGTGGTTTTGTGCATGGCAGAGATCACCACTACCAGTGGCTCGCTGTTGTTATGCTGAATGATCTCCTTGAGATTCCTTACAGCGTTCGCATCTTTCACCGATGCTCCTCCGAATTTGAAAATGCGTACTGCCATTACACATCAAAGTATAAGCGACCATTCAGCCATTCGTCCGAAAGATCGGCCCGATAGCGTTGATAGAACTTGATCGCGGGTTCATTCCAATCCAGAACTTGCCATCCCATCCTGCGCACCTTACTGCGCTTGGCTTCTTCGATCACCGCTTCAAACAACAGCTTTCCCGCACCTTGGCCCCGGAATTCAGGGTCAACATAGAAGTCTTCCAAATACAGGTACTTCCCCTTCCAAGTTGAATACGCAAAGTAGTACAGCGCCATTCCCATCACCTCTCCATCAGCTTCACTGATCTTCAAATGAAAGAGTGGATGCGCTGAAAAGCCATCTTGTAGTAATTGTTCTTCCGTGACCACCACTGCATCGGGCTCCTTTTCATAGGCAGCGAGATCTTTGATCATACGTAACACATGGGTTACATCGGAGGGCCTGCCGTCACGTATCATAATCTGATGGGATCGCATAGAGCAATATTCAGCAATATTCCTGTATTCCAGAAATCCCGCTGCGAAAGCTTATGCCTTCATGGATCGCAATTTCACCACTAGCCTCTCCGCAAGCTCCATGTCATAGGAAGTAGCTGTTGTGCGCTTCAATGATCGCTTGGTGTAGTAACCACCGTTTTGGAGCTGATCTTTCGGGGTTCGACTGAGGTACAGAATGGTATCCGCTCCTTTCTGCGGGGAGATGCCAGCGAGCTTGAAGAAGAAATTACCGAGCCCTCCGAGGTTTCTGCCCAGAGCGGTGCTTACAACACCTGGATGCACCGTATAGAAGCCGATTTCATCGTGTTGTTCAGCCATCCATCGGGTTAAGAGGATCAGTCCGAGTTTACTCTGTCGGTAGGCTTTGAATCCACTGAAGTCTGCTCCGAATTCCAAATCGTCCAATTGCAGGTCTCCTTGATGTAATGCAGAAGCCGTGTTGATTACTTTGCCTCCTGCCGCCTTCAGCAGTGGGAGAAATCCTTCCATGAATAAGAGGGGTGCGAGCAGATTAACCTGGAGGGTGCTTTCAATACCGTCTTTACTGCTCTCCAAGACCTTATTCCATAGCCCTGCGTTGTTGATCAAAAGATCAAGGTGTGTATGTTCCTGTTTAACCGTTTCGATCGCACTTCGGATGCTCGAAAGGTCGTTCAGGTCACAGTTTACAATGCTGAGTTCACCTTTAAGGGCTCGCACCTCTGATTGAAGTGCTTCTCCTTTTTTCCGGTCACGTGCAGCAAGAATTACGTGATGTCCACTGCTCAATAGATCGATCACTGCAGCCTTGCTGAGTCCGCTGGTACCGCCCGTGAAAAAGATGGTAGTTACTTGTGCCATATGGTTCAAACCCGTGAACATGGCCTTTGGTTCGTTAAGCGGGCTCGAAGTAGATGCTCCAGATGCCTCGGACTTGGTTCAAACCATATCCGGTGGCCTCGTCGTTTGGGTAGCGCTCTTTGATCTTTTGGGTGGTTTCAGGAGTAACATCACTGCCCACTTCGCCGTGGCATTGCAAGCACATGGCGTTGGTGTTAATGGGGCCATAGAAACGGTAGCCATCGCCCTCTGCTCTGATCATCGGCCTCGCCTGGCCAGCATCAGCGATCTGTTGCTTTAAGTGTTCAATCGCTTCGAGTTCTGCTTCATTTGCGCGGTTGTTAGGATTGCGCGGACGATCAGATACACGTTGGATACGGGCATTCATCGCTGTTGACATGCTATCCGTAAAATGGATGGCCTTGGTGTTGCAAAAATCTACCGCATGTACAGGCCCTCCTTCATTAAGTGCTGCCATCAGGTTCTTCCCAAGAATACGTTTGGTACTCATGGCCAGTTCCTGACCTGTTTGTAGTGGTCCACTTTCACCTTTTGATTCATTTGGTTTAGAAAAGTTGCCGTGGTAGATGTAGGAGGCGATCTGGTTGAGTTCTTCTTCTGCATAACCCATCGCAGGCATCAAACCGAACTTTTCTACTGCTTGCAGCATGATCGCTTTTTCCTTGCTCGGATGCACAACAAAATCGGACATCGCTTCAATGAATGCGGGTTCTTCAGCGTATGCCTCTTTGTAATGCTCTTGAAGTGCAAGCGGAGGTGGTGCAAGTCGCGCATCTTCTGGACTCTGCTCATTGTGGCATGACATGCAATAAGCGGTAAACTTTTCCTTACCTGCTACCATGAGTTGTTCTGGATGCGCATCGTTTGCAACGGTTTCGGTAGAGGAGTTATCGCTATCGCCGCATCCACCTAGAAGTATGGTCAGTGCTGCAATAGAGAGGAAGGGAAAGACAGATTCGGTCATGACTAATGCTTTGCGTTCAAAAATAGAAGTGGACCGCAGGATAGAATGTGACCTATCATACAAAAACCTCTGAAAACCTAATGGATATCATAGTTAGGCTCACTCACCTTTTACAACTTCGCGCACAAATTGGAAGACCATGAAGATCGTATCTGCTACCGAGGCACTTTCCCATCTGAAAGACAATGACAACGTCTACATCCACAGCGTCGCAGCCGCTCCGCTTGCGCTCGTAGACGCCATGACCGAGCGGGGTAAAAGCTTAAACCGAATCAACGTTTACCATCTGCATACAGAAGGACCTGCTCCTTATGCGGATAAGGATGTATCGGACGTTTTTCATGTACATAGTTTGTTTGTTGGCGGCAATGTTCGCCGTGCAGTCAATGAGGGACGGGCGTCTTACATTCCAGTATTCTTGAGCGAAATGCCGATCCTCTTCAGGCGAGGAGTGATCCGCTTGGATGTAGCACTGATCAGTGTTTCTCCTCCTGATGAACACGGCTATTGTACCTTGGGACCATCCGTAGATGCTACCCACGCGGCCATCGAAATGGCCGATTTGGTCATTGCGCAGATCAACAACAAAATGCCGAAGGTACAAGGAGACGGTTTCATCCACGTGGATAAGATCGACTTTGCTGTTGAACATGATGCCGACCTACCCACAGTTGCTCCCCAGGAGCTGAATGAGGTGGAAAAGGCGATCGGGCGCCACGTGGCGGAATTGATTGAGGATGGTTCAACCCTTCAAATGGGCATCGGTAACATACCGAATGCGGTGCTCGCGAGTTTGGGAAATCACCAACACTTGGGTATCCATACGGAGATGTTCAGTGATGGATTACTTCCTTTGATCGAGAGCGGTGTTGTTGACAATACCAAGAAGACAAGTCACCCAAACAAGACCGTTTCCACCTTCGTGATGGGTACGCAGCGGGTGTATGATTTCATCGACAATAATCCAGGTGTTGTTCTGTTGGACTGCCAATATGTAAACAATACTTCTGTGATCAAGAAGAACCCAAAGGTAGTGGCCATCAACAGCGCCATCGAGATCGACCTGTCGGGACAGGTGTGTGCAGATTCGATCGGTAACCGCATCTATTCGGGTGTGGGCGGACAGATGGACTTCATCCGTGGCGCATCCCTGAGTGAAGGTGGTAAGCCAATCATTGCCCTTCCTTCAACCACACGGAAAGGAGAAAGTCGCATGGTATTCATGTTAAAGCCAGGAGCGGGCGTGGTGACCACACGGGCGCACATGCATTATGTTGCTACGGAGTACGGTGTGGTAAACCTTTACGGTAAAGACCTGAAGGAGCGTGCCGAGCTTCTGATCAGCATTGCGCATCCAGACCACCGAGAGATGTTAGAACGGGGTGCCTTTGAGCGCTTCAGTTGATCGGTCATTCCTAAAAAATACTAGTCATGTCGCCATCAATTGGCGACTGTTTTTCATCGCTTTATTGCTGAATGGAGGAGGGGTTCTTGCACAAGAGGCGGAATACAATTGTCTGACCCTAGAGGTCGACAGTGAGGTCTTCGTTGAGGGGAAGGCCAACGTGGGTTCTTTTCGTTGTTACACCAGCCCGCTTACATCCGATGAGCCCTTACCATCCTGCTTTAAGAAATCACCTAGACACATCGAGCTCACGCAAGTCGAGTTTGAGATTCCCATCGATGGTTTTCATTGTGGCAATCCATTGATTTTGAATGATCTTAAGTATGTTTTGGATAGCGAGCATCATCCCTACATCGCCTTTGAGATGCATAAGTTGGATGCGCGCGATGTGAATGGACTGTTTTATAAAGGCGAAGTGCAGGCTTCAACCAAAGTAAAAGGGGTAAGTCACGACATGGTTATGCCGGTGGAGGTCGATGAGCTAGAAAAGAACTACTTCCAGATCTCTGGTCAGGCACCGATCTACCTTTCTTGGTATGGCATAGAACAGCCGTCACGCTTATTTGGCTTATTAACCTTAGAAGACCGGGTAGATGTATGCTTCGAGCTTTACTTCGAGAAGCATTGATGCCGACATCAACTAAGAAGCCCCATCCTCCGAAGAAGATGGGGCCCGATTAGCTAATCCTTTAATCGATTTCTTAGAAGCTAATGGCAGCTTCAAGTACTACGCCAGTGAAGGCAGCGCCTTGGAATTCTGAACCTTCCCAGCCAGAGCCGATGTAGCGTTGCTCAACATACTCTAACTTGGTCATGATGTTCTTGGTCAAGAACCATCCACCACCTACGTTGAAGCGCTGGATCTCTTGTGGGTCTGCTTCAGGAATGTTCACTAGCACTCCCGCAACATCTGTAGTGTAGGCACCATTGCTGATATCTTGGACCAAGTTGTAGCGACCGGCAACATAGAACTTCTCTTGCTCACCGATGCGGTAGATCAGCTCTGCAGCGATCTGGTTGTAGTTACCGTCTGCCACAGGCTCAGCAACAGCACCCAATACTGTTTCATAGAATCCGAAGAACTCAAGTCCTTTGGACTTCGTGAATACCGATCCCATGAAGGCGTTGTACTGACGGAAGCGCGGATTGAATCGCCCGCCGAAGTCGCTTGAACCTTCAGCTGCAGTTCCGATCACGTTGTAGTTACGAGATCCTGCTCGGTCGCCGTTGTACAACTAAGTACCGTTGTCGTTGCCGGGAGAGATGTAGCCGCTACCGGTAATACGCAAGCGGAAATCATCGGTCAACTGCTCATCATAGTCCAACTTGAAGTAAGGAGATGGCATGTAGTCATTGTCGCCAACGATGGTGCGTTGGTTCAGGTTACCATTAGAGATACCCGCTAATGCGATGATACCCGCCATGCGGAACAAGATCTCTCCGAATGCTTCGGTAGTGAAGCCATCCATTAAGGAGTTACCTACAAATGGGTTGAAGAATGCGCGTGCGTTATCTGATCGGCGGAAGTGTGCATCACCATAGTTGATCTCGTCCAAACCAACCTTGATGGTCAACATTTCCATAAGCCCTGACGCCAAACCTTCTTGGATGAAGTCAAGCTTGTCGATCTGGATGTAACCTCCTTTTACCCATGCCTCTGTGTGGTGACGAGAAGCAAGGTAGGTACGCAAGTGCATGCGCAATCCATCTGCAAACTGAGCATCCAAGTTCAAGTTTGCTGTTGGGAGGTTAAAGTTGTAGCCCAAGTTGGCCAATTCTGGTACTCCAGCCGCCTTAGCTAGGTTGCTGTCACGGTCCCATAAATTGGTTTGTTGAAGCCCTTGAAATTGCAGTGCAAAATCACCGCCAACACGCACCTTCATGCCTGTGTACTCCACGTCATTCTTTGGTGCTTCAAAGACATTCATGCCTCTGCTGTCATTGATCCGCCAGTATTGGATCTTGTCGTAGTCTGATAGTTCCTCTTGGGCCATAGCGTTGAAGCCCGTAGCGAACATTAAGATAAATGATTCATTTTGATTAGTTTATGGTTGGATATGGATTAGTCTGATTTGAATTGATTACTGATATATAGCTTCGAAGTGAACCTCCACTTCTTTGCCTACGGTCATGGCGCCGAACATGATGCTCGGTGGTTCCACGTCATAGGTGGTCATGTCTATTTTCTTCTTTCCTTCACACGTGAGTTTGGATCCTTCAACCGCGCAGTTCGCAGTGATTTGCTCGGACTTGTCGAAGCCTGCTATATTCATGGTGCCTTTCGCAACAACGGTATACTTGTTTCCGCCTTGCGTCGATGGACTCACTTGAATATCACTCGACTTGAATCGGATGTTCGGATGATCTTCGTACTTGAGCGCCTCATAGGTATTTTCATCCATGGTTTCTTTTCCGCTTTTGATGGATGATACCTTCGACTCAAAGCTCAGGTTGCTGATGCTTTTTAAGCTGCTTCCGTCCATTACCGCCGTTAGGTTGCCGTGCATTTCTTTCACGTGTTCTGACCAGTCGTGAACGTTACTGGTTCCATAAATGGAAAGGTTCGATCCGTCTTTGATCATCATCTTTTGTTGCGCTTGAGTAGTGATTGGGCTACCCATTAGCGCTAAGATGAAGAGGACGAGGGTTGGTCTCATTTTTTTCATGGGGACAAAGCTCAAGGTTGTCTGATGGACAGAACATGTGCGAAAGCAACTCCCGATGTGATATCTATCACTTATGATATACTTCCCATAAAATCAGTGTGTTGCGAATGCTTTTTGAATTTTAAGGGGCTTGAGTAGCTTCTGTTTAGCTTTGTGGAAAACAATTTTACTGTGGAGAACACCCTGTCATACGCCCAACAACAAGACGCCAACGACGAACTCTCATCCTTTCGTTCGATGTTCTACATGCCAGAAGTGAATGGCAAGCCAGCTATTTACTTTACGGGTAACAGTCTAGGTCTGCAGCCAAAAACCGCAGAAAAATTCTTGAAGCAAGAGTTGGAAGACTGGAAGAAGTTCGGCGTAGAGGGACACTTTGAGGCGCGTCGCCCATGGTACGACTATCATGAGTTCTTCAGTGAGCACTTGGCATACATCACCGGTGCTAAACCGTCTGAGGTGGTAGCGATGGGGTCGCTTACGGCGAACCTCCACAGCATCATGGTCAGCTTTTACCGACCTACGGCCACAAGAAATGTGATCCTCTGTGAAAAGAAAGCCTTTCCGTCGGATACCTACGCCCTTCAAGCACAGGCGAAGCTTCATGGCTTAGATCCCAAGGAGGTGATCGTAGAAATGGAACCAAAGCCAGGAAGTGAACTCATCACAGAAGACGCCATCATCGAAAAGATCTACGAGCTCGGCGATTCCCTTGCCATGGTAATGATTGGTGGTGTGAACTACTATAGCGGACAGGTGTTCGATATGGCTGCCATCACCGATGCGTCACACAAGGTTGGCGCGAATTGTGGCTTTGACCTGGCACACGGAATTGGAAACATTGAACTGAAGCTGCATGAATGGCAGGTGGATTTTGCGGCGTGGTGTACCTATAAATATCTGAACAGCGGCCCAGGTTCGGTTGGTGGATTGTTCGTTCATGAGAACCATCATAAGAAGAAGCTTCCCATACTTGCGGGCTGGTGGGGACACAATAAAGAAGAGCGCTTCCTGATGGAGCCAGAGTTCAAACCAATGCAGAGTGCCGAAGCGTGGCAAATGAGCAATGCACCCGTATTCAACATGGCGATCCACCTAGCTTCATTGGAGATATTCAAGGAAGCAACCATGGAGAAACTGTGGGCCAAGAGCAGACCGCTCACCGATTACCTCGAGTTCATTATTGAAGATGTTGCAAAGGAAACGGGTGCAGAACTTGAAATCATCACGCCCAAGGAACATCACCGAAGAGGATGTCAATTAAGTGTGGTTGCACACGGCTACGGCCGAACATTATTCGATCAGATCAGTTCAGAAGGGGTGATCGCCGATTGGAGGGAACCAAACGTGATCAGAATGGCACCGGTGCCATTGTATAATTCCTTTGAAGACGTTTATCGCTTCGGCGAGATTTTGAAAAAAGCATTGAAATGAAAGATGTAACCATTGTAGGTGCAGGATTGGTGGGGTCACTATGGGCTGTGTACTTGTCGAAGGCAGGATACAAGGTCAATATTTACGAACGCCGACCAGACATCCGCAAGGCGGAGATCTCCGCTGGGAAGTCCATCAACCTGGCACTTTCTGATCGGGGATGGAAGGCGCTGAAAGGTGCCGGTGTAGACCACTTAATCCGCGAGATCGCTATCCCTATGCCGGGCAGGATCATGCACGACCTTGAAGGGAAATTGACCTACCAAGCATACGGTAAGGAAGGGCAGGCCATCTACAGTGTCTCCAGGGGTGGGGTGAATGCCCGTATGATGGACATCGCTGAAGAGGTAGGTAACGCCAAGATCCACTACAACATGAAGTGCTTGAATGCCGATCTCGAAGCGGGTATTTGTCATTTTGAAGATACCAGCACGGGCGAGCGGTTGGAGGTGAAATCTGACCTGATCTTTGCGTGCGATGGCGCGTTTTCGGCCATTCGCTACAACGCGATGCAGAAGTTAGACCGCTTCAATTACAGCCAACGCTACATCGAAGATGGTTACCGGGAGATCTTACTTCCTGCAAATCCCGACGGCAGTTATAAGATCGAGAAGAATGCCTTGCACATATGGCCACGAGGGCGTTTCATGCTGATTGCATTGCCCAATGAGGATGGATCGTTTACTTGTACGCTATTCATGCCGTTTGAGGGTGAGAACAGCTTTGAACAATTGAAAACACGCGATCAGGTGGATGCCTTCTTCAAGAAGACCTTCCCTGATTTCTACGAGATCATGCCAAATGTTGGCGATGCTTGGGAAGACCATCCGCTTTCATCGCTTGCCATTACGCGCTGCTATCCTTGGCACCATGGTAAGTGTGCCCTGATGGGCGATGCTGCTCACGCCACCGTTCCGTTCTACGGGCAAGGCATGAACGCAGGTTTTGAAGACTGTACCGTGATGAATAACCTGATGCTGAAGCACAACCATGATTGGGAGAAGATCTTTGCGGAGTACAGCCCGCTGCGTAAGCCAGATGGTGACGGACTACAAGACCTCTCGCTACACAACTATCATGTGATGCGCGATTATGTGGCCGATCCGAAGTTCTTGTTGCAAAAGAAGATCGAAGCCCGCTTCTCAGATAAGTATCCAGAGAAATGGCTTCCACTCTACAGCATGACCACCTTCAGTGAGTTCCGCTACAGCGAGGCATGGAAGGAAGGGCAACGCCAACAGGCCATCATGGACGAAGTCATGGATGCGCCGGACATCGAGTCGAAGTGGGACTCAGAAGCGGTAGAACAACAAATGCTAAGCTTGCTGGAAACGCATTAGATCGTTCCGCCGCGAATAGCGATACCGTTTTTCAGCCAGAGTCCTACAGCGAGTTGTGCCCCGATGAAGGGCACGAATTGATTGCCCCGACTCAGATTGATGCGGTAATCGCACCCACCTTGCAGGCTGAATGACCACCCGAAGATGCCCTTGGGTTCATTGTATCTTCCAAATTCCAATCCGGGAGAAACGGCGTAATGGTTGCGGAAGAAATCCCTGCGCCCTGCAATCAATGGACCTAAATACCAACCGCTGGATTTTTCACTGAAGCGTTCCTTCGCTGAGAAAAAGCGCGGAAATACCACTTGAAGACCCGCCCGGCTGATGCGTATTTCATCTTCGAAACGGTAACTTGCCAAGGTGTTGATCTTGAAATCGGTTACCTCGTTGATGGGGGTTTGGAAAACAAGCGGAATAACATTGATGTCGATGACTTCCGGTGGATAGTAGGGCGTCACCACGTCCAACTGCGCGCCGGGTTGAAGGCCTATATACCGGTACCGGCGCCCTTGTCCAAAGCTGGAAGTCGCTACCATGAAAAGCACAAAGAAAAGGATCGATCGCATAAGACAAAGGAAGGCCTAATCTTCGCTGCTGTGCTCCATCACTTCGTATTTCCTTCCACAGGTATTTGAACAACCAGTTTGCCAATTGCATGTCCTTTTTCCAAGTGGTCTATTGCTTCAGAGAACTTCTCCATTGAGTAGATCTTGGAAACATGTGGTGTTATGCTTCCTTTTTCAACCATTTCAACCAAGGGCTTCATGGAAGATCGGTTTTCCTCCACTCCTACCACCTTCAAGTCCATGCTTCCAAACCGTTGATGCCACATTTTTTTCATCATATCAGGCATGCCGTTATAGCCAACTACCGCTACACGGCCTCCTTTTCGGAGGAGTTGTTTATACGTTGCTAATGTCAAGTTCCCGTTCACATCGATGATAACATCGAACTGATCTTCGAGCGATGACACATTGGTTTGTGTGTAATCAATAACCTCATCAGCACCTAGGCTTTTTACCCATGCACTGTTTTTTCTGCTACATATGCCAGTTACGTTGGCTCCAGTGGCATGTGCCATTTGAATGGCTAAATGCCCTACACCGCCTGAAGCTCCATTGATCAGAACGCGATCTGCTTGCTTTACTCGGCCAAATTCGTGAACACCGGCATGAGCCGTAACACCGGCCATGACCAGCGCCGCAGCGTTGGGGCCATCTAGCCCCTCTGGAACACGAATGACGCGTGATGCAGCCACAGCAGCGTATTCGGCAAAGCCTCCGAGCTTAGCTGCGGCCATAACGCGGTCCCCGATCTGAAGGTCATTGACTTGCTTGCCTACCTCCGTGATCACACCGTAGATATCGTTGCCAAGTATCGTATGCTTTGGCTTCCTTAAACCATGCTCTAGACGCATGAAGTAGGGCTTACCGCGCATATAGTGCCAGTCGTATGGATTGATCGAAAGGTAGTGCGTTCTGATCAGTACTTGGTCTGCTTGGATCTTTGGTTGGGGTTGTTCCTGAATTTGAATCACCTCGGGTCCTCCGTAGCGGTCATATGTGATGGCTTTCATCGGCGTTGGGTTTCATCAAATATCATGGACGAAATCGACTCAACGAACGGTGATCGTTTAGGCGGATCGAAATTGCTTTTAGCGGCACCAAGTTGTTTTCACTGGCGTATTATGAATGGCTGCTGACGTAATTTTGCAGACTTATTTAATAGTCATGTTTGGATACAGCATTGAAGTTGTTTTAACCGCGTTGGTCATTGCTTTCTTGGTCGTGATCCGCCTGCTCACCAAGAGCGCGATCAGCCGGGCTCTGCGCAAGTTCAACTTCTCTTACCAGCGGAGACGGGTAACCTTGAAGTTGATCAACTTCATCGGAGGCTTGTTGGCGATCTTCCTCATCCTGAGTATATGGGGGGTGGATAAGAAGGATCTTTTCCTGTTCATTTCCTCTATCGTTACGGTATTGGGTATTGCCTTTTTTGCGCAATGGTCGCTCCTTTCAAACATCAGTGCCGGATTGATCTTATTCTTCAACCATCCATTGAAGCTTGGGGATACGGTGAAGGTGCTGGATAAAGACTATCCCATAGAAGGGGAGATCAAGGACATTGGCTACTACTTCGTGCACATCGAAACCCTGGAAGGAGAAAAGCTTACGATCCCCAATTCCATTTTGCTGCAGAAGGTTGTGCAGGTGAAGTAAGGCTTGATCCCACACAGCGAGAGGCTAAAGAAACATGTCTACAATGCTGCCAGCTTATTGATATCTGGCGGAAGTACAATGGACTTATCATGACCCTTTAGATGGCTGTTGATCATCGCTTGACCGATCTTCACCGTATCTGTGATGGCATTCGGATTGATCCATGCAATGAGGTGCAGCAGCCAAGTGAAGTAATCGATAAAGAATTGATACAGCTTAGTTGAGGAGGTAACGCCCCTCTTTGGAATGATGCCTCCGGGTCTGAACATGTAGGCTTGTTTGAAACCGAGAGCCAACAGATCGTTCTCGGTCTTGCCTTTAACGCGTGCCCACATCTGTCTGCCTTCCTCCGTGCTGTCTGTTCCCACACCTGAAACATAGTTGAAGGTCATGTTAGGGTTGTTGGCGTGAAGGATTTGTGCAAGCGCTAAGGTCATGTCATAGGTCAGGCGCTTGTATTCCTCTTCTGATTTTCCTGCAGCGCTTAGGCCCATGGTGGCAAAGCAAGCGTCATATCCTTTCAGCTGTTCGGATAAGGTGGTGAAGTTGCTGAAGTCTTTATGGATGAGCTCATTGAGCTTCGGATGCGCTTCGCCCGTTGATCGTCTAACGATGACCAATACTTCTGTCACGGCAGGATGGTCGAGGCATTCCAATAGCACACCTCGACCGATCATACCGGTAGCACCTGTGATGATGACCTTCATCTTATTTGGTTGGAATGAGTTGGTTGTCGATCAGCATTTGGAACGATTCCTCCATTGTTTCCTTCATTGGACGGTACTGAATACCAAGGTCGCGGATGCTTTTGCTGTTGTCTGCTTTCCACTCCACATTCACGTTGCTTTTGATGACCTTTCGGGAGAATAGCTTGTTTACGAATGGACCGATCAGCATCAATAACCACTTGGGTGGGTCGGTTTTTGGTAGGGGGTATTGCTTGCCATACTTGTCTTGCAGGGTCAAGGCCATGTCGAGCAGGTTCGTGTTGTGTCCGGCCAAGATGTAGCGTCCGTTCGCTTTTGGGTCGAAGCCTGCTTTGAAGTGCGCGTCTGCCACCTCCCGCACATCCACCACGCCAATCCCGAACTTTGGAGCGCCCGCTTTCAAGGTTCCGTCGCCCATCTGTTTCAAGATGTTCATGCTTTCAGACGTAGCCGACTTTGGGTTCAGTGCCGGACCAAATACCCCGCAAGGATTGATCGTCACCAATTCCCAACGATTCTGTGCACCGGCGATCTTCCACGCTTCCATTTCGGCCAGGGTCTTGGAGTAGGAATATGGCTGATAGTCGAGGGAAGCTGTCGTATTCCAGATGTCTTCGGTGAGGATGCCGTTTGGAGCCAACTTGCAATCTATCGCATCGGTGTAGATGGCCGCACAACTGCTCGTAACCACAACGCGTTTTACCGAAGCGGTCTTGTTGGCTTGTTCCAGTACGTTTCGTGTGCCGTTCAACGCGGGATCGATCAGTTCCTTTTGCGGGTCCTTCACGTCCAACGTAAACGGAGATGCGGTATGGTAGACCAACTCACAACCTTCCATTGCTTGTGCATAAGAACCTTCCTTCAAGAGGTCGCTCTCAAAGTATTTGATGGAGCCCGAACTCTTCTCTGCAATCGCGTCGAGGTGTGCATACTTGTCTTTTTTGGATGGATTCCGAACCGCAGCATGTACGGTGACGCCGTCTTCCAGTAGTTGTTTTACGAGCCAACTGGCCACATATCCATTCGCGCCAGTTACAAGTACAGGTGTGTTTTTATCGATCATAATAATGAGTAATTAATCACTTATTAGTTTGGTGAAATTTTTAAACGTTGTATTTCTTCTTGATGCACTTCAGCACATCTGCTTTATTTTTTGGTTCGTGCAGTAGAAAGGCGGTGGAGGCGCCATCCAAGAACATGAATACCAGCTCTGCTTCTGCCTCTGGATCCTCATAACCGAGTTGCTGAAAAGCATCTTTCAATATCAGGCGTAGTGCATCGTTTGCGCTGCTATCATACATGTTCATCTGCCATTTGAGCGCATAGGTCAATCGCCACATATCGTAATGGGAGCGGTCTACTTGATAGGGTAACTCCAACATTTTTCGGATCACCTTCTTCGGCTCTCCTGCAAGCATTACTTCAGTGATCAATTGCTTGCTCGATTCCATCGCCATGTTCATGATGGCCTTTAGTAAACCTTCCTTGTTTTCGAAGTGACGAAAGATCAGTCCCTCTGATACACCGGCCTCCTTCGCTACCTTACTGGTGGAGGTGGAGGCGTATCCGTTCTGTGCGAACAGATTCAAGGCGGCTTTAAGGATCTTTTCTTGTTTTTCGGTCATTGTAGTGAGTAATCACTTACAAATGTTAAGGGTATATTGAGATCCACAAGCTTTTCTGCCCAAAACTTGCTTTTTTTGTGGAAGGATCGTCTATGAGAGCGATCATAACTTCACTCCTATGAAAAAGACCTTGACCGTATTTCTTGCTATTCACGCCTTCCTATTTTCTGCCAGTATATTTCAGAGTTGTTGCCGACAGGAGTACCGTATCCATGAAGAAGGCGGTTACTTGAGGGCGATGTACTATTACGATGATGAAATGAGCGCTCCTGTTGAAGTAGAGGTTATTCAAGCTCCTTTTAAGCTGATCGCAGAATTCGGCACGGAAGTGGTACAAGTTCCTTCCGTTCAATGGCTGAGCAGTGCGTATGCCCTGAAATGCGATTACCCGATTGTGAACCTGATCGAAGAAGAGAGCATCGTGCTTACCCTTTCAGAATCCTTTGTTTGGAATGGTGATACGCTCGCTGCGAACACAGACCTGCTTCAACTTGAAGATGCAGGCATTGAGCTTCCCGCAGCCTATCCGGGTACGGTTGAGTTTGACTTCACCAAACAGTTCTTCGATCAAGTTACTTGGATATCCGAAGCGTATACCTTTCAATTCAGTGCATTGACCAATGACGGTGTTCAACTCGATGCGAGCCTGACACTGCCGGTGGAGTAGGAATGTCAATACCAACAATGACTTGGTTGTATCCTGCTGGCGAGCCATCGGTCAATTGCCTCCAGTAGCCCTTACCTTTGGTCAATGATGCGTTCGATTTTGCTTTCGTTGATGGTGCTCTTCCTTTGCCACAGCCTTCAAGCTCAGAAGAAAGGATTTGGGAAGAAGAAGCCTGTTTCCTTCCAAAAGCACTACAATGAGCTGCTTCCAAAAGCACCTCAGTACAAATTGAATGGCTGGCACTTTGCCCCTGGGGCCACCTACATGCTCACCCCCTTTGTTTACCAAGACCGCGTCTTTGATGAAACGGATGTTTACCGTTTCGATGCTCGCGTTAGGGGGATCGGAAAGCCGGGCCTCTACGCTGAAGTTGGCCGCTATCGCATGCTTCCTTACATGCCGTTCTTCGAATACCTCGATTATTCGATTTCCTACAAGTCACTGCGTGGCAGTGAACGTGCCAATGGGCAGTATGTGAGCGTCCCGGCAGAAGTCCCTTTACTTCCAATGGAAGACACAAAAGGTGATTTCGGATTTCACTATGCGGAGTTGAACTTTAACCTTAACCACATATGGCGGATCAGCAAGTACAACTTCATTCAGCACAGCATTGGTGTCAATGGTGGATATGCGTTCCTACCGAATCAGACCGGCTTTACGGTATCAGCTGTTGCCCAGGATAACCCAGGGCGTTGGAATGCTCAGCTTCATTATAAACTGGGCTTCGGCATAAAAATGCGGGGCAATTGGTTGCTGATCCCGGCCATCGAAACACCGATCTTGGGTGCTTGGCCGTTTGAGAATGGACGCTCCTCCATGGGCTTCTTTGCGAGTCGCTACCGCCCGCTTATTTTTAGTCTGCGCTTTTTCTTCATGCGTCCCGCCAATACGATGGATTGCACGCCAGTGAAGACAAAGGATGGTTTGATGATGCCTACCGATATGAATAAGCAGCAACAGATGGATCAGACCAAGTAAACCCCTAGCTTACCCTGACCAAGCTTCACGTTTGTGGCTGCCATCGCAGTACGGCTTGTTGGCAGAATGTCCGCATCTGTAAAGCGCGGTCATCTTTTCTCGGTGCTCCACCCGTCTATTGGAGAGTTTCACATCGATGTTGCCATGCACCAAGACGGTGCCATTCGGAGTAACTTCAATCTGCACTCCGGCCTCTTCGGGCTGCGTAGGCTTACCATCTGTGTTGCGGTACCAAGTGAGGGCACCGGATGGACATTGATCCACTTGTTTCGTGATGCTTTCCGTATCCGCACCGTCTAGGTTGATCCAAGGCTTGCTTTTCGGTTGGAATACCGTTCCCAGCCCTCGCCAGCATTATTCTGAGTGAATGCAGGTATTTGGTTTCCACACAACGGTTACCTCGCCGTTGCTGTATTCTTTACTGATGGTTGAACTCACAGTGATCGTAGTCTTTCTTCTGGTGTTGGAAGATAGCCTTTCTGGTTCATCCGCCAAATCTTCACCGGGTTGAGCAGTTGCTTCTTGAGGTACTTCAGCCTTCGTTTTCCTCCGGCGTGTTTGTCTTTATTGAAAGCGCTTTGGTTAGCGTGGGGAAAGGGGGCGTCTGGTGGGGAGATGTTCAGAAACGCACAGATCTCTTCCCAGCGAGTCGTTTGGGTGATATCGATTACGAGGAGGTCGTCGGGACGATCCTTGAAGTATGCTTTGGCCGCTGCTTGGTGCTGCAGGTAAACAGCCAAGGTGTGTACTTTATCTTCTTTGGGCAGGCTTTTACCCTGACCAAACAGCCATGCGTGCATCGGACTTGGCAGATCACCGATGTGAAAGCAAACGCTTTGATACCATGCCTCTGGATCTCTGGTAGAAAGGATGAATTTACTGCCTGGAAAGGCTTGATCCAGGTGTTTGTAGATGAGTGGAATCGGATTGTCTTCTAACGCATCCCACTCGGAGGCCTTTTGTGCGATGGTTTCCCAGTCTTCACGAACGATATCGTCCAACCACCGCCAAGAATTGTGGCTGACGCGATACCCTAACATGGTAAGGGCACGATTCAAAGTGGTCGTGCCCGTTTTCATGAATCCTATGCAAAAGACCTTCTGCTTCACAGCTGCGAAGTTAGGCGCATCAGCCCAACTGCATCGGTACTTCCATCAAGAGGATTTCGCTGTTCTCCGTTGCTTCTACTTCTAAGCTATCCACCGCCCAGACACCCAAACCATCTCTATGCTTGAGGTCCTGACCGTTGATGCGTGCTTCACCTTTGATCATAAACGCATAGACGCCATTGCCTGCCTTCTTGAGTTGGTAGTCTTGCTTTTGACCTTTGTCAAACTTCCCGAGATGGAACCATGCGTCTTGGTGAATCCATACGCCTTCATCATCCGGGTTAGGCGAAAGCACTTGCTGCCATTTGTTGAGTCGGTCTTCTTCCTTGAAGCTGAGTTGGTCATAGCGAGGTTGTACTCCTTTCTCTCGCGGAAACAACCAGATCTGCAAGAATTTTACGGCCTTATCCTTGTTCTTGTTGTACTCGCTGTGTTGTACGCCCGTTCCTGCAGACATCACTTGCACATCCCCTTGTTTGATTACACCCACATTGCCCATGCTGTCTTTGTGCTCAAGGTCGCCCTCCAAAGGAATGGAGATGATCTCCATGTTCTGGTGGGGATGCGTACCGAAACCCATGCCTGGTGCAACATGATCGTCATTCAGAACCCTGAGTACACCGAAGTGCATTCGCTCTGGGTTGTGATAGTTAGCGAAACTGAAGGTGTGGTTGCTGTCTAACCAACCGTGGTTGGCGTGTCCGCGTGTCTCAGCGCGGTGTAATACCATGTTTTCCATGATTTTGGAAGGTTTATTGGGTAAATGATTGAAACCAACTTGCTCAGCCAACAGGTTGGATGGTCTTACATTCTCATGGACTTGCGCCTGGGATGCACCGATTTGAGGTAGCACCAATCCACCCGCAATTCCAAGGGCTGATTTCTTTAAAAAGTCTTTCCGTTTCATTTTCTCAAGATATCGCGCCAGTCACTATTCTTTTCAATTACGCCCTTTGCGAATGGACAAAGGGGCATCACTTTTTGATCATTACCTCGCGCCCGAAGCACCAGTTGCTCTACGATCGCTTTGCCGTGTCCCTCACCTTTGCTGTTCGGGTCAACGGCGGTGTGGTCTACAATGATGTTGTTGCTATCTAATCTGCTGTAGGTCATACGAGCAACAATCTTGTCTTCGTTGATTAAGCTGAAGGTGCCCTTGGCGCCTGCTTCTTCGTGTTCAAAGGTGTAGTTCATCTCAGTCGTTCAATTGTTGGGAGAATTCAGTCAATGCTTTACGAGAACGAGGCGTCTTTTCGCGCTCAGCATATGGCTCTTCTAACGCATCTGGATCTCCAGGATAGCCCAATGCGATGAAACACGCAATCTCCCATTTGCTGTCATCGATAGCGAAGGCTTTGAGCGCTTCGTCCATATGAAAACCTCCCATCATGTGACCCAGAATACCAACGTCAACAGCCTGAAGGAGCAAGGTGGTATTGGCTGCTCCAACATCATGCATGTAATGCCTGTTCTCCTTGCCATTTCGATCGAAGTGGCGTTTTGCGAGCGCTATCATCAGAACGGCAGCGTCTTTCGCCCATGGTTTGTTACCATCCATCAACACCTCCGTCATTCGCTCAAAGGCTTGGCTTCCTCTGAAAGCATATAGGTAGTGCCATGGCTGCTCATTCATGCTGCTAGCCGACCAGCTCGCTGCCTCCAAGAGTTGCTCCATGGTTTCCGGCGCAATGGCTTGATCGGTAAAGGATCGCGGACTCCATCGTTTGGCGATAAACGGTGCGATTGAATGGGTAGTATCGGGTTGGCGGATCGTATTCATGATGCAAATATATACAACAACAATAAATGTATCAACATTAAAAAGAAGATCCTTTTCGAATTCGGGCTATGGTAGCCCTGATCAGTGAGGGTCGTCTTGTGAAGGTGGGGGCGGAGGCATGGACTCCTGCTGGTCGTCAGGCTTGGCTGCATTCTTCTTTCCCAGCATTTCCATCACTTCAACCGCAACATCGCGGTCGTTTGCCTTGATCATAGCCCAGGTCATCACAAGGGCGGTGGCGATGATCACAAAGAGTAGGATACCGTTATCAAAGGATGCCACTTGGAGCTCCTCCGGTATCGCAAAAAACAAGAGTACGGTGATCAATCCCCGGGGTGCTACGTAGACCTCAGGATAGATGTCTTTACCCAAGAACAATTGAAACATTACGAATCGGAGTCCATAGATCGATGCCAAGATCAACGCAGAGACCAAGATGACCTTGATGCTGAGCAAGGAGCTCAATACAATGGTGACACCAAAAATGATGAAGAAGAAGGTGCGTACGATGAACGCGGTTTCACCAGTTACGATGTGAAGCTCATGGAAAAGCGATTTCACACTGTCTTCTTTCAGAAAACGTTTCAAGAAGCCCGGGAAGAAGAGGTTGGAGTTGCTGATTACCAAGCCAAAAACCAAGATGATGATCAAGCTGGATAGGTGGAGCTGCTTTCCGATCGCGTAAAGCAAGATCAAGATCGCGATGAGCAGGAAGGTCTTTACTTGGGTCTTGATGTTCTGAAAGACGTAGACCAACCCATAAGACGCCACGGCACTTACCACGATGGTAATGACCAAACTTAAGAAGAATCCACCAACCGCCCCACCGTTTGATCCAGGTTCAGCCAATGAGGTCAGAAAGTAGAAGAACATGATACCCAGGATATCGCTAAACGTACTCTCGTAGATGCAGAACTCCTTCTTCTGTTGCGGTAAAAATGAAACGGAAGGAATGATGATCGCGCTGCTCAGGATCGATAAGGGTACGGCATAGATCATCGCATTCAGCCAACTGAAGTCGGGTAGGATGAGCATGATGATAAAGGCCGCAACCACCGAGGCAACCAAGAGCCCGAGCAAGGCAATGACAAACGAAAGTCCGATCAGCGGCATCTTTTGTCGCTCAAGTTTCAGGTCGAGCGCCGCTTCCAATACGATCATGATCAATCCAACAATACCGAGGATTTCCAGGTAAGGAAACCAATCGATGCGTCCCACTTCAAAGTAGTCCATTGCCTGCTTGATCACAATACCCGTTAGAATCAGCATCAACACCGATGGGATGTTGTACCGCTTAGCAATCAGGTTGTAGAAGTAACTTAAGATGACCAGTACGGAGGCCGCGATGACCAAGCTATATGCACTCATGAAACGTTGTGATCCTTTGGATTGAAGGGGAAAGGTAAGGAAAGGAACGACGCACCTTCGCTAGAGGCGGACTTAATCTACCACCAGTTTCAAGGAATCCGCTTTGGTGCGCGTCTTCAACCAGTTCTCTAATCGGGCCAGCTCCTCTTTTGGCGGAAGCTTCTTGAAATGCACGTACGCGAACGTCACCGTATCGGCCTTCAGGCTGTCCATGGTGATGATCGGATTTTTCGTTAGGGTGAATTCCTGCACTGAACCGTGCTGTGCTCTGAGCTCTGCGGAGATGTCACCAATCGGCAACTCACGTGATTTAAGCGTTACGATCTCATTCTGCAGTACCTTGATCTGCTCATCCTTTGATTGAAGCGCTTCTTCGTTGCGCTTATACAGGTCTTCGATGATGCCTGTCTTCATGCTCTGGTTCATCAGCTGAACCGTCTCCATATCCAGACCAGCGTCGTTGATCGGGCCTTGACGCACCACGAGAATGGCGTCGGCCAATCGTTCGTTGTTCTTCAACTTGTTCTCTAGCAGATCAAGGGTCTCTTGAGGCACAGGCTGACCGATCAAAGCCACTTCAATCTTTTTCTCATCCCCATCCACCGAAATGTTCTTGCTGATGACTTGGGCATGTTCGAAAACAAAGTTCTCCGTTACAAACACGCCTGCCTCACGTTGGAATACCGTCGTTTTTACAAGATCGTATGCGATGTACAAACTAGGAAGGATCACGATGATGACGAAGGCAGTGATCCATCGTTTAACCCGCAACTCCTTGGCATGATCTATAAATTCTCGTGTCGGATAGCGCAGGTAACGTACGATGATCGTGGTTGAAAGGCTGATGAATACCGAGTTGATCGTGAAAAGATAGAAGGCTCCAAAAAAGTACGACAGGTTGCCCGTAGCCAAACCGTAACCCGCTGTACACAAAGGTGGCATCAGTGCCGTGGCAATGGCCACCCCTGGAATGGCATTGCTCTTTTCCTTTCTAGACCCAGCCACAATGCCTGCTAATCCTCCGAAGATTGCGATCAACACGTCCCATATCGTGGGTGTGGTGCGTGCTAAGAGTTCACTTTGGGCGTCGCTCAAAGGCGTAAGGAAAAAGTAGATGGTTGACGTAAGCACGGAGATGCCAACCATCAGTCCGAGGTTCTTTCCCGAACGTTTGATCAAATCGAAATCATTGATACCTACGCCCATTCCAACCCCCATGATTGGCCCCATGAGGGGGGAGATCAACATGGCACCGATGATGACCGCCGCAGAGTTCATGTTCAATCCGATCGAGGCGACCAAGATGGCGAAGACGAGGATCCAAACGTTGGTACCTTTGAATTCGATCCCTCGTTTGATGTAGTCGATGGTCTCCTGCGGATCGGCCTTGTCTTCCTCTAAGCTCGTGCGTTGACGCAAGAAGATCAGGAATTGCAATAACATGCGTCTGAAATCAGGACGCTCGTTTGGTATACCTGGGTCAGTGCTTGAGTTCGTCTGCTCTTGCGTGCCTTCCGAAGGAGTGTCAGACTTCGGTTGTTGCGATTGGTCTTGAGGGTCGGTTGGATTTTCCGAAGGAGTTGTCATAAGGAAATTTGAGCTACTAAAATGCGAAAAGATTTCGTTGGATAACTTGAAATTATCTGCTGTAAGGATTCTCAACTCATGCAGGTCGTGGCCTGATCGAATGCTATCTTTGAACACCGAAAGTGAGAGTTATGAGTGAATCAACGAAGGAAGCGAAGAAGAAAACCCTACCGGTAGAAGAAGATGTACTCCTAAAGGCGTGGAGGTTGATGAGCACCGCAAAGCGGATGAGTAACCTTTACAACGAAAACATCCAGCTTACGTCAAAGTACGTGCACGCTACCAGCCGTGGACATGAAGCAGCTCAGCTGGCGTTGGCCTTGCAATTGAAACCGCAGGATTGGGTAGCGCCGTACTACCGCGATGATGCTATCCTTTTGGGTATCGGTATGACGCCCTACGACCTCATGCTGCAGCTTTTTGCGAAGCGTGAAGATCCTTTCTCGGGAGGACGAACCTACTACAGTCACCCATCGCTCAACGATCCAGATAAACCGAAGATCCCGCATCAATCCAGTGCAACGGGAATGCAGGCCATTCCTACCACCGGAGTTGGGATGGGTATCCAGTACAAAGAACAACAAGGTCTGGCAGAAGACTACGGCGGTGAGAATCCCGTTGTGGTATGTTCCCTCGGTGATGCATCGATCACAGAGGGTGAAGTAGCTGAAGCATTCCAGATGGCGGTGCTGAAGCAGCTACCTATGCTCTATTTCATCCAAGACAATGAATGGGATATTTCAGCCAGCGCCGATGAGATCCGAGTAGGCGATGCCTCACATTACGCGAAAGGATTCAAGGGCATGGAGGTGATCACGGTAGAGTATGGTCATGACTTTGTGCAATGCTACACGGCCTTGAAAAAGGCGATTGATACCATCCGTAAGGAGCGTAGGCCGTTTTTGGTTCACCTGAAGGTGCCATTGTTGAGTCACCACACCTCCGGCGTTCGCATGGAGTGGTATCGGGACGATCTAGAGGATGATCGCAAGCGCGATCCACATCCTTATATGAGGAAGCAGCTATTGGATGCGGGAATGGAAGCCTCCGCACTGGATCGCTTGGAATCCGAAGCCATTGCTTTGGTAGAGGCTGATTTCAAACGGGCACAGGAAGCAGAGGATCCCAAGCCCGAAGACCTTACCAAGCACATGTACGCACCCACTCCGATTACAGAAGAGAAAGGAGAGCGTGATCCAGCAGGAAAGGAGAAGACCGTGATGGTGGATAGCGCCCTGTTTGCTGTGCGTGAGTTATTGTCGAAACACCCAGAGGCCCTGCTTTACGGGCAAGACGTAGGACACCGTTTGGGCGGTGTGTTCCGCGAAGCAGCAACATTAGCCCAGCAGTTTGGAAAAGACCGGGTGTTCAACACGCCTATTCAAGAGGCATTTATCATTGGTTCAACGGTGGGAATGAGTGCAGTTGGACTGAAGCCCATTGTTGAAGTCCAATTTGCAGATTACATCTGGCCAGGGCTCAACCAGCTTTTCACAGAGGTGAGCAGAAGCTGCTACCTCAGCAACGGTAAATGGCCGGTGAGCTGTGTGATCCGTGTGCCGATCGGGGCATACGGTAGTGGAGGGCCCTACCACAGCTCTTCTGTAGAAAGTGTACTGTCTAACATACGCGGAATCAAAGTGGCCTATCCTAGTACCGGAGCTGACCTGAAGGGGCTACTAAAAGCGGCCTTCTACGATCCGAATCCATGTGTGCTACTCGAGCATAAGGGATTGTATTGGTCAAAGATCAAAGGCACGGAAGGCGCGAAGACCACGGAGCCAGATGAAGACTACGTCGTGCCCTTTGGTAAGGCCAGGGTGGTTCAAGAGGCTGACCCTGAGAAAGTAGCTAGCGGTGAGAGCTGTGTGGTGATCACTTATGGACGTGGCGTCTATTGGAGCAGGGATGCAGCAAAGGCATTCCCTGGTCAGGTGGAGATCTTGGACCTCCGATCCATTCAGCCGGTTGACGCAGAAGCCATCTTCGGTGCGTCCAAACGTCACAACAAAGTAGTGGTGGTAACGGAGGAGCCCCGGGGCAATAGTTTTGCGCAAGGAATTGCTGGACGCATCGTTGATGATTGCTTTGAGGACCTCGATGCGCCTGTGATCACCGTAGGTGCCATCGATACCCCTGCAATCCCGTTGAACGAGACCTTGGAAGCGACCTACCTACCAGATGCGGAGCGTGTGCGTGAGGCGTTGGCTCGTGTGCTGAACTTTTAAGCAACAATCATCCAAACCTTCCGAGGCTGTTTTGCGTACTTCGTAGAGTGGACTCAACAAGTAATATGCCTGTTTGTCCTACATTTGATCATCCACCCGCTTGACATTGAATAACTTAAGAAACTAGCATGATTGTACGTAGTACCCAATTGATCGCCTTTTCTTTTCTTCTTTTTGTTTCATCCGCTCTCTTTGCTCAATCAGACAATGAAGGTATAAGGAAGGATGTAGAGGCACTTCAGTCGCTGGCCAAGCGCTTGCATGACCAACATAAGAAAGACAGTTTAGAGATTGAGCGCCTCAAAGATCGCTTCGGCGAGTCGGTTGTGATGGAGATCGGCGAGGATGGTAAGATCACCCAATTGGTTGGCTTCAACGAACGCGGGTTCCCAGAGTTCTATGAAACCTACAATGCCAATGCCGCAGCAACCATCAATACAGATGATGTCCATCCAGGTGGTGGTGCGGGTTTCAACCTCACAGGTGCCGGAATCGAAATCGGTGAGTGGGATGGAGGAGCGGTACGTGCAACGCATCAAGAGTTAACAGGTAGAGTAACCCAAGTGGATGGTGCAACGACACTGAGTGACCATGCGACCCACGTAGCAGGAACGATGATTGCTAGCGGTGTGCAAGCTTCAGCTAAAGGCATGGCCTATGAAGCGGAGCTGAAGGCGCACAGCTTTTCTAATGATGAGTCGGAGATGGCCACTTATGCTGCCACAGATAGCGCCATTGTTTCTAATCACAGCTATGGTACCATTACGGGTTGGTACTACAACTCTGGAGCTCAAGCATGGTATTGGTACGGAGAACCCAGTATCAGTCAAACCGAGGACTACCTTTTCGGGTTTTACAACTATTGGGCCTATGTGTGGGACACCATAGCAAACGCCGCACCGAACTACCTTATCGTGAAGTCGGCCGGTAACGATCGGAACGACAATATTTCAGCGAGTGCGAATGATACCCACTTTGTTTGGTCATCGGGTTGGACACTTTCCACACAGGCTCGTGCTGCCGATTGTCCAACAGGCTACGATTGCATCTCCACGCAGGGAAATGCGAAGAACATCCTCACTGTAGGTGCGGTAGCGGATATTGCTGCAGGCTACTCTCAGCCGAGCAATGTGGTGATGAGTTCTTTTAGTGGGTGGGGGCCAACAGACGATGGACGAATCAAACCGGATATTGTGGGTAATGGTATCTCCCTTTATTCTTCAGGTTCAGCGTCAAATACGGACTATTATAACAGCAGTGGAACGTCTATGAGCGCGCCGAATGTTACAGGTTCACTTGCCTTGATCCAAGAGTATTACGAGGAACAGAATTCCGCATTCTTACGCTCTTCTGCTTTGAAGGCTTTGGTTATTCACACGGCAAACGAGGCCGGTAATGATGATGGTCCTGACTACCGTTTTGGATGGGGCTTGATGGATACCCGTGCGGCTGTTGAGCATTTGGAAGACACGAATTCCATCGTTACCTGGGATGACCTCAACAACAACGATTCCTTGGTCTACAACTATTACTTCGATGGCACGGAGCCGATCATCGCAACAATTTGCTGGAATGATCCTGCGGGCACACCGGTTGCTGCTTCCTTAGACCCAACAACTTCTATGCTGGTGAATGACCTTGACCTTCGTGTGATCAATGACTCGTCTAACATCGAGTACCAGCCCTGGATCTTGAACCCTTCATCACCAGCGAATGCGGCAACAACGGGTGATAATTTTCGGGATAATGTGGAGAAAGTGGAGATCCAGAATCCGGATGCCGGTTGGTACACATTCAAGATTACACATAAAGGTAGCTTAGTGAACCCTCAGGAAGTATCCGTGGTGATCAGTAGAAAGGCAGATCCGCCCGTAGGCTGCTTAACAACCACGAGTTCACTGAACCCATCCATCTGCCAAGGGCAAACGTATACCGCACCTTCTGGAATGATGCTTATGACAACCGGGGTCTACAGCGATACGATCATGAATGCAGCAGGTTGTGATAGTGTGATCACCATTAACCTTACCGTATCAAACCCTCAGGTGAATATCGCATCGTCTGCTACAGGATGCAGTAACGCCAGTCCAAATCTGACCACGAGTGTTGCGGGTGGACAAGCACCGTTCAGTTATCTATGGAGCACTGGATCTACCAACAGTTCACTTCTAAGCGTAGCTAATGGCACATATACGGTTACCGTTACAGACAACATCGGATGTACAGATAGCGAAACGATCAATGTCAATACGACCATCGATAACGTACCGCCAACGGTGGTAACACAAAACGTCACGCTGACGTTAGATGCCACAGGCAATGCTGCATTGACAGTAGGTCAAGTGGATGATGGTTCAACAGACAATTGTGCAATCGCTTCCATGTCGCTAGATCAAACCAGCTTTAATTGCGGTGATATCGGAAGCAACTCCGTGAACTTAACGGTTGTCGACTCCGCTGGAAACAACGCTTCGGCTAGTGCAACCGTAACGGTTGAGGACAATACTGCTCCGCAAGCAAGCGCATCCAACGCGACGATCTACGTTGATGCCTCGGGCGCTGCATCGATCACCGCTGCTCAAGTGGATAATGGATCTACGGACAACTGCGGTATCAGCACTTTGAGTTTGTCGCAAACAAACTTCAACTGTGGCAATCTTGGTGCAAACTCGGTGACGTTTACAGCAGAAGACGCTTCAGGCAATCAGGCAAGCACTACCATTACTATTACTGTTGTGGATACGATCAATCCAACGGTCAGCGGACAGAGCGCTACTGTTTACTTGGATAACAGTGGTGCAGTAAGTGTAACGGCTGCTATGTTATCTGCTGCAGCAACGGACAACTGTTCGGTCAATAGCTTTACCGTGAGTCCGAACAACTTCACGTGTGCCGATCTAGGGGTGCAGAATATCACCTTGACGGCTAATGATGTCGCAGGCAACAGCACCAACATGATTGTACAGGTTACCGTGGTGGATACGATCGCACCAAGCATGTCAGTCGTTAATACGACCTTGAATCTGGATGCTTCTGGAATGGCTACACTCACAGGCAGCTCTTTGCTTTCAAATGCAAGCGACAACTGTGGGGTGGATTCGATCACTGTTTCTCAATCTCTTTTTGACTGCAATGACATCATGGTTGGAGGTATACCGGTTACCGTGATGGTGTACGATGGAAGTGGAAATATTGGACAAGAGGTGGTCAATGTACAGGTGGTTGACAACAGCGTGCCAACCCTAAGCTTACAAACAACCACGATCTACTTGGATGAGAACGGCTCAGCAGGAGTGACACCCTCTATGGTGGTAGATACAGCCTATGATAACTGTGGTATTTCTCAGCTTTTTGTAACCCCAGCAACATTTGATTGCAATGCGATTGGACAAGCATCCGTGACCGTATTTGCTTATGATGAGAATGGAAATATGACCAATGAGAGCATCCAGATCAATGTAGTTGACGAAATGCCGCCTGCCGTTGTAGGTCAGTCTACTACAGTTTACCTGAACGCACAAGGAGAGGCTGTGATCGATGCGCTGGATATCGAGAATGGAAGTACAGATAACTGCGGTGTTGAAGCGTTTTCACTCTCAAAGTATCTCTTCACCTGTGATGATCAGGGGACTTCTAGTACATGGTTGATCGTTACTGATGTGAACGGCAATGCAGACTCTGCCGAGTTTGAAGTGGTAGTGATGGATACCTTCAATCAGGTAACCGGATTCGTTTGGTCAGATGGCATCGTTGCGGGTGTTGATGACAGTGTGCGCGTAGACCTTCAAGCTGGTGCCAGCTATCAATGGGGTGCGAACAATGGAAACATTATTTCGCAAAACAACAATGAGGCGGTGGTGAGCTATACGAATGGACCCAATGCTTCGGTATGGGTGGTACAGACAGCAGCTACCGGATGTGTGGATAAGGTGGTTAAGAAGGTGAAGGTTTGGCCACTTGAAGTGGCTGAAATCAATGGCGGGTCACTCGGCTTCAAGGTGTTCCCAAACCCCACCTCTGTTGTGCTCAACATCGCTTTAGAGGATGGGAATGCCGCTGACCTTGAGTTGCTGCTTTACAATACGATCGGTCAAAGGGTCTACCAAGAACGGGTGGGCAATCTACAAAGAGGTACGCAACACAGCATCTCGGTTCCCGACCTTGCCACAGGAACTTATGTCTTGCACCTCAAGCATACCCAAGGTGAGGAGCGTTTCCGCATCTTGATCGAGTAGTAAGAAAGGCAGTATTCTACTGAACGACGATGCGTTCCCATTGATCCCTTTGAGGACCTTTAAGGTGCAAGATGTAGAGGCCCTTGCTCAGTTCAGAAACGTCAATGGACGTAGAATGCCCATTTTTTAAAGTGCTTCCATTGATGGTTTGAATTGACCATTCAATATTGGAATCGTTCAGGCCATCACCCTTGAGGTAGGTCTTGTCTTCTGCTGGGTTCGGATATACAAGAAGCTTCGATTGAGTAGCTATATGCTCTCCTCCGAGTAATTCGGGCCAAACACCGTAGTTACCCTTGGAGGTTTCACTCGCAATCAGGGTATAGGTTTCATAATCGCCCCAAGAACCGGTTCTTTGTGACCACATCCCTATGCCTGCGGTAAGATCAAACAAATAGCTTGGAGCGTCGATCGACAAGCCAGCGCACTGACCGTCTAGCATTGATAATTGAAGATGTTCTTCGTCATTGGAATCGAGGCTCAAGATCGGGCTGAAAATATTGTATGGACGATACGCTGCCATACCAGGAGACCACGGCTCAAGCAACATCAGCTGAAAATCGAAGTTCAAGTATACACCGCAGCGATCTTGGCTAAGGAGATAATTGGGTTCGTGGTCGGTTCGCTTGAAGAATGAACGGCCATTTTGATCTGTACTGTCTACGATAACTTCAATGAAGCCTGTGCAATTCTCAGCGCTTGAAATCGGGCCTTTCTGTCTTTCTACTTCATAAAGGAAACGATCTCCTACTTCGAATCCGAACCAGTCATTGAAGCTTGGTAACTCATATCCCAATGAAACATTCCCATCCTGCCATCCAATCAGTTTGTACATGTGGTTCAGCGCATCCATAGTTTCAATGCTTGTCATGGCTCGTACACTTGGACCTTCCAATATGCCGAAGGACTTTGAACGTACCAACCACCAGTCAGTTGGAGTGGAATCAAGGTGTAGGATGGAGTAATAGATGCAGGAATCGGTTTGGTCGAACACGGAGGTCACAGAGATGGAATCGCGCTGCAATAAAAGGCTGTCATAAAAAAAGGTATGGTCCTCTGCTTGACCAACTGGAGGAAGCGTGAACGGTTTGTTCAATTCAGGAGAGCCTATGAGATGACTGTCACCGCGAACTTCAAAAGCATCAAAAAGCAGGAGATTGGAAAGAGGTTGATAGGTCCAGCCCGCAACCAAGGTGGTATCGCAACCCGCACCCATGGAAGACCGCAGGGCGAGGTTGATGTGATGTCGGTTCACACCGTTCTGCTGGTTGATACTATCCAAGGTCATTTCGGATACACGGCCATTCCCTAGGGATTGGTAAATGCTGGTCGAGTTTTCAGGCATCAATTCCCAAGATTGCTGGGCGTTGGACATGAACATTAAGCTTGAAAAGGCAAGGGCTATCAAGTATTTCATACCTGTAAGGTGCTGAAAATCAACTTATTGCATTCAATCCTTGGATGAATAATTCATTCTCAGCTTCAGTACCCGTAGAGACCCGTACACAATGTGGTAAGCCAAATGCTTTCAGTTGCCGGATGAATACACCACGATCGAGCAGGTTTTGCACAAATTGCCCTGCCGCCTCTTCTGACCCCAGATCGATCATGATGAAGTTTCCATAGGAAGGAACGTAGTGGTACTCCGCGTCGTGCAAGGCCAGTGTAAATGACTTCAATGCCGCTGTATTCAAGGCCACCGTCCGCGCTAGGTGTTCGGGATCGGATAGTGCTGCAAGCGCTGCTGACTGAGCGATGCTAGAAGGAGCAAAGGTCATGCGCACCTTACGGATCGCTTCGATGAGGTGGGTGGGTCCGAGGGCGTATCCAACGCGCATTCCAGCAATGCCGTATGCTTTACTGAAGGTGCGCAGTGTGATCACGTTCTCTGCTCTGAGACTGAAACTATCCGGATATTCGGGAGAAAGTGCTTTCGCGTATTCGTAGTACGCCTCATCCACGATGATCAATACGTGTTCTGGAACAGCTTCAATCAGTTGTTCCAGGTCGGCCCGACTGATCATAGCTCCTGTTGGGTTGTTCGGATTGGCCACGTAGATGGCCTTCGTTTTAGGGGTAACCGAAGCAATGAGTCCATTGATGTCAAACCGGTAACCACTTCCGAGGGCTATCTTCTTTACAGGCACTTTGTTGGATTTCGCCCAGATGTACACAGCAACGAAGGTGCCTTTACAGGTTAACAGCTCATCTTCCCCTTCAAAGAATGCGCGAAGCATACAATCGAATACGGATTCGGAGCCGTTATCTACTGTCACGTGCTCTGGATTACACCCATTGAGTTGGGCAATCGCGCTGCACAGTTCACTAGCAGATGGGTCGGGATAAAGATGGAGGCGATCGGTTGCTGCTGAAATGGCCGCTGCAACCTTGGGTGAGGCGCCAAGGTTGTTCTCATTATTCCAGAGAATGGCGGTTTCTGTTAGACCATACTCTTCAATGATCTGCTTTACCGGTTTCCCAGGTTTGTAGGAAACGAGGTCCTCGATATTTTGTGGAATGTGTACCATAGCCATGATTCAATAACACATAACATGGGCAGAGGTTGCCATGCTGCTCAGGCTAAATGTACACTTTAGGGCTTAACCCAAAAGGAGTAAAAGAAATACGATCGCCAACATGGCTGAAACCCAAACAATTCCGAATCCACCCATGGTTTCATCGAATACGGTGTTCAAGAATCCTTCTGGCTTTTGTTCTTCGTGATCGTGTGACATGGTCATCTAATTTGCGACGAAAATAAGGCATCGTCTCTATTCTCTGAAGGGCTCTGTTCAATCTTTTTCAATTGATCAGCCGTGTACATCTACCAACTTCTTCAACAAGTGAATTTGAAAACTATCACGCAAATACCTGATTTCGGGTATGTTCTGATCTGGTGGATAAGCCTAAGTTCGGAGTATATTTCAAAGTATCATGACGAAAAGCTTACATATCCTGAACGATCACATCCACTTCGAACCCATCACAGCCATGGCGTTGGAGCGTTTCGACCTGCGTTTCAATGATGGAGAATGGATTTTGGTGCAACGAGATGAGCGCACGCCAAAGGATGTTTCGTTCATCGTTGACTTGGTTAAGTTCTATGAGTCAACCACGCCTGAGCACTTCAAGACCCTCAAGGGTTACACATTTTCTGTGATCTTAGATTACCTCATGCGCACCCACAGCTTCTACATCAAAGTGATGCTGCCAAAAATGGAGATGACCATGCGCAACCTACAGAAGGAGTTCAGTCATCATCCTTTCGGACACGTGGTTGGGCATTTCTATAACAACTATCAAAATGAGCTTTTAGAGCACATTGAGTTAGAAGAGAATAAACTCTTTCCATACGCAGAGGGACTCTACGACGGTAAGCTCGTTGAAGGTTATTCGGTGGAAAGTTTCAAGCACCACCACAATCATGATATTGAAGATCACCTAGAGGATATGCTTGAAGTGATTGAAGAAGAATTCCCGGAGGTGTGTCATTCTTTGCCTTACCGAACCTTTAAGCACCTCTTGAACTCGTTCAAGGCTGACCTTGCCATTCATCATGCTATTGAAGAGGGCATCTTTTTGCGTTTGACCGAACAACTGGAGCGTGAAGTGAAGCACGCTGGGGTCTAGTAGGCACCAGTGAAGCATCAATTTGTAATGCACCCCAAATTTGTAGCCTTCCCGGTGTTTCGGATAGTTTAAAAGTAGAGAAAGTGCTTACATTTAAACTGCTAAACCATGAAGAAGTCAAGATTACTCCTAAAGGTCGTGAGATCGCTGCGCTAAGTTTAGTGAAGCCCAGATTATTCGGATGCTCAAGGAGTACGAAGCTGGCAAAAAAGCAAAGGATGTGTGCAGGGAGCATGGCATCAGCGAGGCAACCTTTTATAATTGGAAGAAGAAGAGGACTTTGGAAGGTGGGGCGAGTGCATACCTCACCAAACCAATCGGCGCTAATCAGCTCATCGAGGTACTGGAGAAGTTTTGTTGAAGAGCGGTAAGGAAGCGGATAGCTGATTTGCTCAAAGATGATCGATCAGCGTGGAAATGCCAAGTAGCATGACCCCTAAGGAGATCGGGGTAAACTTCTCATCCTGGCTTGTCGCTTCGCTCCAATGCTGCTTGCTTCGCAACCACCACCGGTGCTACTTAGTAGCCCCGCCAGGAATCGAACCTGGATCTAAAGTTTAGGAAACTTCTATTCTATCCATTGAACTACGGGGCCATTGGAAAGGTTCAAAGATTTTAAGAATTCTTTATCCGAACCTCCTTTTCGGAAAATTTCTCTTTAGCCAACGGGTTCTTGCCCATCAATTTCTATTGTCGGTAACCCTTAGAAAATCGAAGACGGTCTTGATCTTACGTCAATCCTTGGCTTACGCCAACGACTCCCGATTCCCCAGCATATACAGCATGCGCGCATGCTCAGCTACGGTCTCGCGGAAGCGGCCGATCGTATTGTAAGGAACTCCGTACTCTTCTGCAGTGGCGCGAACGATCTTTGAGATGTCCTTGTAATGCACATGGCAGATGCTCGGGAAGAGGTGGTGCTCCACCTGGAAGTTCAAGCCTCCGATGTACCAACTCAAGATCTTGTTGTTCGGGGCAAAATTTGTGGTGGTCATCAGTTGATGTACCGCCCAATTGTTATCCACTTTTCCGGAAAGCGGTGGTGCTGGAAACTGCGTCTCCGGCATAACGTGGGCGGATTGAAAGATCACTGCCATTACCATGCCTACCACATAATGCATCAGGAAGAAACCAAGCACAATCATCCATGCTGAGACGGGCATTACGATGATCGGAAGCACCAAGAAAGTAGTGAAGTAGACAACTTTCCAGAAGCTGATCTTCATGAGCAACTCAACAAACTCTTTGCGTGTTTTTACCAGCTTGATACTCCTGTAGTGAAAGGCTTGAGTGAAGTCCGTGTAAAGTACTTTCAAAAGGATCATAAAACCATAGAGGAACCATGCATAGATGTGCTGGTAGCGATGGATCGGACGTAGCTTTTGGTGCGGTGAGAAGCGGAGGAAACTCGGTGCATTGATGTCTTCATCTGCCCCGTCAATATTGGTAAAGCTGTGGTGAAGTACATTGTGCTGAAGCTTCCAAATGCTGCTGTTCGCTCCCAAGATATTCATCAAATTACCTAAGGCCATATTCACGTACTTATTCGTAGAATAGGCACCGTGATTGGCGTCATGCATGATGCTAAAACCAATACCTCCCGCACCGAGGCCCATCAGTAACCATAATCCGATGAAGGCATAGGGATTAGTTACCCACCCGAGCATCATTGCAACGTAAGGGGTGAAGTACAAGGCAATGAAAAAGACCGTCTTAAACACCATGGCTGCATTTGCCGTGCGAGCGATGTTGTTCTCTGTAAAATAAGCGTTTACACGTGAACGAAGGGTGCGGTAAAAATTGGCGTCGACCTTGCGGTCAAACCGAAGAGAAGTAAACTCCATGAGCGTGAGAAATCAATTAGACTACAATAATACGCCCCTTTAGCGGTAGTGTTCAGTTAAGAAAGCTGTTTTTGGTCAGCCTTGACGTAGAAACTAGCGTATCTCAGCGCCATTCTCAAAGGGTGCGTCAGGATTCACGAAGACCAGTTTACCCTCAGCGTCTTCTGCCATCAACACCATTCCCTTGCTTTGCACGCCTCTGATCTTGCGCGGTTCTAAGTTGCAAACTACCGAAACCTGTTTGCCGATGATGTCTTCGGGTTGGTAGTGTTGCGCGATACCTGAAACGATGGTGCGAACTTCTGATCCGAGGTCTACGGTCAACTGCAACAACTTGTCTGCTTTCTTTACCTTCTCGGCATTCGTAATCGTACCTACTCGAAGATCGAGTTGCATGAACTGTTCAAAATCGATGTTGTCTTTGAAAGGTCGTGCCTCTGGAGCGCTTTGATTGCTCATTTTCGCCTGATTCAGTTTTTCCAATTGTGCTTCGATCACCTCATCCTCTACCTTGGTGAAGAGCAGCTGTGCGGGTCCGATCTCATGACCATCCAAAAAACCCTTGAAAACACGATCGATGCCAAGCATCTCCCTCATCTTAATCGAAGTGTCGGGTAAGAAAGCTTCAAACGCATCCGCTAGGTAAGCGGCAATATTCAGCGCGTTGAACATGATCTTTCGTACCGCTTCCGGATCGGTTTTTTGAAGCTTCCAAGGCTCGTTATCCGCTAAGTACTTGTTTCCGAATCGGGCCAAGTTCATCGCCTCGGCCAGTGCTTCGCGAAATTTGAAGGTACCGAGCCCTGCTTCGATCGCATCCATGCTCTTGTTGAACTGGTCTTCAATGGCCGGATCGAGCGATTCAAAGGGGATTACCCCACCATAGTACTTATTCGTCAACACCACCACCCGGTTGATGAAGTTGCCAAGGATGGCTACGAGTTCATTGTTCACCCGGGCTTGATAGTCCTTCCAAGTGAACTCGCTGTCTTTGGTCTCCGGTGCAATACTGGTCAATACGTACCGCAATTCATCCTTCCGTTCTGGAAAATCCTCCAAGTATTCATGCAACCAGACGGCGTGGTTTCTCGAAGTAGAGATCTTATCACCTTCCAAGTTCAGGAATTCATTTGCCGGAACGTTCACCGGAAGGTTGTACTCCCCGTGGGTCTTCAATAGGATCGGGAAGATGATGCAGTGAAAAACGATGTTGTCTTTGCCGATGAAATGCACGAGATCGGTATCGTCATCTTGCCACCACTTTTTCCAGACTTCCGGGTTGTCTTGATCGATGGCCCATTGCTTGGTAGCAGAGATGTAGCCAATCGGTGCGTCCAACCACACGTACATCACTTTGCCATCCGCACCCTCTAAGGGAACGGGAACCCCCCAATCAAGGTCGCGCGTCATTGCACGGTCGCCGAGTCCACCTTCGATCCAACTCAAACATTGTCCGATCACCTGCCTCCGCCAGCGCGATGGGTCGTGATGTGGCTCGCCGTTCAACCTGCCATCTCGGATGAAGGCTTCGATCCATTCGCTGTGTTTACCCATCGGCAAATAGAAATGCCAGGTTTCCTTTAGCTCAGGTGCTGCACCGCTGAGGGTGGATTTTGGATTGATGAGGTCGGTCGGACTCAAAGCCTTGCCGCAGTTCTCGCATTGGTCGCCGTAGGCGCGGTCGCTCTGGCAGTTCGGACACGTACCCATGATAAAGCGATCCGCCAAGAATTGCTTCGCTTCCGGATCGTACATCTGTTCGCTCGTTACCTTTTCGAAGACGCCTTTTTCATAGAGCTTGAGAAAGAATGCCTGCGAGGTCTCTTTATGCAGCTCAGAGGAGGTGCGGTGGTAGATGTCGAAGTCGATTCCAAAGTCTTTAAATGCTTTTTGATTGATGGCATGATAGGTATCTACGATCTCCTGTGGTTGCTTGCCTTCCTTGATGGCCTTCATGCTGATGGCTGCGCCATGCTCGTCTGAACCGCAAACGTGCAGAACATGCTCGTGCCCGTACTTCCTGCGCAGGTAGCGTACGTAGATATCGGCCGGCAAGTAGGCTCCAGCAATGTGTCCCAAGTGCAAGGGTCCATTGGCGTAGGGAAGGGCAGAGGTAACGAGATGTCTTCTAGGCATCGTGCGATCAATTTTTAACGTTCACGAAGCAAATTCTGTGCTTTGCTTCGAGGCTTCAAAAGTAGGATTATCTTAGTCGCATGGCCAGACCAGATTACTTAAAAGCCGGCGATGAGATCGCGGTGGTAGCAACCGCAAAATGCCTAGCCTCAGATGAGATAGAACCCGCATTGAAGCACATAGAATCCTGGGGTTTAAAGGTACGTCGGGGACCGAACTTGTACGCCCAGGAGCACTTGTTTGCAGGCACCGGTGAGCAAAGAGCAGCTGATCTGCAGTGGGCATTGGATGAACCATCCATCAAAGCGGTAATTTTTGCGCGAGGTGGCTACGGAACAGCACGCATCATCGATCATATTGATTGGACAAAATTTATCAACCAACCGAAATGGCTGTGCGGTTTCAGCGACCTTACCGTATTGCATTCACACGTGCACAAGCATTGGAACATCGAGACCTTGCACAGTACCATGCCGATCTTTTTTAAAGATGGTAAGTCCATAGCCGGGTCAGAAAGTTTGCGAAAGGCACTTTTCGGTGAGCAAGATGCTTTGCGTTGGAATGCAAATGAGCACAACCGACGCGGCGAGGCACGAGGACAATTGGTGGGCGGAAATGCATCCGTACTCTATTCGATCGCTTCTACGCCAAGTGCCATGGACTGGTCAGGAAAGGTTCTCTTTTTGGAAGATTTGACAGAGTACCTCTATCACTTAGACCGGATGATGATGCAATTCAAACGCGCTGGGCAGTTAGAGAATTTGGCAGGCTTGCTTGTAGGACAGTTCACGGATATGGAGGATGGTTCCCCTTCTTTCGGCAAAACAGCCGAGGCAATCATTTTTGATGCGGTAAAGGAGTACGATTATCCCGTTGCTTTTGGTGCGCCGATCGGACATGTGAAGGAGAATTTGGCAGTATATCATGGGAGGGAGGTCAGCTTGAAAGTGAGAGAATATGTGGACCTCGATTTCTAGGTATTTCAGAGATATAAGGTTTTGGATCGCGTTGTTCTTTCTACTCCGTCTGGTTGGAATCACCAATCCACCGCTCGAAGTAGCGCACAACTGGAGACAAAGTGCCGTCAATACAATCGCAAGAAACTTTGAAGAGATCGATGGAAACATTTTGTATCCTAGGTTTGATACCGCTGGGGAAGAGGACGGTGTATCTGGGACAGAGTTTCCCTTGTTCAATTACCTGATTTTTATTTTTAACCTACTGTTTGGTAATGCGCACTGGTATGGCAGGCTCATCAACCTAGTGGTTTCGAGTCTAGGGGTGTTCTTATTCTATAGGATCATTCGCGATTGGTTCAATCATCGCCTCGCCCGCTATGCTGCGATGGTCTTGCTGACGTCGTTATGGTTCACCTTCTCCAGAAAGATCATGCCCGATACTTTTAGCCTAAGCCTGGTAATGGTGAGTATGTTCTACGGATTGACCTATCTGAGAGATGGTAAGCTCTGGCGGCTTTTAGTCTATATGGCTTTGATGACACTCGGCTTGCTTTCAAAGATTCCTTCGCTCACCATTGCAGCTGTGATGGCGCTTCCTCTTTTGGATGGAGGATTGTCTTTGAACAGAAAAGCAACCTTAATTATAGCTTCAATTCTTCCACTAGTATTGAGCGCTTGGTGGTACTTCTATTGGTTTGATCATATAACGACGGGATATCAGCTATTCAGCATGGGACCGGGTTCGGCCGAGGGAATGAAACAACTGATTGGCGCACCGCTTGAAATGCTAGACAACTTCTATTTCGACGCACTGAAATTCTCGGGATTTGTGCTGTTTATTATAGGTCTCATAGCTGCGATTAAGAATCGGGCCTATAATGTGCTTGGAGTGCTTCTGTTGTCAATGACATCGTTCTTGTTGTTTATGTTGCAAGCAGGTTATGGCTTCAGCATGCACGAGTACTACACCTTGCCTTTTGTGCCCACAATGGCTTTTATGGCAGGTTATGGTTTAAGTATGATTCCGCTGGCTACCATACGTTCTACATTGGTAGCGGTAATTATGATCGAAGGTGTAGCTAACCAACAGCATGACTTTTTCATTAAAGATAAGCAGCGCTATAAGCTGGGTTTGGAGGCCTTCCTCGATGCGCACATCGGTGAAGAATTAATCGTTGTCAACGGTGGACAAAACCCACAGCTCATGTACTTCGCTCATCGACGTGGTTGGACAGAATCATCCGAACGACTAAGCAAGGGGCATCGCCTTAAAGCGCTTGTGAGAAAAGGAGCGCAATACTTGGTTTGGGATAAAAACGTAGAAGTCTCACCGCCATCTGCAATTACCGCAAGGGCTGAAAATGAACACTTCGTTATTTTCGATCTATCTCCTACAAACAGGGAGTAAACAACGGATTGATCATGGCAGCACACAATGAACTCGGCGAAAAAGGCGAAGACATCGCCGTACGCTTTTTGCTCAATAAAGGCTTTGAGCTGCTCGATCGGAATTGGCGTTTTGGAAAGGACGAAGTCGATATCATCGCGACACTTGCCGATACCCTTGTGGTGGTTGAAGTGAAAACGAGGAATACGGCCTTCTTTGGTTCACCCGCGCAGTTTGTAAGCAAGGTGAAGCAGCGACACTTGATCCGAGCTGCCCATGCTTACATCGAAAAACACCAGCTTGACCTTGAGGTGCGCTTTGACATCATCGGGATCATCATCGACGCCCGAGGAGAACAGGTCGAACACATCGAGCATGCGTTTTTACCCAAGTGGTGAGCTAGAAGTAGAACGGACGAAATCCCACACCGGTCTTATTGTTGAGCTCCAATGCGGGAAAGGGAAACTTGAAGAAGCTGGCCACAGGTCGCAACCAAACGAGCCCCTTCGGAAGATCTACGTGGTCCAGGTTGAGGTCGAACGAAAGCAGCAGCTGGCGCTGACGGGATAGGTTGGAGGTATAAAGTGTTTCAACACCATCATCTTCGATCAACCAGCTGTTCGACTCTGCTCCGAGCATGCCATCAGCGCTGTAGCCTACCGAGAAGTCGATCCATTTGGGCATCCAATCTGGTTTCCCCGTTAGCATCCAAAGGTTGGCACTTGCCCAATGGGTTTGCCCATTGTAATCTTTCAACCACTGCTCAAAAATGGATGTGCCGTAGAGGTTTTGCGCACGCTGGGCTTCGATCGGATTGCTGCTTCGGGTCAAACCACTGGGTGAAAAACTGAACTTCAATTTCACCGGCTGTGCACCCCATGCTGCATCTTGAACATGAAAAAGTGCGATACCCGCGGTATTGAATCCAAAATCGTATAAACTGAAACCCCAGCCTTGAGAGAAACCGTCCATCACCTCAACGGTAGCTAAATAGCCAAAGGACAATCCGCTGGACAACCATCTTGCCGCTTTGGGCTTCATGCCTGTCCACAAATGGATCCGCTGAATATTCGATGCGATCTGATAGGTGGAGACCGCGTGTCCTGTCTTATCCATCTGAAGCCAACCTTCCCAATCATTGAAAATGCGAAATGGCTGCTGGTCGAATTGACTGTACCAAGCGAAGTAAAGGCCTGTCAAGGTGCTCACTGTGATAACAGACTCTGAGATAACCGCCGCCCGAACACGTGGCTTGCTCAAGGTATCCGGGTAGGCCAGCCAGTTTTGGGCCTCAACCGTTCGCGGAAGGAGGAACGTACTCCATACAAGCAGAAGCAGTGCATACCCCTTGAAACGTTTGATGGAAATGGATAGACTCATGCTTTTTCTCCGCTTATTACCCAGTAGTCGAACAACCCGCTTTTCTTTATACAAGCCTGATGCTTGATTCGAATGCCTCGCTTCGAAAGTAGGGCAATGTATTCCTCTAAATCGAATTGATGCGGATGTAAGATGTCCAATGGAATGCTATTGAGTACCCTTTTCGCCCAGCTATACTTGTGACAATCGATGCTCATGACCAGTGTTCCCCCCGGCCTCAATGCAGCACACAAGCGATCACAGGCTTGGTCAATATCCACCACGTGATTGATCACGTTCAAACAAAACACATGATCAAACGAATCCTCTTCTTGCATAGACTCGATCGCAGAACGCCGAAAGCTGGTCCAAGGGTAGAAAGACGGGTCGAAATGATCAAGTTTTTCATACGTATCCAAGAGCAGGTCGATGGCCGTAACCGACTGCTTTGAAAGAATCATTTGGATTCCCGCCGGGCCTGTGCCTGCGTCTAAGATTCGCTCTCCATTTTCTAATTTGACCTGCGTCTTGAGCAGAAAGTCGTGCCAATACGAGCGCTTCCAATCCAGATAGTCCTTCATAGGCTGCTTTCGCAAGTAATTCTTCCACCATCGTTCCTCGAAGTACTGTGCAAGGTTCCAACGCCTTTGTTGGAGAGTATGGACTGATTTATAGCTCATTAATTCCCGTACCTTTGCAGATCGAATCTAAAAGATATGGCAAAGAAAAGTACTTGGGAGAAGCGAAAGCAAAAAGTGAAGAAGGAAGAGTACCTCGTGCTTGGTGGAAAAACGAAGCGAAGCAAGACGACCAGTGGTCCTAAATCATCCGACAAAGAGGAAGATGGTGATAAGCGAAAGCCGCGCACCCGCGGTGGTAAGCCGAACTACGATAAACCGAAGTTCAAGGGTGGACCACGTCGATCAGAGCGCTCCGATCGTTCAGAGCGAGGGGAGAAAAAGTTCAATCCGAGCGATTTCATCACCCGAGATGGTGATGAGTCTTCCAACGACCGCTTCAAAGGAAGAGGAAATGCAGACAAGCAATTCCGTAAGAACGATCGAAAGAAATCTTATTCGAAATTCACCAAAGACAAGCCATTCCAAAAAGAGGATAAGCCGGCAAAGCCCGGTTCGGAATTGGTTCGATTGAACAAGTACCTCTCAATAGCAGGTATCTGCTCCCGACGAGAGGCCGATAAGTTCATTGAACAAGGATTGGTCTCCATCAACGGAAAAGTGGTTACCGAATTAGGTACCAAAGTGAAGCCAAATGACAAGGTAGAATACGCGGGTGAGCAGGTGAAAGCGGAGGCCATGCGATACATCTTGCTAAACAAACCAAAGGATTGCATCACTACGCTTAGCGATGAGCGTGGACGAAGTACGGTGATCGGTTTGGTGAAGAATGCCTGCAAGGAACGGGTGTTCCCTGTGGGTCGATTGGACCGCAATACCACTGGACTGATCCTGCTCACGAACGATGGAGAGTTGGCTGATAAGTTGGCTCACCCGAGCAATGAAGTGCGCAAGGTGTACCACGTGATTACCGATAAGAACGTGAGCATCGCTGACCTGAAGAAGTTGGAGACCGGTGTTCAATTAGATGACGGTGTTGCAAAGGCAGACGCTGCACTCTTTGCTGGCGACGGCTCTGTGCGTAATGAGATCGGTTTAGAGATCCACTCTGGACGCAATCGTGTGGTACGTCGAATGTTTGAAGTAATGGGCTACGAGGTCACCCGCCTCGATCGGGCCGCGTTTGCCGGTCTCAGTAAAAAGGGTCTTCCACGCGGAAGGTGGAGGTTCTTGACCGATAAGGAAATCGGTTACTTGAAGATGCTCTAAGCATGGGCTTGGTTCAATAGCCTTTGGTTCATAAATACTCTTAAAGTAAGTCTTTTGCGCGCGCTAAGCCGGTAGCTTCGAATAAATTCATTCGAATCAGCGTTGTCTTAGCATGCGGAAGTTTATCCTGTGGTTTTTTGGTATCGCAATCATGCTCGTAGTGGGGATGATAGCAGCTTATTTGCTCGCAAAGCGATATGAGGAACCGGTGCGCAACTACATCGTTCAGCAGGTCAACACACGTCTCAATGCGCCGGTACATGTAGCCGATATCAACTTCTCTTTCTTGGAGCGATTTCCTTCTGCATCCCTGGTGATGGATGATGTTTGGGCCGAGGAGAGCATCATCAAGATGGGCGACCCCGACACGCTTTTCTATTTCAAAAAGGTATACCTGAACCTTGATGTGTTCGGACTCTTCAAAGGCAGTTACAAGATCGATGAGATCGAGGTGCGTAGCGGTTTCGCGCGTTTGTACATCGATGAAGGAGGCTTCGATAATTACCACATCTGGAAGACAACCACCGATACAACCGGTTTCCTCTTGGAGCTGGATAAAGTGCACTTGGAAGACACGCGGATCAGCTTCAACAATGCACTTCGTAACCAGTGGTACGACCTAACGGCAGAAGACCTTTACTTCAAAGGCAGCTTCTCGGAAGATAATTACACCATGGCCGTTTTTGGAGATGGCATTGTTCATGACCTACAGATCAAAGGCACGAGCTATTTGTTGAACCGCCGCGTGCACGTAGAGACTGATTTAGACATTACGGCACCGGAAGACCGCTATGCCTTCCCAAAGGGTGAACTCACCATCGATGATCAACTCGACTTTTCCATTGCCGGTGTATGGGTGGATGACAATGTGGATCTACGCATCCAAGGCAAGGAGCTCGACATCATTCGCACGCTGTCATTGATTCCTACGGAGAGTCGCGAAAGCTTGGATCGCTTTAGAAGTACAGGCGAATTGACCTTTGATTGTACCATGAAGGGAGCGTTTAGTCGTACTACAAACCCATCCTTGACCGCAATTTTTTCCTTCAAAGACGCCTCCATTACACCACGAGATGCGGATTGGGAGCTGAGCGAACTGGTTGGTGCCGGGAGGCTGAACAACGGCTCCAAGAGAAATTTCTCTACTACGCTAATCGAATTAGACACGCTCAGCGGCGCTTTGAACGGTGACCTTTTCCATTTGAACGGGAGTTTTGAGAACTTCAATAAACCGAAGATCAAGGGGCATGTGAAGGTGGATACCGATCTAGAAGGGATTCAAGATCTCGTCGCTTTTGAGGGCATTGAACGTATGTCTGGATCCGTTAACATCGATACGAAGTTGGAGGCTGTGCTCAAGGATCCGTCCAACCCAAGACCTGAGGAATTTCTGAATTCAGAAGCCAGCGGAAGCATCCTCATCCGAGAAGCTGAACTCGTTCGAGTGAACGATGACCGTAGTTATAAGGTGAATCGAGCGGTTTTTGCGTTGGACGATAATAACCTCAAGATCGTGAATTATGATGGTGCGGTAAACGGTTGCGCCATCCGACTAGACGGCGAGGCCGAGGGATTCTTAGGATACATCTTCACCGATGAAGGACGCTTGAATGTAACGGGAAACATCTCAGCCGGAGCCGTAAACTTGAATGAACTGTTCGCCAATTCTACCGACGAGGGGAGTGGAGTGGTGGTTTCCTTTCCCAGCCGTTCATCTTGGCGTCTGAATATGGAGGCAGAAGCCTTTGCCCTGGATCGCTTCACGGCCGATCAGATCACAGGAAAACTGGTCATGAATGCCTTCAAGGTAGAAGCCACAGACCTGCGTTTCAACAGCCAAGAAGGAAGTGTGGACGGCAGCATCGGTATCTACCGCTTCGATGCGAATCAACTTGGCATCAGAAGCGATTTCAAGCTGCGGGACATCAATATCAACACCTTGTTCTACAGCTTTAAAGACTTTGATCAAACCTTCATTCCGGGCTCCGTACTCTCCGGGCAGATCGATGCGGATGTGGATTTTCAAGCCTTTTGTGATTCCGTCTTGAAGATCGACACGAGGTCCATTGTATCAACGGCAGACCTGCGGATCGTAGATGGCGCGATCACCGGGTTCAAACCGCTGATCGAAGTAGCCGATGCCGTTGAAGAAAAACGTGTGCTAAAGCTGTTCATTCAAACCGACGAGCTTAGAAAGCGGCTTCAAGACGTTCGTTTCGCTACCTTGGAGAATGAGATTACCATCAGGGACGGAAAGCTTACGATCCCGAATATGACCATACAGTCTACGGCCCTCAATCTGAATGCTAGTGGAACGCACAGTTTTGAGAATGCGATTGACTATGAACTCGACTTTGCATTATCAGATGTGCTCACCTTGAAAGAACGAGCCGGTGAGTACAATGAGTTTGTGCAGCAGGATGCAGATGGCAAGACCCGGATATTTCTACGGATTTACGGTACCACCGAGGATTTTTCCGTAGATGTTGAACGCACAGATATCAAACGTCAAGTGAAGGAAGAGATCCGTTCAGAAAAGGAAACGGTCAAGGGACTTTTGAAAGAAGAATTCGGTGTGTTTGCTAAAGAAGATAGCCTAGAAGTTAAACCGATTCGAAAGGAAGTCAATCCCGTGGGGATTGATTTCGACCCATCGCTCCCAGAAGATAGCGATAACCCTGAAGGGGGTGATACCCTGAAGCAGCCCAGCGAGCCGAAACCATCAGATGGAAAGAAGCCGGCAAACTTGATCAACAAGATCATCAAAAAGACCGAGAGCGATAAGAAAAAACTCAAGGAAGGCGATTTTGAAGATGACGACTTCTGAGTGCTGCTGGCAGCTTGGCGGTAGATTGAGCGAAATATCCGTTCTTCGTAATTAAGGTGGCCAATACGTACAACATATACTCTCAAAAGCAGCGGTGGAAGCTCCTCCTCTTTGCGGCTGCCTTGGTGTTCGTAGCCTTATCGCTTTGGTATACAAAGACCTTGGTAGATAAAGTGGCCGCTGAAGAACGCTCTAAGGTGGAGATCTGGGCAGAGGCCGTAAAGAAGCGCTCCGCCTTGGTGCAGTATACCAGTCGGTTGTTCGATAAACTCCAAGCCGGAGAGAGAAAGAAAGTCGAGCTTTACCTAGAGGCTACCCGCTACGTTACCCGACCCGACGTTACCGATCTCAGCTTCGCGCTGAATGTATTGAACGACAATACAACGGTACCGGTAATCCTCACCAACGAGGATGGTACCATCACCTCCCACCGAAACATCGAGGTCCCAGAAGGAGAGGATGAAACCGCCTTCCTGAAGCGAGAGATCGAAGACATGGCAGCGCAGTACGATCCCATCGAGATCGTTTACTATGGGAATTCTAAGGTTTACCTCTACTACAAGGATTCAAAGCTCTTCTCAGAACTGAAGAAGACCTTTGCTGACTTGCAAGAGTCGTTCATCGCAGAGCTGATGCTCAACGCAGCTACCAGTCCACTCATCCTGCTCGATAGTGCTTCAGGTAAAGTGATTGAAGCGGGCAATGTGAGTCAAGAAGTTCTGGGGGATGAGGACCTGCTTCGGGCGAAGCTGGATCAGATGCTCAGTCAGCACGAACCCTTAGATGTGGAGATGAACGGCCGCAAGGCTTATGTGTACTATGAAGATTCCTTTATCCTTACACAGCTCACCTATTATCCCATTGCTCAATTTGGGATCATCGGTCTTTTCATCTTCATCGCCTACCTTTTATTCAGTACAGCCCGCAAGGCGGAACAGAACCGGGTTTGGGTAGGAATGAGTAAGGAAACTGCCCATCAATTGGGTACCCCACTCTCCTCTATGATGGCTTGGATCGAACTACTCAGGCAAGACGAGAAGAATGCACAAGTAGCAGACGAGTTGATGAAGGATGTAGAGCGCTTACAGGTGGTTACAGATCGCTTCAGCAAGATCGGTTCACAGCCCACATTGGAGGAACAGGACCTGATCGCGTTGCTTCAAGAAGGCGTTGACTATTACAAACGAAGGATGGGAAAGAAGGTAGCATTCGAGACCAACTTTCCGGATCATCCTGTGTTCGTAACCTTAAATCGTCCTTTATTCGAGTGGGCAGTAGAAAACCTGATCAAGAACGCCTTGGATGCCATGGAAGGAAAAGGTACTATTGAGATACGTCTGGAAGACTTGGATAGCAGAGTACACATCGAGTTCAGCGACACAGGTAAAGGCATTCCTGCCAATAAGTTTAAGTCGGTATTTGACCCAGGTTATACGTCTAAGAAAAGGGGGTGGGGACTTGGACTATCCCTCAGCAAGCGTATCATTAAGGAATACCATGACGGCAAGATTTATGTGTTGAAGTCAGAACTTGGCGTAGGAACCACCTTCCGTATTACATTGAACCGAAAAAAATAGATCCCAATGGCCTGGTTTACCAATGACTTTGAGCAGTTCTTCAGAGAGCTGGAAGACAATAACAATCGTGAGTGGTATCACGAGAACAAGAAACGTTTCGATAAGCAGGTCAAGAAACCGTTTGATGCGTTCATCACCGACATGATCTTGCGCATGCAGCACTACGACCCTCAGTGCAAGATCGCAGCAAAAGATGCGGTCTTTAGGATCTACCGAGACATTCGTTTTTCAAAGGACAAGACGCCCTATAAAACGCAGATGAGTGCGGTGATTGGACGCGGAGGGAGAAAAGAGACCACCATGGCAGGCATGTACCTAGAGATGGGGTATAGACACTTAAGGCTCTACGGCGGGGTATACATGCCAGACAAGGATCAACTTTTCAAGATCAGGCAAGAGATCGCTTACAACCTAGATAGCTTCAATGCCTTGCTTCAGGAGAAGAAGTTCAAATCAACGTTTGAGACCATCCGAGGTGAGCAGAATAAGCGCTTGCAGCCAGCGTTCAAAGATGTTCAGGACGAACAGCCGCTCATTGCGAATAAACAGTTTTATTACTATACAGACCTTGATCCATCGCTCATCACAAGCGATGGACTAATCGACGCCCTCTACGAAGCCTTTGAAGCCGGCTTACCCATGCGCGATTTCCTTTTCACCGCGTTGGAGGTAGAGCTTTAGAACTGGTATTGAATACCTAGTGAAAAGACCTCCTTGAACTGGGTTCTAGGTCCACTTCCGTCAACTACACCATCGTCATTTCGATCCACCTCAAAACGGATGTCATCGTCATAGATCAAATGGGTCGTAATGCTCGCAGACAAGAAGTCGTTGATCTTCATCGCGATCAAGGTTTCCCAGTTGATATCGATGTTCAGCGGATTATTCAAGTAGTTGGAAAAGAAATCAGCACGGGTTGAGAATTTGACGTTCTTCATCAACTCACGACTGTAGGCCAGCTTTAAAAATCCCCCAACCTCGTAGAGGATGATTTCTCCATCCTGAAGCTTCATTCCGGTAACAGGGTCAAACGTTGCAGCAGTCACACCAAACGCACCTGCATCAGCCAAGCGTTGATTGTCTACAATGGTAGTCTTGTTGGTCAATGGCGAGATGTAGAGTGAAAAGTCTTCACTTGGCTTGTAGTCAATACCAAGACCCAGCAAAATATACGCAGGGGCAAAGGGATCAGAGATCAGGGGCGAAGGATTGACGCTGTAATCGTAACCGGCATCCCACTGGGTTCTAAAGGTGAATGAACCTGTCCATGAGAGCTGCTCTTGCTTCCAAGTGCGGCCAACTTTAGAGTTGATCTCCACACGGTCGTCTGTTTTCTGGAAAGGAACAGAGTTGTCGCCAAGGCGAGTCAGGCCATAAGCAGCATTAAAGCTGCTCTCCCAACTCCATCGATCCTTTTGATAGTTGGCAAAAAGGTTTGCAAGGGCCGTTCCACTGATGGCGGTTTGTCCACCACCTTGCCAATTCTGGAGGTAGGTCTGTGCGAAGTTCAATCCGAGTACAGCACCTTTCTTCCAAGGGCCTTTTTCTTCTTCAGTTACTGCTTCTTCTTCGGTTGCCGTTGCTTCATCCTGAGCAAAGGTTGGCATGATGCTAATCCACAGTAAGGCCAGCAGGATTAGGTTACGCTTCATTTGATGAATGAGGTTCAGATTTGCTTTTGAATTTGTTGATTGCGTTTCTCGTGAAATCTGAAAGGACGAGCTTGCCGCTGGTTGCAGCGCGCTCCATCAATAAGGTGTCCCAATCTTCCGTACCGCGCCAGAAGATGCGCTTCATCTCTGCCATGGCTTCGGGGTTGAAGGTCTTTACTTTTTCTAAGAATGCCCCGATCGCCTCATCCATGTCTTCTACGGACTCAAATACCTCGGAGTACATACCTTGTTGTTTTGCCCATTCGGCATCTCTCCATCCCGTGGCATCAATAGCTAGCGCATTGAAGGCAGCCTTCCCTACCTTTCGTTCCACGGCCGGACCTACAACAAATGGCCCGATACCTACGGCAAGTTCAGAGAGTTTAATGGATGCATATTGAGTGGCGAAACAATAGTCCATAGAGCTCGCAACCCCAACGCCACCGCCAACGGTCTTTCCCTGAACCCGACCGATGATAAACTTCGGACAAGTACGCATGGCGTTGATAACCTTGGCAAAGCCGCTGAAGAACTCCTTTCCAGCCGCTTCGTTTTCAATGGCGATCAACTCATCAAAGCTTGCGCCGGCGCAAAAGGCACGATCACCGCCGCTTTTGAGGAGGATCGCGAGCACCTGCTCTTCCTTACCTGCTGCCGTGATTGTTTCAGCGAGTTGGTTCAGAACTGCGCCGGGTAAACTATTGCTCTGTGGGTGGAAGAATTCGATGGTGCAAATGCCATCCGTCGTGTTGTGCTTCACGTACGCTTCACTCATAGTCCTAAATTTTGTGCAAAGGAAATGCTTTCGATAGAATAGGAACGCCCAATATTCATTCACATTGGTCTGCTAAAACTTTTGTTTCAGTGATCGAATTTAGCCTAGGTGCTGCCTTAGCTTTGGCTGCATGATCAGATCCATTGTTTTATTTCTTATCGGGTGTTTTGCGCTAACGGTTACAGCACAGGATCAAAAAGTGAAGAAGCCCCAAGCGGAAGAAGTCGTGACCTACTACGATAAAGACCAGAAGCATGTATACTACCGAGGTTCCTTTTTGTTTGGTAAGAAGCATGGCGAGTGGACCTATTTCTACCGCAACGGCAATAAGATGGAGCAAAGCATGTACAACAATGGTCTCCTTAGCGGAGATGTGAAGTACTGGTATGATTCTGGACAACGCAAGGCGGAAGGTGCATTCAAGGTGGTTTATGAGAACGGTCTCTTGATCAGTGTTGCAGATAGCAGCTATCGAGAATGGTATGCCAATGGAAACATGAAGGTGAAAGGAACGTACGACAATGATCTGCGAGTGGGTGATTGGTCCTATTGGTTTCCAGAAGGAGACCTGTGGAAGCAAATCCATTTCATCAATGGCTTTCCAAGGCCCTTCCATGGGTGGAACAAGGAGCGAGAGCAAACCCTGTTAGACGGAAATGGAATCCTATACGATTACTATGAAACAGGTCCGCTCAAAGCAACGTTTGCCGTGAAAGACAGTACATACAATGGACTCAGTCAGAATTTTAGTCCAGAAGGTGTGCTCGTTTCAGAGGGAGACCTGAAAGGGCTGGATAAGCAAGGCTTGTGGAAGTTTAACTTTCCGGATGGCACTTCTTGGAAGCACATTGAATACGTAGACGGCGAGCTGGATGGGTTAATAAAGAATTGGTTCAGAAACGGAACCCTGAGCCTAGAGGGTCAGCATGCCAGCGGCAGTAAGACGGGGCACTGGAAGTGGTTCGATGAGGAAGCTCGTATTTATCAAGAAGGCGATTTCAAGGAGGATCTTCAGCATGGAAAGTGGACCTATTACTTCGATAATGGCCAGATCGAGAGTACCGGAAATTTCGAAAAGGATTTGCGTAAAGGTGCTTGGGAGATGTTCTATAAGAATGGGGCAAAGTGGAAGGATGGAAGCTACCTGAACGACAAGAAGCACGGGCATTGGGTGACTTATTTTGAAGATGGTCAAATGCTTCAGGAGGGAGATTATGTGAACGGCAAAGAGAATGGTGTTTGGAAAGCCTGGTACCAAAACGGTCAGATGAAAGATGAGGGTGCTTACGCTGATGGTATCATGCATGGCAGCTGGACCGGATGGTATGATAATGGTGAGTTAAATTATAGAGGAACCCGAAAGCAAGGCAAGAAAGACGGTGAATGGACCTATGGCTTCAGAAATGGAAAGACACGTGAAGAAGGCAGCTACAACGATGGCATGAAAACAGGGAAGTGGGTTTTCTATTATGAAAGCGGTCAAATCGACTACTCCTGTTCCTATACCGATGGCGCAAAGGATGGGAAGTGTGTTTACTATTATCCGCATGGATCAAAGATGCGTGAAGAAAGCTATCGAATGGATCGATTGACAGGTAAGAGCAAAATGTGGGGTCCTACAGGTGAGCTTGTGAGCGTAAGGAGCTACAAAGACGGCGTTCCACACGGTAAGGCCATCAACTACGATGAAAAAGGTCAGAAGCTAAATGAGATCATCTACAAAGAAGGGGTTCGAGTAGGACCGTAGCATTCTGATTATTCATATATTTGCCACGAATTAGAGAAGTGAGGGGAAGGCCCCTCATTTTTTTTGGAGAAAATAAAGATGATTTCGGAAGCGAAGATCGAACAGTTAGTGAACGAGAAACTCGAGGGAAGCTCTCGGTTTTTGGTGCGATTGTCTGTTAGTTCGTCCAACAAGATCATCGTAGAGATCGATGGATTGGAGGGGGTTACGATAGATGATTGCGTAGCGGTAAGTCGGCATATTGAAGGAAACTTGGATCGTGAACAAGATGACTTTGAGTTGCAAGTTTCATCCCCAGGGGTGAGCAAGCCGCTGATCGATAAGCGTCAGTACCCGAAGAACATCGGTCGAGAAGTAAAGCTGACCACGGTAGAAGGTGCAGAGATGAAAGGTGAGTTGCTCGAAGCAGGAGATCACATCAAACTCAAGCTCCCTGCCTCAAAGAAGAAGAAGCTCCCCGAGCGAGAAGAGGTCTTGCAATGGGGTCAAGTAAAGGAAACTAAAGTTTTAATATCATTCAAATAACAACGCGACCATGAATGCTGATGAATTAATTGAGTCGTTTCAGGATTTTAAAGAGGTAAAGAACATCGATCGTGTTACCATGATGCACATCCTAGAAGATGTGATCCGTAACATGATCATTAAAGAGTTCGGTGATGATGAGAATTTCGACATCATCATCAACCCAGACAAGGGTGACCTCGAGATTTGGCGGAACCGAATGATCGTTGAAGATGGTGAGGTGGAAGATGACTTGACGGAGATCGCTTACAGCGAAGCCATCAAGATTGAGCCTGACTTTGAAGTCGGTGAAGAGGCTTCTGAAGAATTGAAGATCGAAGAATTTGGACGTAGAGCTATCCTTTCTATGCGTCAGAACCTTGTTGGTAAGATTCAGGAGTTGGAGAAGGATACCATCTACAAGAAATACAAGGATCGCGTTGGTGATATCATTACCGGTGAGGTATATCAGATTTGGAAGCGGGAAATCTTGGTCTTGGATGACGAGAGCAATGAATTGGTCTTGCCAAAATCAGAGCAGATTCCAACGGATTACTTCAAGAAAGGCGATACTGTTCGTGCGGTGGTGAGCAAGGTGGATATGCGCAATGCAAATCCGGTCATCATCCTTTCTCGTACATCACCAGCGTTCTTGGAGCGCTTGTTTGAGATGGAGGTTCCAGAGATCTTCGATGGTTTGATCACCATCAAGAAGATTGTTCGCGAGCCGGGAGAGCGTGCTAAGGTTGCAGTAGAGTCTTACGATGATCGCATCGATCCAGTAGGAGCTTGTGTAGGTATGAAGGGGTCGCGTATTCATGGCATCGTGCGTGAGTTGCGCAATGAGAACATCGACGTGATCAACTTCACCAATAATCCACAGCTGTTCATCCAGCGTTCTTTGAGTCCGGCTAAAATCACGACCATCAAGATCGACGAAGAAGAAGGAAGAGCAAACGTTTACTTGAAGCCAGACCAGGTATCCTTGGCCATCGGTAAGGGTGGACATAACATCAAACTAGCTGGAAAGCTTACCGGGTTCGAGATCGATGTTTACCGAGAGTCAGAAGAAGACTACGAAGACGTAGACCTGGAAGAGTTTGCAGATGAGATCGATCACTGGATCATCGACGAGTTGAAAGCAATTGGTTGCGATACGGCGAAAAGTGTCTTGGAACTCAGTTCAGAAGACCTCGTGAAACGTACCGACCTAGAGGAGGAAACCGTGAAGGAGATCCTCGAAATTCTAAAGGCAGAATTTGAATAATCGCTTTTAGTCTTATAAATTAACGAGATTCGTAACAATATTTATGGCAGACGGCGCACCTATAAGATTAAGCAAAGCAGCGAAAGAGTTTAACGTTGGACTCCCTACCGTAGTGGATTTCTTGGCTCAAAAAGGAATCCAGATCGAAGGACGTCCGAATACCAAAATCTCACCAGAAGCGTACCAGCTTTTGATGGAAGAGTTTGCTCCTGACCGTGCAAAGAAGTTGAAGTCAGATGAGTTGGCTCAAACCAAGGTGGTCAGAGAGACCATTACCCTCGATGATCAGAAGAAGACTCGTGGCGATAAAGACCATGGCGACCAAGAAGAGGTTCTGATCAAGAACGTGGGTGGTTTCGATACTCCAGCTGAAGAGGAGAAGCCTGCCAAACAAGAGAAAGCACCAGAGCAGCCGAAGGAGACAAAGCCAGCTGAGAAGGCTCCTGAAAAGAAAGAAGAAGCTCCTGATGATGCAGGCGATAAGAGCGGTCCGAACGTGGTAGGGAAGATCGATTTGTCGAGCATTAAGTCCAACCGTCCGAAGAAGAAAGCCGAAGTAGAAGAAGAGAAGAAGAAGGAAGAGGCGGCGAAGAAGAAGGCGGAAGACGACAAGGCAACAAAGGCCAAAGAAGAAGCAGAAGCTACGAAGAAGGAAACGGAAGAAAAGAAAGAAGCAGCCCCAGAGAAGAAGCCAGAGCCGGAAGTGATGAAGGCCAAGGCTCAAAAGCTCGATGGGCCAAAGTTTGTCGGTAAAATTGACCTTCCAGAACCTAAGCCATCTAAGAAGGACGACGACAGTGACGAAGATGGCAAGCGCAAACGCAAGCGTAAGCGCATTGCCAAGGTGGATACCCAGAAAGGGTTTGGTGATAAAGACAATCGTAAAGGCGGTAAGAAAGGAGCGAAGGCTGCTCCAAAGCCTGAACTGACTGAAGAAGAGATTCAAAATCAAGTACGAGAGACCCTTGCCGCATTGAAGAGTAAGGGTAAGTCGACCCGCTCAAAGTATCGTCGTGAGCGACGGGATGCTGTGAGTGAGAAGATGCAAAAGGAACTCGAACAGCAGCAGGAAGACCAAAAGGTGCTAAAGGTGACAGAGTTCGTAACGGTAAGCGAACTGGCTACCATGATGAACGTGTCTCCTACAGAGATCATCTCCATGTGTATGGGTATTGGTATGATGGTATCCATCAACCAACGCCTTGACCGAGAGACCTTAGGCTTACTGGCGGAAGAATTCGGTTACACGGTTGAGTTTGTTAGTGCTGACATCGAGGAATCGATGTTGGAAGAAGAAGAGGAAGATCCGGATACGCAAATTGAGCGTCCGCCAATCGTTACCGTAATGGGTCACGTAGACCACGGTAAGACCTCATTGTTGGATCACATCCGAAGAGAGAATGTGATCGCCGGTGAAGCCGGGGGTATCACACAGCACATCGGAGCGTATAGCGTAGACCTTGAAAACGGCAAGACCATTACCTTCTTGGATACTCCAGGTCACGAAGCGTTCACCGCGATGCGTGCCCGTGGTGCTCAAGTAACCGATATCGCCATCATTGTGATTGCAGCAGACGATGCCGTGATGCCGCAAACAACGGAGGCCATCAACCACGCACAAGCGGCGGGTGTACCAATGGTCTTTGCGTTCAATAAGATCGATAAGCCGGGAGCCAATGCGGACAAGATCCGAGAGCAACTGGCCAACATGAATATCCTCGTAGAAGACTGGGGTGGTAAGTTCCAAAGCCAAGAAATCAGTGCCAAGAACGGACTGAACATCAATGACCTTCTAGATAAGGTGTTGTTGGAGTCTGAACTGCTTGAACTCAAAGCGAACCCAGATCGTGCCGCGAAAGGAACCATCATCGAAGCGACCTTGGACAAGGGGCGTGGTTATACCACAACATTGCTTGTGCAGACCGGTACCCTTCGCGTAGGAGATAACATCCTTGCTGGAAGTTATTTCGGTCGGGTCAAGGCTATGTTCAACGAGCGTGGCGTGGAAGTAGAGTCGGCCGGACCATCGCACCCGGTGAGTATTCTAGGATTGAATGGAGCGCCGAATGCTGGTGATACCTTCCTGGTAATGGAAGATGAACGCGAGGCGAAGAACATTGCAACCAAGCGTCAGCAGCTTCAGCGTGAGCAGAGCATTAGAACGCAGCGTCGTAGAACGCTGGAAGACATCGGTGAGATCATCAAGCTGGGCGATTACCAAGAGGTTAACCTCATCATCAAAGGTGACGTTGACGGTTCCGTGGAAGCGCTTGCAGACTCTATGTTGAAGCTGTCTACAGATAATATTGTGATCAATGTGATCCATAAATCGGTCGGACAGATCTCCGAATCGGATGTGTTGTTGGCGACCGCCTCAGATGCGATCATCATCGGCTTTCAGGTGAGGCCATCGGTGCAGGCGCGCAAGCACGCCGAGGCAGAAGGTGTGGAGATCCGTCAATACTCTATCATCTACGATGCGATCAATGACATGAAGGCGGCCATGGAAGGTATGTTGAAGCCTACCATCGAAGAGAAGGTAGTCTGCAACATCGAAGTCCGCGAAACATTCAAGATCTCGAAAGTCGGAACCATCGCGGGCTGTTATGTGCTGGATGGAACCATCACCCGAAACACCAAGGTGCGTTTGATCCGAGATGGCATCGTGCAGTACTCAGGTGCGCTAGGCTCTCTGAAGCGTTTCAAGGAAGACGTGAAAGAAGTGAAAGCAGGCTTCGAGTGCGGTTTGAACATCGAGAACTACAACGACATTAAAGTAGGTGATATCATCGAAGGCTACGAAGAAGTTGAAGTAGCACGTAAGCTTTAGTAATTGTTCATGAGAGAGGTGGTTCAGTCCATCTTGATCTCATCCTTCACGATGAAGGAGGCAGGATAGATCGTCTTGATCTCATCATGAAATTCTTGTGCTTCTAGGTGGTTGCGGTAATCTCCAAGCCTCACGACCCAATTCGGGTAGTCCCATGCAGTGTAGGCACTATGCTCGCTGTAAAGCTTTAGGAATTCAGATTGACTTTTGAGTGCATCCTTTTTGGCTGTTGGTCCAGACGAAGAGAAGATCTGTATGCGGTAGCCAAAGGTTTTTTGTTGTTCCACATCCAAACTGTCCATTAAGGAGATGTACCGCTCTAGTTCGGGCTCCATTCGAATGCTAACCATAGCCGCCGTGTTCGAATCGGTTGTGGACGCATTCGCTTGCGTTGAATAGCTACTATCTGATTGTGCTTGAAGCAAAAGAGGTGTTCCGAGCATCAAAAGGCCCGAAAAGAGGTGCTTAAATGGTATAAACATGTGCATCCTTACGAAAGTACTCGCTGCCAGTTGGATACGATTTTGGGACCTCAAGAATGGTGATGTAAGTATCAGTTAATCAGCTATTAGAATTACTTATATAGAATCATTTTAAATTAAACTACCCTAGGCTATTTTTAAACTTTTGTTAATGCCCATATTGCCATTCTTCTAAATTTGCCGACGCTTTCTGACCGCCCTTTAGACAACGAAAACTGAAAGAATCTATGCGAAACAATTGGGTGAGCCTGACAAAGAAGTTACTAACGGTAACAACGGTTTTGTCTCTGCTCTTGATCTCATCGCCAGCCGCTGCCCAAGATGGGGAAGCGCTTTATAAAGCGAACTGTACAGCATGTCACAAGATCGATAAGAAGGTTGTTGGACCTGCGCTGCAAGGTGCTCGAGAGAAGTGGGCTGAGCGTACCGGTAGTGACGACGCGATCATTGCTTGGATTAAGAACTCGCAGGGCTACATCAAGGAAACAAAGGATCCGTACGCAATTCAATTGTGGGAGGAATACAACAAGAGTATCATGACACCGATGGCGCTTTCTAGCGATGAGGTGGTAGCGGTATTGGACTACATCGATAATTGGAAGCCAGAGGAGCCAGTAGCTGCTGCAGGGGAGGCTGTTGCCGGAGAAGGAGGTGGTGAGCAGGAATCTGCTGGTGATCCAACCATTTGGTTGATCCTAGTGGTTGTTGTTCTCTTCGTTGTTTTCCGCGTTCTGTGGAGTGTGAACAACAGCTTGGAAAGTCTGAATCGTCAGAAGGAAGGCGAAGAAGCTGCACCAGTAGACGATATGTTCGCGGAGTTCGTTGGATTCTTTACCCGAAACCGAGCAGTGAGTGCGGTGGTGATCGTACTGATTGTGGCGTACATCAGTGTCCTTGGTTGGGATTGGTTGAACGGAATAGGTGTTTACCAAGGCTACCAACCGAAGCAACCGATTTGGTTCTCCCACAAAATTCATGCGGGACAGAACGGCATCAATTGTGTTTATTGCCACAACTCCGTTGAGAAGAGTAAGTCCGCAGGTATTCCTTCGGTTAACATCTGTATGAATTGCCACATGGGTGTTCAAGAAGGAAAAGTCTCTGGTACGAAAGAGATCGCGAAGATCTATGATGCCATCGGCTGGGATCCGGACAAATTGCGCTACATCGAAGGCTACGATCAGAAGCCGATTGAATGGGTGCGTATTCACAACCTGCAAGATTTCGTTTACTTCAACCATAGCCAACACGTAGTGGTGGGTAAGCAAGAGTGTCAGACCTGTCACGGTCCGATCGAAGAGATGGATGAGGTATATCAGTATTCAGAGTTGACGATGGGATGGTGTATCAACTGTCACCGCGAGACCAACGTAGCCATGGATGGCAACGGATACTATGAAGCAGTTCACGACGAACTGGTTGAGAAATACAAAGGCGAAGGCCTAGAAACGTTCACTGTAGAGCACATCGGAGGATTGGAATGTGTTAAGTGCCACTATTAATTCTTGGGATACAACGCTATGAGCAATAAGAAGATATACTGGAAAGGAGCTGAAGAACTGGAGAAAGATCCAGCCTTCGTGCAACGTGCAGAAAAGGAGTTCTCAGAAGAGCTTCCGATCGATCAGTTCCTATCAAACAAGGAGTTGGATTCAACCAACACGAGCCGTCGAGACTTCCTGAAGTTCATGGGTTTCGGTATCACGGCTGCTACCCTCGCTGCTTGTGAGACGCCAGTAGTAAAGAGCTTGCCTTATGTGGTGAAGCCAGATGAGGTGATGCCAGGTATTGCGAATTATTATGCGTCTACCCATTTCGATGGTTTTGACTACGCAAGCATCTTGGTGAAGACGCGTGAAGGTCGTCCGATCCACATCGAAGGAAATAAGAAAGGTATTACTTCTCGTGGAGGCGTAAGTGCACGTGTGAACTCATCTATACTGTCACTTTATAATAACCGTCGCTTTAAGTCGCCTCTGAAAGCCGGACAACCAACCGATTGGTCGACCGTTGATGGTGAGATCGCTTCAATCCTAGAAGGGGTGAAAGCAAATGGCGGTAATGTTTGCTTCCTTTCTTCTACGGTAATCAGTCCAACTTCCGCTAAGCTTATGGGTGAGTTTAAGGCTTGGATGGAGACTGGTTCTTCTATGACAGAGGAGGGAGAAGTTGGATCTGCTTCCGTGAAGCATGTGATATACGACGCAGTTTCTTCTGCTGCTATTCGCGAAGCTTACAAGAGAACAATCGGTCAATCCATCGTTCCAAACTATCACTTCGATAAAGCGAAAGTGGTCGTTTCCATCGGTGCTGATTTCTTGACCAACTGGATCAACCCGATCGGATTCTCCAACGCCTACGCGCAGCTGCGTAAGCCAGAAGGAGAGATGAGTAAGCACTTCCAGTTTGAAGCTGTCATGAGTGTTACGGGTTCTAATGCTGACGTACGAGGCGCAATAAAGCCATCAGAATACGGCGCTATTGTTGCTATGCTCGGCAACGCTGTTGCTGGCATGCTGGGTAAGGAAGGCTCAATCCCAAGTGCGTCGCTTCTCAATGATGATAACAATGTGGAAACCAAGATCAAGAACGCTGCTGCTGCTCTCGTTAAGGCACAGGGTGCTTCCTTGGTAGTTTCTGATTCGAACGATCCAAACGTACAAACGGTTGTAGCTGGCATCAACGAGATGCTCGCCAATCACGGCTCCACGGTTGACGTTGCAGCTCCACTTCACTTGAGAAAAGGTAGTGATGCAGCCGTAGCAGAATTGATAAGTGAGTTGAATGCTGGTGCTGTTGATGTATTGATGGTAATGGATGCAGATCCATCCTATACATTGCCTGGAGCTTGGGACTTTACAAGCGCCATGGCGAAAGCCAAGACGAGTATCTCCTTTGCCGAGAAGCCAGATTTCACATCGCAAAACGCGACCTATGTGTGTCCGGTGAACCACTTCTTGGAGTCGTGGAACGATTCAAACCCAGCGGGTACAGAAGTGACTTTCGCACAGCCTGCGATCAAGAACATTTACGACACCCGTCAATGGCAAGATTCTATCTTGACTTGGATGGGCGCAGAGAAGACGTACTACGATATGTTGAAGGAGCATTGGGATGCAGAGGTTACGGCTTCTGATGATCCGAGTGTGATCTTCGCGAGTCGCTGGAATAAGAGCATCCATGACGGTGTTGCTGTGATGGCGGCGCCAGCCGTGGAAGAAGGAGCAGCTGAAGGAGAAGAAAGCGAAGCCAAGAGCGCATTCGACGGCACGGCCGTGTCCAATGCTGCTTCATCATTAACCAAACCTGTAGATGGCTGGGAAGTCGCCTTCTACCTCAAGACCGGAATCGGTTTAGGTATCAATGCGGATAACCCATGGTTGCAAGAACTTCCAGATCCGGTGACCAAGGTGGTTTGGGATCAATACGTTACGATGAACCCTTCTGATATGCGCGAAATGGGCTTGAACACCTTGATGGGAGAGCAGCAACGTGCAGGTATGGTTCGCATCACCGTTGAAGGCCAGTCTATGGAGCTTCCGGTGGTTTCAATGCCAGGTCAGAAGCGTGGTACCATCGGTGTAGCACTGGGTTATGGTAAAGGTTACGAAGGTGATCGACTGATCGGGGAGAACGCGTTTGCAGTACTTCCTGTCAAGGATGGCTACATCCAGTACAGCGCACCAGTTGCCATTGAGAAGATCGAGCGTCGTTACAACATCGCGTCAACCCAGACGCACCACACGATGATGGGCCGTAAGATCTTGAATGAGACGACCCTTTCTGAATTCAAGGAGAACGATCGTGAGCACTGGAATCCATTGGTGACCCTTTCTAACGCTTACGGCGAGGAAGTAACTCCAGATAAATTAGACCTCTGGGCAGAACATGACATCGATCTAGGTCACCGTTGGGGATTGACCATTGACTTGAACACGTGCATCGGTTGTGGTGCCTGTGTTACTGCTTGCCACTCTGAGAACAACGTTCCAGTGGTGGGTAAGGATGAAGTGAACCGTACCCGCTCAATGAGCTGGATGCGCATCGACCGCTACTACAGCAGCGATGCTGACCCAATTCTTCACGGCGACAAGAACCAAGACAAGGATTACGATGCGATGGAAGTTCCATCGGATTACCCTGAAGTGGGTTACATGCCAGTGATGTGTCAGCACTGTAACCACGCTCCTTGTGAGACCGTTTGTCCAGTTGCTGCAACCACACACAGCGATGAAGGTTATAACCAAATGACCTACAACCGTTGTATCGGTACGCGTTATTGTGCAAACAACTGTCCATTCAAGGTGCGTCGCTTCAACTGGTTCAACTACATCGGTGATAGCAAGTTCACAGATGTTAACCCATCACAAGATGACCTAGCACGCATGGTATTGAATCCAGATGTGGTTGTTCGATCAAGAGGTGTTATGGAGAAGTGTAGCCTTTGTGTTCAACGTGTACAGGCGGGTAAGCTTGAAGCGAAGAAGGCAGGCAAGCCTGTTAAAGATGGTTCCATCCAAACTGCTTGTGCATCCTCTTGTCCTACCAACGCGATCACTTTCGGCGACTTGAATGACAAGTCTTCCAAGGTGCGTGCTGAGGCGATGAATGATCGTTCCTACAACTTGTTGGAGGAGATCGGAGTGAAGCCAAACGTTTGGTACCAAACAAAAGTTAGAAACGCAGAGCATAATGCAGTTGATCAAACTGCTTGATAATCATAGATAACGAGTCGAGTCATATGCAAAAAGAAGCAGCGATTAGAGAACCACTCATTCTAGGTGATAAGACCTATCACCAGATCACCGAGGACGTTTGTGCCCCGGTTGAGGGTAAGGCCAATAAGTATTGGTACATCGTATTCTCCCTCAGTGTGATGGTTGCCCTTTGGGGAGTGGGATGTATCCTTTACACCATCGGTCGAGGAATCGGCGTTTGGGGTTTGAACACCACAGTTGACTGGGCGTGGGATATCACCAACTTCGTATGGTGGGTAGGTATTGGTCACGCAGGAACCTTGATCTCTGCGGTACTTTTGTTGTTCCGTCAGAAGTGGAGAATGGCGATCAACCGATCAGCGGAGGCGATGACCATCTTCGCGGTGATCATGGCAGCGTTGTTCCCAGGGATTCACATGGGTCGTATCTGGATGGCATATTGGGTGTTCCCATTGCCAAACACCTTCGGTTCCTTGTGGGTGAACTTTAACTCACCACTGCTTTGGGACGTGTTTGCGATCTCTACGTACTTCTCTGTTTCGTTGGTGTTCTGGTACATCGGACTTATTCCTGACTTCGCTACTATTCGTGACCGAGCCGTTAAGCCGGTTTCTAAGATGGCGTACAGTGTTTTGAGCTTCGGTTGGACAGGTAACGCAAAAGCTTGGATTCGTTTTGAAGAAGTTTCTTTGGTGTTGGCTGGCTTGGCTACACCACTGGTATTCTCGGTTCACTCGATCGTATCGATGGACTTTGCTACATCGGTGATTCCAGGTTGGCATACCACGATCTTCCCTCCTTACTTCGTTGCCGGTGCGATCTTCTCTGGATTTGCGATGGTGCAGACACTTTTGTTGATCGCTCGCAAAGTATTGAGCCTTGAGTCCTACATAACCGTGAAGCATGCGGAGTACATGAACATCATCATCGTGATCACTGGATCTATGGTAGGTGTTGCATACCTCTCGGAACTGTTCATCTCTTGGTACTCAGGAGTGGAGTATGAAGCATATGCCTTCTTAAACCGTGCAACGGGACCTTATTGGTGGGCATATTGGTCAATGATGACGTGTAACGTGATCACCCCACAGCTATTCTGGTTCAAGAAGATCCGAACAAGCCTGATTGCATCGTTCATCCTATCGATCTTCGTGAACATCGGTATGTGGTTCGAGCGATTTGTGATCATCGTTACCTCATTGCACAGAGACTTCATCCCTTCAAGTTGGAGCATGTTCCACCCAACTTTTGTTGACATCGGGATCTTCCTGGGAACCATCGGGATCTTCTTTACGCTGTTCTTGCTGTTCAGCCGATTTTTCCCGGTACTTGCATTGAATGAATTGAAGTCTATCTTGAAGTCTTCGGGTGACAATTACAAAAAGAAACACTAAGATGAGTAAGGCGATTTACGCATTGTACGACGATGACGATGTGATGGTAGAAGGTGCTAAGAGCATCCTTTCCAAGAACATCCGCATCAAAGATGTATACTCTCCCTTCCCGGTACACGGATTGGAGAATGTCCTAGGGATCAAATGGACCCGCTTGGCAATCACTGCCTTTCTCTATGGCTTAACGGCGATGACCTTGGCTTTGATCGGTATGTGGTTCTTCATGATCCAAGACTGGCCGATGAACATCGGGGGTAAGCCAAATGACTTCCTCTACCAGAACTTGCCAGCGTTCATTCCGATCACGTTTGAGTTTACCGTTTTGTGTGCTGCACACGGTATGGCCCTTACTTATTTCATTCGAAACAAGACATTCCCAGGAATGCCTGCGCGCAATCCACACCCGCGTACAACAGACGATCACTTCGCTATCGAGATCTCCCGCGATGAGAACAGCGGTGTGAGCGATGATGATATCCGCGCCGTATTGCAGGAAACCAATCCCGTTGAAATCTTTGAAAAATAGGCATGAAGAGAATGAAAAGATATAGTCTAAGCCTTTCTACGCTGGCGCTCACTAGTCTGATGATCACGTCATGTGGATCAGACCCGCAGAGTCCGGGTATCGAGTACATGCCAGACATGTATCGTTCTCCCGCTTTGGAGCCCTATGCCGAGAATAACAAACAAATCGAAGGCGCGAACTTCGAAGACAATATGCAGGCGCTCAAGCCAGCTGAGGGAAGCATTTCTCGAGGCTACTTGCCTTACGGTATACCGAATACCGTTGAAGGGTATGAAATGGCAGGAGAGCTTTTGAAGGACCCGTATCCGTTGACCGAAGAGATCATCGCAGAAGGCAAGGTGATCTACACCAAGTTCTGCTGGCACTGTCATGGTGATAAAGGAATGGGTGATGGTCCAACGGTTACCGCTGGTGGACATCCGCCGCCCCCTGCCTATAACAGCGCTGCATTGAAGAATTTGCCAGAAGGGAAGATGTTCCATACCATTACGTACGGAAAGAACCTCATGGGCGCACACAGTTCTCAGTTGAACGTAGAGGAGCGCTGGAAGGTGATTCGATATGTGCAGACCCTTCAAGGCCCTCAAGAGGAGAAGAAGGATGCAGAAGAAACTGCTGAAGGTGACGATAACGCTGCAGCAGAAGAAACCGCTATGAACAACCCACAATAAAGAGAAAGGAATTATGGATTACGCATTCGAAGGAAGAGCCAAAAAAATCACGATGATCCTGATGGCGATCGGGCTTTTGTCTATCGTGCTTGGTTTCTTTTCAGGTGATCACGCCGCGCAGCGTGTATGGACCAGTATTCTGATCAGTGGGTTCTTTTTCTTTGGAATTGGACTTACGGGTACCTTCTTCTTGGCGGTGCAGTACGCAGCAGAGTCAGGTTGGCCCACAGTACTTAAGCGCATCTTTGAAGGTGTTTCTGCTTACTTGCCGGTAGGTTCCATAGCGCTTTTGGTTGTGTTCATTGCAGCTACCTTCCATTGGAATCATATTTACCACTGGATGGATGCAGACCTTTATGATCCAACATCAGAGCACTATGACGAGATCATCGCTGGTAAGCAAGCATATTTGAACCTGCCATTCTGGTGGATCAGAACCATTGCTTACCTGAGCGTTTATGTTTGGTTCACCATGTTGTTCCGCAAGCGTTCCTTACTAGAGGATGAGCCAATGGAATTGGATAGCCAACGCAGCTTCTTCTCCAAGAATCAAACCTTGGCAGCGGTGTTCTTGGTGTTCTTCGGATACACCAGCGTAACGGCAAGCTGGGACTGGATCATGAGCATTGATACACACTGGTTCTCCACGATCTTCGGTTGGTACATTTTCTCAGGAATGTGGATCAGCGGTATGGTGATGATGACCTTGTTGGTGATTTACCTAAAGAGCAAGGGCTTGATGGACTTTGTGAACGACAGCCACATGCACGACATGGGTAAGTGGGTGTTTGCGATCAGCTTCCTTTGGACGTACTTATTCTTCTGTCAGTTCATGTTGTATTGGTATTCCAACATCCCTGAAGAGGTGATGTACTACCAAGCACGAATCGAAGATTACTCTTGGGCTTTCTGGGGATCGTTGATCATCAACTTTGTATTCCCTATGTTGCTCTTGATGTCTAAGGACGCTAAGCGAAAGGCTGGCTTCTTGACCTTTGTAGGTGTGATCATCTTCTTCGGTCACTGGATGGACGTATTCATGATCGTTACGCCTGGTGCGATGAAGCAATATGGTGTAATTGGATGGGTAGAATTGGGAACTTTCTTTGGATTTCTTGGTTTATTCCTATACATCACCTTGAATGCATTGTCCAAGCGACCACTGCTTGTGAAAGGCCACCCAATGCTAGAGGAGAGTCTCCACCACCACATTAATTAAGAATAAAGGAAACGCGTTAGATATATTAACATGACTACAGCTTTAATAGTATTGGCAATTGTCCTAGCATCCTTAGCGATCTGGCAGCTTCTTCGGGTATTCGAAGGCACATCCAAATTGAAAGGTGGCGTTAGTTTCGTGCCAACAGACGGAGAGAACAACTACCAAAGCAAAGCGATGCTGCTTTTCATGATCGGATACTTTGCATTCTTCGCTTGGTTGTTTGTAGAGTACACCCCGCACTTGTTGCCAGAATCGGCTTCAGAACACGGCGTTGTATTGGATCAACTATTGAACTTCAATTTCTTGATCATTACCCTCGTATTTGTAGTAACGCATGTCTTCCTGTTCTACTTTGCTTACAAGTATGTGTTCTCGAAGGATCGTAAAGCGTACTTCTACACCCACAGTAACAAGCTTGAATTGCTTTGGACTACCGTACCAGCAGTATTCTTGGCCGTGATCATCGTCTATGGTCTGTCGGCATGGATTGACATCACAGATGATGCTCCAGAGGACGCCTTAGTGATTGAGTTGTATCCTAAGCAGTTCGACTGGACAGCGCGTTATTCCGGAGCAGATTCTACCCTTGGTTCATCCAATTACAACATGATCTCAGGTACAAACCCATTGGGTGTGATTACCAACGGATCTATCAAGGAGATGAAGACGGGTCTTTTGGATGATATAGCATACTTGGAGGAAGAACTCGAAGCGGCACCAAAAGGAGGAGTTAAAGAGGCTGAATTGCTTGAAACGATGGGTAAGCGTAAGCGTCAATTAGAGCGTGTCTCTTCCTTCGAAGGCCTTGAGGCGGCAAGCCTAGCGGCGGGTAACGACGATGTACTTGTGAAGAACGAATTCTTGATCCCACGCGGAAAGAGTGTGAACTTCATTTTCCGTAGCCGTGATGTGATTCACAGTGCATACATGCCACACTTCCGTGCGCAGATGAACTGTGTTCCTGGAATGACTACCAACTTCCATTTAGTGCCTACGAAGACCACGGAAGAGATGCGTGAGATCACCGGCGACGATGAGTTCGAATATTATTTATTGTGTAATAAAATCTGCGGCGCTGCACATTATAACATGAAGATGGTTATTAAGGTAGTGGAGCCTGAAGAGTATTATGCATGGTTGGGTCAGCAAAAGACCTTTGCAGAGTCCATCCAACCTGTGGAAGACACAGAGGGCATGGCCGCTGAGAACAAACTTACTGGTAACGAAATTTCAATGATCGAACAATAATTACGATGGCAACAGCAACAGCACATAACACCGATCATCACCACGAAGAAACATTCGTTTCAAAATACATCTTTAGCCAAGACCATAAGATGATCTCGAAGCAATTCCTGATCACGGGTATGTTCATGGCTGTGATCGGGATGATCATGTCATCTCTCTTCAGATTGCAGCTCGGATGGCAAGGAGAATCATTCTGGATCTTGAACTTTTTCCTCGGCGACAAATGGGCGCCTGATGGAATTCTGGATCCGAACATGTACCTCGCCTTGGTTACGATTCACGGTACCATCATGGTATTCTTCCTGTTGACGGGTGGTTTGAGTGGAACCTTTGCCAACTTGCTCATTCCGTTGCAGATTGGTGCGCGCGACATGGCGTCTGGCTTCATGAACATGCTTTCTTATTGGTTCTTCTTTGCATCCAGTGTGGTAATGGTTGGTTCTCTTTTTGTCGAGACAGGACCTGCTTCTGGAGGTTGGACGGTTTACCCACCTTTGAGTGCGCTTCCTGAAGCGATGCCAGGCTCCGGTCTTGGTATGACACTTTGGTTGGTGAGTATGTCCCTCTTTATTGTGTCATCCTTACTAGGAGGTTTGAACTACGTAGTAACCGTAATCAACCTTCGTACAAAAGGTATGACCATGACGCGTCTACCGCTTTCGATCTGGGCCTTGTTTGTTACGGCAATCATCGGAGTACTCTCTTTCCCCGTATTGTTCTCAGCGGCGTTGCTTTTGATCTTCGACCGTTCTTTCGGTACAGCGTTCTACCTAAGCGATATTCATATCGCAGGTGAGGTACTTGAGCAAACGGGTGGTAGTCCGATCCTTTATGAACACCTGTTCTGGTTCCTCGG
>CAJXNO010000014.1 GCA_913057205.1 uncultured Flavobacteriales bacterium
GCGTAGGTTCCACCCACATCTTCGTACTTCAATACCCCCGAAGAGGGATTGTTCGCATTAGAAAAAGGATTGCTGAATCCAGCATCCACATTGCAATCGTCGCCCACCCACTCGGCGATGGTACCGTTGCCTTCAAAGTCGTCTTCAATGGTTTGGGCTTGCATCCATGCAGCACAAAAAATGATCAGGGCAGAGAGGAAGTAGTGTTTCGTCATTTCCCGAAGATATGGTAAAAAATACAAAAAGCTTGAGGGTGACGGATATTTGGTAGAGTACAGAGTAGTTAGTACAGAGTACTTAGTAGGTTTGCTCCTAGCTCCTAGCTCCTAGCTCCTAGCTCCTAGCTCCTAGCTCCTAGCTCCTGCTGACAGCTGATAGCTGACAATCAAGCGCTCTTCCTCAACACCTCCCTTGGAAACACATTGCTTGTATCGATCTCGGCGTCTAACTGGTTCAGCAGTTGGTAGAGTCCGAAGAAGGTACGGTTGAAGTAGATGAAATGCTTGGAGCCTTGGGCGCTCAAGCCACGGAGTTCTGAATTCTTGCTCAGGGCTTCTCCGCGCTCGTAGATGGAGGCGAAGAAATCGTCTTGTCCGAAGTCAAAGCGCTCGGAGAACAATGGCTTGCCTACCAGGGTGAACATCTCGCGGAATACGCCCAAGACCAATTCACGCTCTTTTTTCGGTGCGCTATCATCGTACAGTCCCAACTCGATCAGGGCGTCCATGAACTCCTTGGAGTTGAGGTCTTGTCCGTGCTGCAACAACTTCAGGTAAGACCTGTAGAAATCATCCGGGATCTCCTTGATGCAACCGAAGTCGATCACCCCAAGTTCATCGTGCGGGGTGATAATGAAGTTACCGGGATGTGGATCGGCATGCATGAAGCGCAGCTGGTGGATTTGGTGTTGGTAGAAATCCCACAAACGCTGACCGATGCTGTTCTTAGCTTCCTGGCTTGGGTTGCTGTCGATCCAGTCTTTTAAGCCCTGTCCTTCAATCCACGTCATGGTGATGATGCGCTTGCCGCTGAGCTCGGGTTTAAACTGAGGGAAGACCGTGCCGCTTAGGTGCTGGCATCCTTCAATGATGCGCTCAGCGCTGCTCAATTCTTGCACATAGTCGGTTTCCTCCAGCAGCTTATGCTCCACTTCATCGATGTAGGGCTGCACTTCCGCTTTGCTGATGCCCAGCATGCGGGTAGCAAAGGGCGCCACCAAGCGGATATCGCTCTTCAATGAATCCGCCACGCCAGGGTACTGCAGCTTGATGGCGTAGCTTGTGCCGTTGATGCTGCCTTTGTGCACCTGTCCGATGCTCGCAGCATTGACCGCAGACGTACTGAAGCCTTCAAAGACCTCTTCCGGATATTGACCCACCTCCTTTTTGAAGGTGCGACGAATCAGCGGATACGACAAAGGTGTAACCCGGTTTTGGGCTTGTGCGAACTGCTCGGTATAGCTCTTTGGAAGCAACTGCTCGCCGAGGCTTAGCATCTGGGCCATCTTAAGCGGACCGCCCTTCAACTCACTGAAAGCCTCGTACACATCCTTGGCATTGGCTTCATCCAGGCTGCTGCGATCGGTGTCTTTGCTCACCAAGCGCTTGGCGTAGTGCTTCATGTAGTTGGCACCCACCTTGGCACCGGTATTGGCCAATTTGCCAGCGCGGGCCAGCTTACTGACCGAGATACGTTTCTGTTCTTTCTTCATCGTGTTGCCTTCCCTAATCCCAGCTGAAAACCGTTTCCTTGCGCGACGCCATGAACTTACCCAGGTCAAACATGCTCATCAGGGTAGAGGTATCGGTCAAGCGGAAAAGCAAGTCCGTAGACTTTTCAATGAAGGCATCGGTATCTTGTTTGTCGGCGCTCTTGTCTCGGAGGTAGAAATAGATCATGCCCAGTGCATGGTTGGTTAGGGCCGACTTTTTCGGGTTGATCTTCAATTTCTCAAACTGCTCACTGAAGCGTCCGTCTGAACGCAGCACCTCAAAACTTTGCTTGTTCAGCACATGCAAGAACTGCTTCACGTAGCTGCCATCTTGCTTCTTGTCCTGCAAGAATTGCTGCAAGAAGATCTCATCTTCACCCACGAGCTCCACCAAAACGTAGCAAAAGGTCAAGTGCCGTTCCTTCGGACTCAGCGCTGCGCTGTGTTCATCGGCCAACACCGCATCGTTGGCCCGCTTGAAGTAGAGCAGCATCGTAGCCACCTCCAATGCCTCCAGGCTATCAAACACCGCCTTGAAATCACCGAAAGCGAAATCTCCAAACGACATGAACTCCTTCAAGTTGGCCGGACAAGCGCCGTGGGTGTAAACAAACTGCTTATACAGATCCACAAACTCCAACCGCGGATCTTGGTTCTTTTTCTTGTTGCTCTTCTTTGCCATGATTACTAATCTAGAAGTAGAACAGGCGTGGCGGGAGAAGGTTGTGTCATTTCGAGTGATCTGATCGGCTGAGTGCTTTCATATTGCGAGGGCCATTGATCGTTTCAAGAAAGACAGCGGAGTACGATGCTCGAAAAACGCACAACGCACAACGGTAGCTGTCATGCTGACTTGTACGCCTTTGGAGTAGGTTTTTTCGCCTTCAGCGAAAAAAGTCTCGAAGCAAGACAGCGGAATCCATTCTTGATTATCACTAGATGTGCGACTCAGGCGGTTTTCGTTCTGACGTTGTGTTTTGCTTTGGAGGTTAGAAGGGTAAGTGTGAACCCTTAGAACCTGAATTCATTTCTGTGCCATTCTAGTAATTCCTGTGAAGGAGCTAAGCGTGGATCAATCGGTAGCTTTAATGGTTGCCTGATGAACTGACTTAGCGCATAAGTTGAATTTCTGTCTTCATCGAAAACGCTATCTGCGATTAACACTCGGTAATCTGATGAAATAGAGATTAATCCTCTGTCAAATGCCCGGTGTAGAGTAGGGGTCAAGCATATCCCGTTTTGAATGGTGTCATTATGAGCAATGTGCCACGGTTGAATGTGACATGCATCAACCATGCTTACACTTGTTTTGGCACTTACTCGTAGACCACTTATTGCACATTGATAGCCATAAACCCTTGGTACTTGTACCTTAAAAACAGATGATCTGGTTTCGTATTGTATCTCAGACTCTGCGGCAGACTTCTTCTTACCAAGGAACTCATCTTCGATATCGGTTAGGTATGCCTTACGGTCATTTATGAGTTTATGCTGATCAAAAGTTCGGTTAGGGAAGAATTCGTCAAGGAGTTTCTGTTTGACGATTCTTCTTGTAGCTGAGTTCATGAAGAGCTCAAAAACAGAGCTATTTAAGTAGGCAAAGGCTACAACTGAATCCAATGCATGCAGGCTCTTTGGAGAATAAGAGCTTGTTAGAACATCACCAAGACCTCCTTCTGATTGAATGTGCCAAAAAGGGTCCTTCTCAGTGCTGAGGTGGTAGAATGGAAGATAAAGTCTAGGTTGCCAATGCGGTTCAGGTACAAGTGCCGCCCAAATCTTCTCAAAAGTAGCGACTAGTTCAGGGGTTATGTGTATTCGGTTCTCCGCTAAGATACCTTCTTCGAATAGTTGTATTACCGCGAGCAGAAGGATGGGCTTATGTGGTGCTTTCTCACCTCGGTGCTTTCTAGAAGGTGCTCTCTTGAGCTTTAGAAGACGTTTGATCACTCTATCCATATCTCAGATATCATCGCGTTGCCTTTCAAAAGTAGCCCTAAGGGATCAAGTTTTTGTAATAGTGTCCAGGAGTATTTCAAACAGTTTAGGCTTAAGGCTTGCGGATATGTATTCGAGAACCATACGGTACGATAAAACTACCCCTCCACCCCTGAGAAGCCAAGGGCTTCCCAACCACTTGAGCCGTACAGCTAGGACAAGGACGGAGTGCTAACAGCCAGCGGCGTTTGCATAACGCGTTGTGTCAAGTTCTACATATGCTAAAGGAACCCACCCCTCGTTCCCCTCCCAAGAGGGGAAGGTGGATTTGTTGGTTTTTATTTCTAGTCCTGAAGCTTTAAAAAGTCTAATGTCTAACGTCTAGCTTCTAATGTCTATCATCAATCCCCTCCCGCTGTCGTGCTTCGAGACTCCGTTCACCTCCGGCGAACGAACCTCAGCATGACAGCTACAACTACGGTATCAGAAGCTAGAAGCTAGAAGCCAGCAGCCAGTTCTAAGTTGTCAACCATTTTGACAGTCCTTTGTCTTTCGTCCTTCATCTTTTACTCATGCCATGATGTTTTTCAGCGGTATTCGTGCTTGCCCGCCTCAAGCGGGCAGGTGTCTTTTGTCTTTGGTCTTTTCTCTTTTGTCTAGACAAAAAAATCCCCAGAAGCCGAAGCTCCCGGGGATGCTGTTGGTGGGATGATATCTGTACAGGACCTATCGGCGGTCTTCTGCTTCTTTTACTACGATGTTTCTACCGCGTAATTCCATGCCGTCTGCCTCGTGGATGGCACTCATGGCCTCCTCTTGGTTGGGCATTTCTACAAATCCGAATCCACGTGATTGACCGGTATCGCGATCGTTGATCACGTTAGCGGCGTTCACAGTTCCAAAGTCTTCAAATACGGTGCGCAAGGCATCGCTGGTTACCCCGTAATCGAGGCGTGCTACAAATAGTTTCATACTTAAAAATTGATCAGCGCGGGTTGATTGTTTTATCCCTTGCTGCGGTTATGGGTGGTTGATTATTTATTCTGATTTCTGGTGACGAAGGTGAGCGCTCGACCGGTCTTGCCTGCCCGTCCAGATCGTCCGATCCGGTGGATGTAGGTGTCAAAGGTCATCGGCATCTGGTAGTTGATCACCAAGGCGATGTTGTCTACGTCAATGCCCCGTGCTGCTACATCGGTAGCTACCAATACGTTCACTCTGCCGTCTTTAAAGGCTTTCAGCGCGGTTTGACGCGCATTCTGGCTCTTGTTGCCATGGATCTCCTCGGCTTGGATGCCGGCTTGATTGAGCTTCTTGGCCAGTTTCTTTACGCCGTGCTTGGTCTCTTCAAAAAGCAGGATCTTGGCGTCGTCGCCTTCTGCCTCGATGAGCGCCTTCAGCATATCCATCTTGTCTTCTCCTTCGCCTACCTCGATGATGTCTTGATCGATGTTCTCACTGCTGGCCTGGCCACTGCTCACTTTTACGGTGACGTGATCGGTCAACAGTTCGTTGATCAAGGCTTCTTGGTTGCGCTCCAATGTGGCAGAGAAGAGCATCGTGTGCTGGCGAACTTGCATGCCGCGAACAATGCGCTTTACGTCGTTCACAAAGCCCATGTCGAGCATGCGATCGAACTCATCCAGCACCAAGGCGTGGACCTTTCTAAGGTCGATGGCCTTGCGCTGCACCAAGTCGAGCAACCTGCCGGGTGTGGCGATGATCACGTGACTGGAACGGTTGAGGGTTTGGAGGTCTTTGTTGATGTTGGTACCGCCAATGAAGCACGCACTGTAGAGCCCTAAGCCCTTGGTCATGCTCTTGAATTCTTCTTCAACCTGGTTGGCCAACTCGCGTGTAGGTACCAATACCAAGGCGTAGTTCTTTTGGTTTTGCTTCAACAACTGCTCGATGATCGGGATCAAGAAGGCAGCGGTCTTACCGGTGCCGGTTTGGGCGATGCCAAGCAGGTCGCGCTGATTGAGCAAGCTCATCAGGGTCTTGTCTTGGATCTCGGTCGGACGCTCATAGCCTTTGTTCAAAAGGCGTTGCTTGAGTTTATCGCTGATGGGTAGCTCCGCGATGCTGTGCTTTGATTCATAGCTTTTCACCTCCTGAACGGTGGCGCTTTGTACCAATCTTCCGGGATCGATGTTGCTTGTGCGTTTCTTGTTGCGACCTCGGTTGTTGTTTTGAGGCCTGCGTTTAGCGCCGGGTTTCGACGCCTTGTGGAATCCGCCGCTGCTTTTGCGACGTCTGGGATGTTTTGTTGTTTGCATAGTTTAATGTTGTTGATCTGGGCGCGTTGCGGTGGTATGCCTGGAAGCCCGGAGTGTTTTTTCTGTGATGGAAGTACGGTCTGTGTTGACCCTGCTTCGAAGTGTTGAACCACGACCGATGCATCGATGCGCAGGAATGCTGCGTTGCGGTTAACTGATTTGAAAATGAAAAGATGTAATTGAGTTTAGCATGAAGTGAATAGCAGCGGTGAGGCGGTTTGATCGTTTGAATGCCTCGAGGCTCTGTTGGCGCGCGATTTCAATTTATCGCCGCGTCTTAGCCGAATCAAAAAGTGAAGAGAGGGATTACCCGTTTTGGGTTGCTGCCTTGACAAGAAGTCTGCTAAGAATAATACGATGCAAAGGTAGAGCAATTACCTACGCCACTAACGGATAAGGCCGAAACATGCGTTAAGTCATGTTATTGATCCATGCAGCTCTGAGCCGGAAAAACGAAGGCAGCCTTAGTGCTGCATCATTTGTTGGATGATGCTATGCGATGGAAAGTAGCGTGAAAATATTTCCATTCACTTCGATGGAATCTCCGGTTTTCTTATCGATGCATTGCTTTCCGAGTGGGCTTTGAATCGAAATACCGGTGATGAATTGACCCTTCACCTGCAAGCGTCCAAAGGCCGCACCGATCAGAAATACGCCACGATCGGTAGTAATGATCGAGCCGCTGGATACTTTCTCAGCGGATGTAGGCTGTTTAGTCAGTTGCTCCACTTCATGCAGCAGCCGGCGTTCATGATCCAGTCGCTTGCTCAAGTTCTCCATCTCCATGTGAACCATCGCACGTTCGGTATCGTGCTTGTCGCCTGCCGTGCTTTTGCTGTTATCGGCATTTCCCGCCTGCAGGGCCTGCAATTCATCCAGGCTCGCTTGGATGCGCTCCTTCAGCTGTGATGCAACCACATTCAGGATGGCTGTTCGATCGATGCTCATCGCCTGCGTCCGCGGTTGCTTTTGTTGCGCCCACCCGCTTTGCCGCCTTTACTGTTGGCACTACGCGGACCACCACCGGGCTTTCCACCTCGTGCAGCGTGACCAGGTTTCTTCAACTTGCCTTTGGGTTTCGGTCCGCCCGTTGGGTTTGACTTGTTCGGCGCTTTGCTTTTGCTGCTGCTCTGTTGGGTTTTAGATGACTTGGCCAAGAGCTGCTCCATGGTAGCCAGTTCTTGATCGGTGAACGGACGCCAATCGCCAGGAGGAAGGTCGAGGTTGAGGTGCATGATGCGGGTACGCTTGAGCTTTTGCACTTCGTAGCCGAAGTACTCGCACATCCTGCGGATCTGTCGGTTCAAACCTTGTTGTAAGGTGATGCGGAAGATGAAGGGAGCCACCTGCTCCACCTTACATTTCTTGGTCACCTGACCAAGGATGGGCACACCATGCCCCATGTCGTGCACGAACTTCTCCGTAACGGGCTTGTCTACCGTTACTTCATACACCTTGTCGTGCTGGTTGCCGGCTCGGAGGATCTTGTTGACCACATCGCCATCGTTGGTGAGGATGAGCAAGCCCTCGCTGTCTTTGTCTAACCGACCCACCGGAAAGATGCGTTCCGGGTAGTTCACGAAGTTGATCACGTTATCCGGTTCGCTTGAATCCGTAGTGGTCACGATGCCCGTTGGTTTATTGAACAACAGGTAGACCGGCTCCACGGCGTTGTTTTCCACTTCATGGCCATTCACCCGCACCTTGTCGCGCGGTTTCACCCGTTGACCCGTAGTGGGCACCTTGCCATTGATGGTCACCTGTCCCAACTCGATCATCCGGTCTGCCTCTCGCCGGGAGCAGATGCCAGCTTCGCTGAGGAACTTGTTGATGCGTTTTCCCGATGCTTCGCTCATGCGATGAAAGTAGTAAATGAATACCGAGTCTATTGCATCGGTGCGCTATTGGGTGAACTTATGTGTCGGCCTGATTAAAAGGTATAACCCAACCGAACATTGAGCGGCACCGAAATGCCAAGATAAGTGCCTCTTTTAGGAGCAAATGATGCAAGTGCGGAGACTTGTTCTGGCTCATTTCGATCAATGACCTTTGCATAGTTGGCGTCGCTTAAACCGGGGTAATCTACCTGGACCAAACGCGGACCAATCCCAAAGAAAAGATCCATCATGAGCCTACCGAAGGTTCTTTGATAACCAAGCTTGATGTTGGCAGAAGCATACATGATCTCGATATCATACCGAAAATCACCGGGGTCACGCGGGCCAGAAACTTCAGAGCGGTAGGTTTCATTTCTAGTCATATATCCACCGTCAAGCTCCATTGCGGTATACCATCCTTGACCAGATCCAGCGGTGCTGAACCGCTTTAGTTCTACTCCTAGTCGTCCGCCTTGTGCGTCTTGCACGGTCGAGGATAATGGGGGTAAGGTGTAGGCATAGACCCAGCCGGTCTTGGCCTGCAAACTCGTGCGTTCAGATACGAATCGCTGGTAGCTTAATTCAGGGCCAACATAGGATAGGTATGCCAATCGAAGCGGTGTAATGGACAGTACATTCTTATGCTTCAAAACCTCATCCGTTTTGGTGGTATCAACCGTTTCTTGCGCAGCTGCTTTGATCCAAGCGAAGCACAAAGCAATAAAGATGAAGAGCTTGGTTCTCATGTCCGGTAAGTCATTGGTTCACTTTAAACGAACGCTGAATTGGCAGCTTATTGTATAATCCTCCTTGCGCCTTCAAGCGTATCTGAACGAAATGTCATTCAAGTGCAACAATCATTCAGCTGCATCAGAAATCCCCTCCCCAGAGGGGACTTTTGGTTGCCTCCGAGAATCAGCCAGTGGCCAGAAGCTAACCGCCAGAAGCCAACAGCTTTCCCTATCTTCACCCATCATGCGCATCCACCCTGATCTTCGTCGCTTTTGGCCACAGCTGCTCTTCTTGATGCTGGCGGTGCTTTGGTTCTACCGTGCGCGTTATTTCACTTTCTACGGATTAGGGATCTATTCCTTCATCGATATTTTTCTCGTTCTTCTTATCACTTTACTGGTGTTGCGCTTCATCTTCAAGCAAGCGTGGCAGCCAGCGTGGCGTGGAGCTTGGATCGCTGGGTGTTTGCTTACCCTTTTTCACCTTGGGTTCAATGTAGTTGCCAAGTACCGACCAACGTATGACATCAATATTCACCCTGACGCAGAGGGCTGTATTTACCTGTTCGTTTCAACCTTGACTGAAGATAACGCACCGTTTGAGGTGGATGCCAACGGTATTGGATACATACCGCGCGGCGGACGATACGATGTGCAGTTCAACTACCGAGGAGAAGACATCACTGAATTTTGGGAGCACAGCCAAGTACAGCAGATCACGATGTACAACCAAGACAGTACCCAGAAGACAGCCATTTCGCTTCAATGCTTTGACTTGAAGGTAGACTCCACGTACATAGGGAGAAATCCGTACGCCTTCTTGGGCTGCATGGATGAAGGGCTGCTGAACGATTACATCGAGATCAACTGGGTAGAGCCGGCATTGCTCTTTAAACAAGTGTGGTCCAAACGCGGTGCTCTTTATGATTGGGAATATGATCACAAGCTATCCAGTACGCATCCTAATTAGACGCTACAACGCGTAGATTCCTGTACTTTTACGGTATGAGGTTGGCCCTTTCCATTTTTTGCGTGCTTTTGCTCCCGTTAACAGACCATGCGCAGGTATCGGAGTGGCGGTTTCAGTATGCGCACAAGGTGTACGAAAACGCATTCACATACAGTCCTCAACCCCTTCAAGTGGATTTGGACCACAACCTGTATTTCGGAGGTGAATTATTCGGCCGTTTGACCGTTATGGACGATACCGACGGGGAGATGATCGAGATTCCGGATGCTCCACGCGGCTCTGCTTATTTCCAGCTTACCCCTGATGGAGATGCATCCGCGCACACCGTTAGTCAGAATTCTTATGCTCAGGTGCTGTATGGCCCGGACGGCAATCGCTATGTGGGCGCCCGCTTTTTCGACAATACAACGATAGCCATTGGAAATCTACAGCTTGATCTTATGGATCAGAATCCACAGCAGATCTCCTATTTCTTGCTCAAGATCGATGAGACGGATAGTATCCATTGGTTGAATGTTTACGATGTAAACTGTACACCTTACCCAAGAGTTAAGTTTGATATGGATACCAATTTGGTGATAAGCGGATCCTATTTCAATTCGTTTAATGCCAATCCCAACGGTACTACCATGAATCTAGCGCTCGATGGTATCTCTGACGTATTCGTGATGAAAGTGTCAGCTTCAGATGGCCTGACCAAATGGGCGCGGCGATTCGGAGGCGATGGCCGGGCCTATGCTGAAGTGTACGATATCGATGAGGAAGGAAACATCTTGGTCGCCGGATGGTATCGCGGCGACTTCGACCTTGATCCAGGTGCTGGTAGCATCATTGTTTATGCTGATTCTTCAGAAAGCATATTCAATCCTGATGCCTTTATCGTGCGGCTTGATTCATCTGGAGATCATCAATGGTCTAAGGCGCTTAGGGGCTCTGGCGGAGCACTCACAGGCGGAGCTGTGGCCTCTAATGGTACGATTTATTGGGGAGGGTGGACCTATAACCAGACTTACCTATGGCCCGGTTCATCTACCTATTTCACCCAGAATAGTAATGGCTTTGTATACACTTTTGATGACAGTGGCAATGAATTGCAGCACGGCTTACTTGAAGCCAATCTAGCGAATGAATACAGCTACGTCCATGCGATGGATAAGGATACCGCAGGCAAGGTATTTATCGCTGCAGGCTTCATTGGGTCGGTAGACCTGAGCCCTCACCCATTTGAAGTGCTTTGGCTTGATGCAGAAAGTGAAGGTAGAAGTGCACTGCTTAAGCTTGATGACAACCTTGGTGTTTTAGACTACTTTGAGTACGGCTCTCCATTCAGCACCGCACGCATTGAAAGATTACTGATCGATGATGCGGATCAGATTTATGTGCATGGCCGCTTTAGAGGCGCAACAGATTTTAATCCTTCCCCAGAAACAGATGACACGCTCTATGCTGATTTTGAAGGGCCAAACCGCTACTTCATCTCCAAATGGGTGCAGTGCACCACCAAGGTAGACTCCATCGTGATCGAAGAGGTGTGCGGTGGGTTTACCTCCTTCAGCGGAACAGAAATTTGGCGAGAGCCTGGTTTCTATCACGATACCCTGACCAATCAGCGGGGATGCGACTCGGTTGTGGTGGTGGAGCTCAAGAAGGTGATCGACAACACCGCATACCGAGAGGATGAACACCTCTATACGAAAATGAGCGGAGCGGAGTACCAATGGTATGAATGCACTAATTTCGGTTTGCAGGGCGTACAAGGTGCCAATGACAGCGTGTTTTACGGGGAAGTAGGGAAGGCCTACTGTGTGGTCATTACCACCGATAGCTGCGTGGATACTTCTGCATGCAAGACCATCTATCCACTCGGACTTGGGGAAGGAACTGCTTATGCATTGAACGCTTTTCCAAATCCATCCAATGGAGCATTCCAGATCCAATGGAGTGAACCAAGGTCAGGTAGACTTGTAGTTTATTCAGCCTATGGGGCACTCATCTTGGATCAAAGACTGAGCGATGATCGGTTCACCATTGAGGGCTCGCTGCCTTCTGGTTTGTACGTACTCAATTGGTACGATGACGACGGTAGTATGCTTCAAAGGTCACTGATCAAAACAGAGTGATCTCCTCACTCAGAACATTTTTCTTGATCAACGGGGATGAACGTTAAGGGCAAAAAAAGCCCATCCTTTCGGACGGGCTTGAAAAACTATTGTTGCCGCAATTATTTCACAACCTGCATGCGCTTGCTATCGATCATCCGGCCATCTTCCCACAACGAGTAGAAGTAGATGCCAGCGTCTAATTCGCCTTGCAGGGTCAATACACCTTGCTGTTGATTCAATGCTCGCTCCATTACCAATTTTCCGGTAAGGTCATGGAACTTCATAGAGCCATTGCCACTGTTCAATGCGTATTCAATGCGCGTTAGTCCGTTGAAAGGATTCGGAGCGTTTTGTCCGAGTACCGCAGCAAAACGATCAGCTGCTTTCATGCCGAGCGGAACCCATCCACCTTCATAAAGCTCAAATGTATCACCGTCTACAACAGCGATCTGCTTGCCGTTGAAATTGTCGAAGATGGTATCCAACGGAACAATGTGTAAGGTCACGTTAAATGTCTGAACGGTGTTCGCTGAGTCACCCTCTTCAAAAATGATGGCCGTGCTGTGGAACGTTCCAGTATCCGCCTCATCGCCACGCATCATCCAAATGTGGTGATACATTTCAATCTCCTCGCCTGCTTCTAGGGTAAAGGTGTTGAAACGCTTGGTGTAAGGCCAACAAACGAATAAGCCTTCACACATGTAATCTTGCCAAATGTTCTCTCCTGTATTGGGGTCTTGAGAACTGACCGTATCGTGCGTAAAGATCCAAGTGATATCGATGTCTTGGCTACCCGTATTGGTCAGGTTGTAATAGAACCCAACATCATCTCCGGGATTGCCCTCCTTTATAGAATCTGATTGCCATTCTACCGAGAACTGTCCAAAGCTGAGCAAGGGTAAAAAAGCGAGTACAAACGCGTAAATTTTCTTCATAAGAATTGACTTTAAGCTTCAAAGGTAACTGATGAGTCTCATGCTTTTTAAGCAAAATCGATTGATTATTGTTCGTTTAACTGTTATTCACGAATCATACTTTTGACCAGATTCTAAATCGCATAGACGAATGAGTAAAGACACAGCACGCTACAACGCCGTTACCCACTTGGGCGACAACGCCCTGATCTTAGGGCATCGAATCTCTGAATGGTGTGGTCACGGACCAGTACTCGAGCAAGACATCGCCATGACCAATATCGCCCTTGACCTTATTGGCCAAGCACGCATGTACCTCGAATATGCAGGAAGGCTAAGCGGTGAAGAGAAGTCCGACGACGATATGGCATACCGACGTGATGTGTTGGACTTCAAGAACTTTTTGGTGACGGAATTACCTAACGGCGACTATGCAGACACCATTGCGCGTCAGTTTGTTTTTGATCAGTGGCACTTTTTGTTTCTTTCGGCACTGCAGCAGTCGACCGACGAAACCCTCTCGGCTATAGCACAGAAATCTTTGAAGGAAGTTACCTACCACAAGCGCTGGAGTGCAGAGTGGGTGGTTCGCTTAGGCGATGGTACCGACGAGAGCAAGGAAAAGATGCAACGTGCCATCGATGATATTTGGATGTTCACTGGTGAGCTATTCACTCAAACAGACGAAGAAAAAGAACTTGTGAAGAAGGGTGTGCTTCCAAACGCGGAGGCCTTGAAATCAACCTGGGATTCAGAGGTGAAGCGGATTCTTGACGAAGCTACCCTGAGCCTTCCGGGAGACGAATGGATGCAGTCAGGCGGCAAGACCGGTTATCACACTGAACACCTCGGCTTCATTTTAGCAGAGATGCAGTTTTTACCTCGTGCTTATCCAGATGCTACATGGTAGAAACCGATCGCATAGCAAAGGCTTGGGAGGTGCTGGAAACAGTGGAAGATCCAGAGATCCCCGTGATCTCGGTGGTAGACCTCGGCATTGTGCGCGATGTAAGTGATGATGATGGAACCCTGAAGGTGAACATCACCCCAACCTACAGCGGTTGTCCTGCTACCCAAGTGATCGAAGATTCCATTGTGGAAGCCTTGGATAAGGCGGATATGCGTCCGTTTGATGTGAAGACAGTACTCAGTCCACCGTGGAGCACCGCCATGATCCGCGAAGAAGGAAAGCGCAAGCTGAAGGAATACGGCATCGCGCCACCAGCGGATGACGCCGTAGACAAAAAAGCACTGATGGGCGAGGAGCGACAGATCACCTGTCCAAATTGCGGTTCAAACAACACCCACATGGTGAGCCAGTTTGGATCCACCCCGTGCAAGGCACATTTCAAGTGCAAGGAGTGCCTGGAGCCTTTCGATTACTTCAAGTGCCTATAATTCCGCGTAGGTTTCGAGCTTTCTGAAGCCGATTGTTTTTCTTTGAAGCAAATCATTGAAACATGGCTTCTGATACGATCATTACATCCATTCAAGACGGCGTAGGTAAGATCGCCCTCCACCGCCCGAAGGTGTTCAATAGCTTCAACCAAGAAATGTCAAAGGCTTGCCACGAAGCCTTGGATGCATTCGCTGCCAACGATGAGGTGCGCGCAATCTATTTCACCGGCGAGGGAAAGGCTTTCTGCGCTGGACAAGACCTCGGTGAAGCCATCGATCCGGATGGACCGGACATTCAACGCATTGTAGAGGAGCATTACAATCCGCTCATCTTGCGTTTGCGGGAGATCGAGAAGCCCATTGTGTGTGCCGTTAACGGCGTGGCAGCGGGAGCCGGAGCCAATGTGGCCTTGGCTTGTGATATTGTGGTGGCCAAGAAGTCGGCCGTGTTCGTTCAAGCGTTCAGCAGCATCGGCTTGATCCCAGATTCAGGCGGCACCTACATCCTTCCTCGATTGATCGGCTGGCAGCGCGCCAGTGCTTTGATGATGCTGGCCGACAAGGTCAACGGCGAGGAAGCCCAAGAAATGGGCATGATCTACAAGTGTTTTGACGACGAAAGCTTCGAGGAAGAAGCATGGAACATCGCCACCAAACTGGCCAAGCTGCCTACGAAAGGACTCGGACTTACCAAGCGCCTGTTGAATGAATCCTATCACAACACCCTAAAAGACCAACTTCACTACGAAGGCGAGGTCCAAACCATGGCTGCAGCTACGGAAGATTTCCGCGAAGGCGTAAATGCTTTTTTGGAGAAAAGAAAGCCAGACTTTAAAGGACGTTAGTCAGCTCCCGATAGCTATCAGCTGTCGGCTGTCAGCTGTCAGAGGGAACTGAGGTTCTCCGTCACTTCGAGTAGCCGCGCCACAGGCGCGGATGTATCGAGAAGGACAGCACCCGTGGTCGCGAATAGAAAGGAAGTGGAATCATTCCGCTTCTGGTCTCGATACGCCCACGCCAAGCGCGGGCACTCGACCTGACGCTACATGGGTAGGTGACTGTAACTACGCCTGTGGTCTAAAGTCTAACTACTAATGCCCAACGTCTTTTGTCTTTCGTCTTTCGTCTTTTCTCTTCCCCCTCAACTCCTCCTTACTACTTTCGTCCCTCCAAATCACAAACACTTAGAGCATGGAGATAGGAATAATCGGAGCAGGAACCATGGGAAGCGGCATCGCGCAGGTAGTGGCGCAGGCTGGACATACCGTATGGTTGTTTGATACACAGGACGCGGCCTTGGAGAAGGCGCAAGCCAAACTCAAGAAGATCATGGCGCGCTTGGTAGAGAAGGGTAGGTTGAATCAAGCCGATGCAGATGGCGTAGTGGCACGTGTGAAAACGTCTACCGACTATGCTTCCTTTAAGGATTGCGGTATGGTGATCGAGGCGATCGTGGAGAACCTTGATGTGAAGAAGAAGGTGTTTCAATCCCTTGAGGCGGTGGTCAGCAAAGACTGCATCCTTGCATCCAATACCAGCTCCCTTTCGATTGCCTCCATTGCGGCATCGTGTGAGGTAGCAGAACGGGTGATCGGGATCCATTTCTTCAATCCCGCGCCTTTGATGCCTTTGGTGGAGATTATTCCAGCCGTACAAACGGCCGATGCTACCTTGAAACAGGCACGCGACCTCATCGATGCGTGGAAAAAGGTGACCGTTGTTGCAAAGGACACCCCGGGCTTCATCGTGAACCGGGTAGCCCGACCCTTCTATGGCGAGGCGATCCGCATCTATGAAGAAGGCATCGCTGACATGGCCACCATCGACTGGGCCTTGAAAGAACTCGGCGGCTTCCGCATGGGTCCGTTTGAACTGATGGACTACATCGGTAACGATGTGAACTATACCGTAACAGAAACGGTGTGGACCGCCTTCTATTACGATTCGCGCTACAAGCCTTCGTTTACCCAGAAACGTATGATGGAAGCAGGCTACCTAGGACGAAAGACGGGTAAAGGGTACTATGACTACAGCGAAGGAGCTAGCCTGCCTGAACCCGATCAGAACGAAGTGGTGGGTGAAGCCATCCTTTGGCGGGTGCTCATCATGTTGATCAATGAGGCTGCTGATGCCTTGCATCTTGGAATAGCAACCAAAGAGGACATCGACCTCGCCATGACCAAAGGGGTCAATTATCCGAAAGGACTCCTGAAATGGGCAGATGAAAAAGGCATTCAGAACGTGCTCGATGGCCTAGATAAACTGTACATGGCCTATCATGAAGAGCGCTATAGAGCAAGTGTACTGCTCCGTCAAATGGCCGCCTACCAGCGGGATTTTTATCCCGCTCCAAAAGAGGTAAAGTAGGCTACTGTTGCACCGCAGCGGTCAGCACCGCTTCAAACTTGCTGATCACTTCCTGCTTTCGGGCTTCATCGAAATCGTTCATGAACAGGGAGAAAGCGATGCGCTCACCTTGTTCATTCGTTACGTAGCCTGCGTAGTTGCGCGTGCCTTTCATACTTCCACTCTTGCCCTTAACGTTACCTTGGAGCGCTGCGTCCTTGAAATACCATTTCAAGGTACCAACCTCACCGCCGATGGCAAGGCTTTCTTCATAGGCAGGAAATTGGGGATCCATGCTAGCAATGAATAACAACTGAACCACCTCATCGGCGCTCAAACGGTTCATGGGCGATGCCCCACTGCCGTCCATCATCCGCATGGCACGTATGGGGGCACGCTGCGTTTTGAGCTGCTGCTGAACGTATTCCAATCCGCCACTGATCTTTTTGTTCTCTTTCTGAGGATCCAGGGCGATTAGTACAGCTTCAGCGAAAAGATTTACGCTCTGTTGATTGATCAGCGTCACCAGCTCTTTCAAAGAAGGCGAAGTGATGATATGCAAGGTTTTGGTTTGATCCGGCCTATAGGGATCATAGTGTTGCTGATATTCGAGATCCATACCCAGTTTTTCCTGGAGCTCATGATGGAACGTGAAAACAGGGTCTGGGTCAGCAATCTTTACCACGAAATCTGATTGGTTGGCGGGGATGCTCCCCTCACCATAAACCAAGCGGGTCATTGGCGCACTGAAGAACCATGCATCATCCTTGTTTTCATTCGATGCTTCTATGCGATGCAAGAATTCATAAGGCTTGTCGGCGGGAAGTTCGGTGATGAGTTCAGCCATACTTCCAGCTTCACCGCTTTTGAAATGTAGGGGGATGGTGTTATCCCTCCAAACCAACGCCGTTGGGGTAGCCCCAAAGTAGTTGCCCATATCTTCCCAGATGTAGCCTCGAGGGGTGTTGTGCGGGTAGTGAACAGAAAGGTCGTAGTGAACCTTGCCATTGATGGATTTGATCCCTGCCTTATCGAGGGTATACTTGATCTCACCGAGTACATCCTTTCCGGTAAAATAACGAGACCCTAGACTGGGGTCACCTGAAGCAACAATGATGAGGTCTCCGTTCAACACGCCGTCCTGCACCGCTCCTGTGTGCAAGAATTTTGTCTCAAACCGATGGTCTACACCCAGGGTCTTCATTGCAACCCATGTGGTATAAAGCTTCATGATGGATGCCGGTATCATCGCTCGCCCTGAGTTGTATTCAGCGAGCATCTGTCCATTGTCAACATTCATTGCCGTGAAGGCCAAGTGTCCGTGTGCAAATGCAGGATCAGCCGCAAGCTGTTGCAGCTGTTCTTCAACGGGATTCAGTGCACGGTCCTGTCCCATGAACGGATGAGCGAACAACAAGCAAAGAGCGAGGAGTAGGTGTTTCATTTCGATCAAAATTGAGTGTGGTAAACCTAGTGAATTCCTGCGTTCAGAGCAGATGTAGCCACCATGCATTTTGTACTATTGTTCAACAATCAAGCCAAGCAAGATGAGTGATTCAGAAAAGCAAACCATGGCCACCAAGGTGGTGGATAAGATGTACAACAACGATCCATTCAGTCAATGGCTCGGTATCGAACGGGTAAAAGATGGTGCCGGCGATTCGGTATTGCGCATGACCGTACGAAAGGAGATGCTCAACGGCTTCGCGATCGCGCATGGCGGTATCACCTATTCCTTGGCGGATTCTGCACTGGCCTTTGCTTCCAATGGCTACGGACAAATGGCGGTTTCGGTAGAAACGTCCATTTCCCACACTGCACAGGTCAAAGAAGGAGATGCGCTCACCACCTCTGTTCGCGAGGTGAGCCTAACCCGCAAGATTGGCGTGTACTACATCGATATTCACAACCAAAACCAAGAGCTGGTAGCCACCTTCAAAGGCACGGTTTATCGTACCGGCAAGGATTGGTTTCCGGAATAGGGGAATAGTCCCACCTTTGCACAAACTTTTCAAAACCATGAGAGACGCATTCATCGTTGACGCCATCCGTACCCCAATCGGGAAATTTCAAGGGACCCTTGCTCCTGTACGAACAGACGACTTGGCTGCATTGGTAATCAAGGAGCTGATGAGCCGCAACGGTGGCGTTGATTGGGAACAAGTGGATGACGTGATCCTCGGCTGTGCCAATCAAGCCGGTGAAGACAACCGCAATGTGGCCCGCATGGCCCTGCTGTTGGCGGGTATGCCTTGGAAGGTGCCCGGAGAAACGGTGAACCGACTGTGCAGCTCAGGCATGAGTGCGGCCATCCATGCCCGCCGAGCGATCGCGGTCAATGAAGGAGACCTTTTCGTTACCGGTGGTGTGGAGCACATGACGCGCGGACCATGGGTCATGAGCAAGGCCTCCAAACCTTTCGGCAACGATAGCAAGCTCTATGATTCCAGTTTCGGTTGGCGTTTCGTGAATAAGAAGATGCATGACCTCTACGGTACCCACGCGATGGGGGAGACTGCAGAGAACTTGGTGGATCAATTCAAGATCTCCCGTGAAGATCAAGATGCCTTTGCCTATTGGTCGCAAATGAAGGCTTCGGAAGCACGTGCGAACGGACGTTTGGCGGAGGAGATCGTAGCGGTAGCAATCCCCCGCCGCAAGCAAGACCCACTGATCTTTGATCAGGATGAATTCATCAAAGAGACCACCACGCCAGAGATCCTCGCGAAGCTGCGTCCCGTCTTCCGTGCAGAAGGTGGCTCCGTTACCGCTGGTAATGCTTCAGGGTTGAATGACGGTGCCGCAGCCATGCTCATCGCCAGTGAAGAAGGCTTGAAACGACATCAACTCACCCCAAAAGCGCGCATTGTATCGTCTGGGGTGTCGGGCGTGGAGCCGCGCATCATGGGCATCGGTCCGGTAGACGCCTCTAAGCTTGCCTTAAAGCGGGCGGGATTGACCTTGGATGACATGGATATCCTGGAATTCAACGAAGCCTTTGCTGTACAGACTTTGGCGGTAACAAGGGAGCTGGGTGTAGCAGATAATGACCCCCGCATCAACCCGAACGGCGGTGCCATCGCTATTGGACACCCACTGGGAATGACCGGTTCACGCATCTTGCAAACCGCAGCCATTGAGCTGCACAAGCAAAACAAGCGCTATGCCTTGGTGGCCATGTGCGTGGGGGTCGGACAAGGTTATGCAACCATCATCGAACGCGTCTGATGGCTCACCACTCCGGCTTCGTCAACATCATCGGTCACCCGAACGTGGGGAAGAGTTCCTTGCTCAACGCCTTCATCGGCGAACGCTTGGCGATCATCAACCCCAAAGCACAGACCACCCGCCACCGCATCTTTGGGATCTACAATGACGACGACTACCAGATCGTATTCTCCGACACCCCTGGGGTGATCGATCCGGCATACAAGATGCAGGAGAGCATGATGGGTTTCGTGAAGGAGGCCATGCAAGATGCAGATGTATTCTTGTTCATGGTTGAGATCGGACAGAAGCATTTCAAGGATCCGAGCATCCTCGCACAGCTTCAGAAGGCGGAGGTGCCGGTTTACGTGGTCATCAACAAGATCGATACCGGAGATCAAGCAGGTCTTGAAGCAAGTGTTGCACATTGGAAGGAACAGATCCCCAACGCTCGGCAGGTGGTGCCGCTGTCGGTAACGGAGGGCTTCAATGTAGCGCAGTTATTCGCGGCCATCAAGGAAGATATCCCCGCGGGACCAGAGTGGTTTCCGAAGGATCAATTGACGGATAAGAACGATCGTTTCATCACCTCAGAAGTGATCAGGGAACGCATCCTAAGCAACTTCAAGCAAGAGATCCCTTATGCCGTTCAAGTAGAGGTAGACGCATTCAAGGAAGAAGAGCAAATCATTCGCATAAGAGCAACCATCATCGTAGCCCGAGACAGCCAGAAGTCCATCGTGGTGGGCAAGGGAGGAAGCATGATCAAGCGCGTTGGCATGGAAGCACGCAAGGCCTTGGAGAAGTACTACGGTAAGAAGGTTTTCCTAGAGACCTTTGTCAAGGTAGACAAAGACTGGCGCGACGATGAGCGAAAGTTGAAGCGCTACGGCTATTGATCTTCAGCCACTGAAATCTGAGTCTTCACGCTGAAAAGAAGCCTACCTTTGCCCTCCTTATGGCATTGGTAGCAATCATCGGTAGACCGAACGTTGGGAAGTCGACCCTTTTCAATCGACTTGTTGGAAGAAGACAAGCGATCGTGGATGAATATTCCGGGGTGACTCGTGATCGGCATTATGGTTTATCCGATTGGGGTGGACGCACGTTCTCGTTGATCGACACGGGCGGCTACGTCTCTGAAACGGAAGACCTCTTCGAAAAAGAAATCGCCAAGCAGGTGAAGATCGCGATGGAAGAGGCTAACTTGATCCTTTTCGTTTGCGATTCCCGTCAAGGCCTCAACGACCTCGATCGCGACGTGTCGCGTTTGCTTCGCCAGAGCAAGAAGCCGGTGATGATGGTCGCCAACAAGGTGGATAACCCAGGCATGGAAGCCGAGAGCTTTGAATTCTATGAGTTGGGCTTTGAAAAGATCTATCCCGTATCGGCGATGACTGGAACAGGAACAGGCGACCTGCTCGACGACCTGATCAAGTTATTACCTGAAGAAGAAGAACAAGAAGAAAGCGACTTGCCTCGGATATCCATTGTAGGTAGACCGAATGCTGGGAAGTCTTCCTTGGTGAATGCACTCCTCGGTCATGATCGCAACATCGTTACCGACATCGCAGGCACTACCCGAGATACCATTGATACTCACTACAATGCCTACGGCTTTGATTTCATGTTGGTGGATACCGCGGGGATCAGAAAGAAGGCGAAGGTGCATGAAGACCTGGAGTTCTACTCCGTGATGCGCGCCATTCGCGCGATCGAACACGCCGACGTTTGCGTGTTGATGATCGATGCCGTTGAAGGCATCGGACAGCAAGACCTCAACATTTTTAGTTTGATCCAGAAGAACCGCAAAGGGGTGGTGGTGCTGATCAATAAATGGGACCTTGTGGAGAAGGAAACCAATACCGCGAAGGAGATGGAAGATGAGATCCGGAAGCGGTTTGCACCGTTTGCAGATATTCCGATCCTCTTCACCTCTGTGACCGAGAAGCAACGCATCCACAAGGCCTTGGAAACGGCGCTAGAGGTATACAAGAACCGAACACAGCGCATCAAGACCCACAAACTGAACGAGGTGATGCTGCCGATCATCGAACATACACCTCCGCCAGCAACCAAAGGCAAGTACATCAAGATTAAGTACGTGCAGCAGTTACCAACGCACGCTCCCACTTTCGCTTTCTACTGCAACCTGCCGCAGTACATCAAGGACCCGTACCGCCGATTCGTAGAGAACCAACTGCGCATGCATTTCAGTTTGACCGGCGTTCCGATTCAGATCTTCTTCCGTAAGAAGTAGGTCAGGAATCCTCGCATTAAGCATTCCTAACAAGGTCAGAACCATGTGCTCAAGTAGTATGTTATATCTTTGCAGCATGCGATTGACCGCTTTCATATGGGCATTTTTTTACCTCATGAGCGCTGTGGGCTATGGCGCTGAGGTACACTACTGCCTTGGTCAAGTGTCTGAAGTTTCCTACATCTGGTTTGATGCTTCATGCGTTTGCGACGAGGCGGGCGACGAGGTCAAGCGCAAGATGAATTGCTGCGAGGATGAGCGCTTCTTTGTGCAACTCGAAGACGATCATCAACACAAGACGACTACAGCGCTCATTACGGTTCAGGTGGCACAAGAACGAAGCCTTTTGTCCATCCAACAACCTGAAGCGGATCAAGCCACCCCCGTCCATTTTACAGACCGAGCGCCCCCGTCCACGAAGGAACGCTTGATCGCCCTTCATCGATTGACCTTCTATGCTTGATGGATTCCTTCTCCTAGAGGTTGAGGAGCATCCATTCATTTATATCGCATAGAACATTCAATCATGAAATCATTTATCATCAGCATCATTACCCTCCTTGTCGCTTTGGTTAGCACAGGTGAGGTCCAAGCACAGAAGAAAGTAATAGAAGATACCCTCCATGTAAAAGGCGTCTGCGGCATGTGCAAGGAGCGCATTGAAGAAGCGGCCTACGGTAAGGGAGTGAAATATGTGAGTTGGGACAAAGCCACCGATAAGTTGGCGATCGCCTATCGCTCAGATAAGACCTCCATGGAAGAGGTAGAAGAGCGCATCCTCCAGGCAGGACACAGCACTGAGAATAAAGATGCAAAGCCCGAAGACTACGAGAAGCTTCCGATGTGTTGTCGCTATCAGGTAAAGGAGAAACACTGATCCTGCCATGAAACGTATGCTTGTATTTCTGCCGCTGCTGATGTTGGTGGCATCGGTCACGGCACAGGAGAAGGTGAGCGGCGTGGTTATTGAAGAGACCAAAGAAGGTCGGTTCAATCCCATTCCTTTTGCTAATGTCTACTGGTTGGGTACTCAATTGGGTACCACCACGGATACCACGGGCTATTTTGAGATCGATCCTCATCCGGATACGGAAAAACTCGTATTCAGCTACGTTGGTTACCGAACGGATACTGTCAAGATCAAACGACCAGATCAACTCACCATGGTCCTCAAACGAGAGCAGGTGTTGGATGCGGTTGAAGTAACCTACCGAGAGAAGTCCACCGAGATCAGCTACATGGACCCCATCAAGACAGAGAACATTGGGGAAGAGGAACTGTATAAAGCAGCCTGCTGCAACCTTTCAGAGAGCTTTGAAACGAATCCGTCTGTTGATGTTGCCTTCACCGACGCGGTTACCGGAACCAAGCAGATCTACATGTTGGGTCTGGATGGAAAATACACACAGATCACCCGTGAGGCCATTCCAGACGTGCGGGGCTTGGCTTCCATTCAAGGGTTAACTTACACCCCTGGTGTCTGGATTGAAGGAATCCAACTCAACAAGGGTGCTGGTTCGGTAGCTACGGGTTTTGAAAGCATCACCGGACAGATCAATGTTGAGATGCACAAACCGGAGATGGCAGACCGTTGGTTTTTGAATGGCTATGCCAATCAAGGGGGTAGAACCGAGTTGAACCTGCTTACATCCCATAAGCTCAGTGACAAAGTGAGTACAGGTTTCTTACTTCACGGGAACCTACGCCCCTTGGAAGTGAATGGAAATGGCGATAGCTTCTTGGATTTCCCAACCGGACATTCAGTGAACTTGCTCAATCGATGGAAGTTCAGCAATAACAAAGGATGGATGGGGCAGGTTGGCATGCGGGTTATCCAAGAAGAGCGTCAGGGCGGACAGTCAGAGAACGAGATAAGCAATCCTTATCGTCTCGGATGGCAGACCAACCGATACGAGGCCTGGGCAAAGAGTGGATACGTTTTTCCTGAGGCTAAGTACAACAGCGTGGGATTCAGAGGGAAAGCGGTGCAGCACCTGCAACGCAGCTACTTCGGAGACCAAAGCTATGTGGGCTTGCAAGAATCTGGATATGTGAACGGGATCTTTCAATCGATCATAGGAACGAGCACCCACAAGTATCGTACGGGCTTGAGCCTGCAATATGATCGGTTCGATGAGCAATTGGACTCCTTGCAGTTCCAGCGCCAAGAGATTGTCCCAGGGGCATTCGTGGAATATACCTTCACTTACTTCACGAAGTTTTCTTTGGTAGCTGGTTTGCGCGCCGATCATCACAATTACTATGGTCTATTCTTCACGCCACGTCTGCACTTGCGTTATGAAATCGTGGAGGGGAGCGTCTTGCGTGCTTCAGGAGGCAGGGGGCAACGAACCGCCAACGTGATCGCAGAGAATTTTGGCCTGTTGGCCTCGTCACGCTCTTGGGATATTCAAGGAGATCCGAACGTTCCAGGCTTTGGACTTCAACCGGAGATTGCTTGGAATGCAGGCTTGAACTTCACCCAGAACCTCCGGATCAATTATCGACCAGGCACGTTTGCAGTAGACTTCTACCATACCGAGTTTGAGCAACAAAGCGTCGTAGACATGGAAGACCCCAGAGAGGTGGCGATCTATGACCTCGATGGGCGAAGCTATGCCACCAGCCTACAGGTGCAGTTCGATTATGAATTGATCCGCAGACTGGATGTGCGCTTGGCTTACCGTTGGTTTGATGTAATGACCACTTATGACGGACTGCTCTTGAGAAAGCCCTATGTTGCGAAGCATCGAGCATTCGCCAATTTGGCGTATGAAACCACTTCAGGCTGGAAGTTCGACTATACCATCCAGTGGCAAGGACCAAAACGCATACCGAGTACGGCAGCAAATCCAGCGACGTTTCAGCGCGGAACCCAATCACCAGATCTGGTCTTGATGAATACGCAGATCACCAAGTCTTGGAAAGACAAGTATGCGGTATATGTTGGGGTAGAGAACATAACAAATGTCCAGCAGCCCAATCCGGTCATTGCAGACGGTGAGCCCTTCGGTCCGTTCTTTGATGCTTCCATGATCTGGGGACCGATCTTCGGCCGGATGGCTTATTTCGGTTTCCGATTGAAAGGAGGAGCTAGATAAGCTGGAGTGCGTCTGACGACTTCTTGTAGGAGATGCGCTCACCCGCTTCGAGGGTAACCAGGTATTCACCATCGGCCTCAATGCTGAAAGGACCTTGCATCACTACTATCGTCAATTGTTCGGCGCGTTGATAACTTACCCTAGGGTCTTTCACTTCTTGGCAACGTTGCAAGGTGCTTTGGTAGCGGAGAAAGTCAAGGACCCCTACGTTACCGATGTTGGTCAAGGCGAAGCCTGCGTGCGTGAGATCCGCTTGTGGACATAGTCCCAGTCCATTTCCTGCGTACTTTCCATTGCCCAGCGCTAGAAGGAAGGGTTTAGCTTCCAAGGCTGCACTGGAATCATCGATGTGCATGTTGACGTGCGGGGCTCGGTAGCGCGCCAACCAATGCAGAATGGCGGTGTAGTAATTTACAGCAGGTGGTATCTTAAACTTTCTGCGGTTTACCAGCTGTGCGATCTCAGCACCGATACCAGCTGTACTTATGTTCAGGGCATAGCGCTGATGGTCCTTCCATTGGATGTCGAGAACGCGAATGTTGCTTGCTTGACCTGAAGTGAACGCGGCATAAATCTCACTCGCCAGCAGCGGACGTCGAATGCGCATGAAGTCATTGCCAGAACCGCCCCCAATGGGTGTAAATGTTGGACGTTTGCTTGGCGGAAGCTTCATCAGTCCGTTCACCACCTCATGGTGGGTTCCATCGCCTCCACAGGATACCACTAGATCATAGTCGCTTGCAGCTTGAGCGAGTCCTTCAGCATGACCCATACCTTCGGTGAGCTGGATATGGAGTTCAAATACCTTGCTCTTTGCAAGGTTGCTCCAACTGCTTTCCGTGAGGCTTTTCAAGTGTGATCGGCCGTGTATGATCAGGCATACCTTCATGACGTTCAACGATGTGCGCCAAAATAAGCGTTTTGTGATTGTGCCGAAATGCGTTAAGATCGTAACATGTAGCACCTAACCTTACTACTTTTCGCTGTGCTGCTGCTGAGCAGCTGTGGTGAGGATTGTACCCCGTTGACCGAAGAACGTGATCAAGTTCAAGCGGAACTCATTCAGCGAGATTCTGTGATCCAAGCGATAGACACCACTTTTGGGTTGATCGACTCCAACTTGGTCAGCTTGAAACAGATCGAGTCTGAGCTTATGCTGCAGATGCGGGAACCCCGTAAAGACAAGGAAGCCATTCAAGGCAATGTGGTGAAGATGAAGGCGATCATGGAGATGAACAAGACCTACATCAACGATCTACAAAGTAGTCTGGATGTGAGCAATACTAACATGTCTACGCTGTTCAACATCATCAACAGCATGGAAAGCAAGATCATGAAGAACAACCTTCACATGGCGCGTTTAAATCATGATCTAGGAACCTTAGGAGCTGATTTAAGGACTGTTTGATGAGTATATGCAGGTGGAAGTGAGTAAGATGGTCTTGGAGGAAAACCTCCAAGCGATGCAGGGCGATGTAAGCAGCATGGAGGCGAAAATGAAGCAGTTAGAGAACCATATGAATACGGTTTATTTGGCGCTGGGTAAGAAGCGGGAACTGATCGAGAATGGTGTCCTTGAGAAAGGTGGATTGTTGCGACCTTCAGATGTCAACGAGGATTTCGATACGGAGCATTTCAATGCCCATGACATGCGGAAACTGGAGGTCTTTGACTTGGCAAGCGATAAAGCACGCATCGTAACAGAACACCCGAGCGAGAGTTATGTCATCAACGGACAACAGCTGAGGATCAAGGACCGAAAACTGTTTTGGAGCATATCAAAATTCTTGATTATCGTTACTGACTAGTGGATTCAATTCGCGGGTTGATAACCCTGAAAAAGAGGGGAGGAACAAGGCTCAATAACATCATGGCAGGATATCCGGCGGGTAATTGCGGACTACCTTCTAGGTGCCTTAATAGCGGGTACTTTCTACTCGCCTTGTAGTGGTGATCGCTGTGCCGGGTAAGCTCAAAAAGTACAATGCGACCAATCGGATAGTCGCTGTTCCATGAATGCCAAGGCTGAACCCGCTCGTAGCGTCCGTTCTCCAATTGCTTGCGCCGTAGTCCGTAGTGCTCAATATAGTTAACGGTTTCAAGCAGTAGGATGCCGATAAGTGAAGTCAATAGAAAGGCTTTCAATCCTATCCAGCCAAATATCAAGTAGAGCAGAGTTAGGAGTCCGCCTTCAATGACCAGCGCTTGGAGCATTTCGTTGCGTATGTTCCACGTGCTTCTGCCTGACTTCTCTTGCAAGCTGCGTTCAATGTTCCACGCCGAAAGGAAGGAACCGACAATGGTCCTGAACCAGAAGGTGTAGATCGGCTCATTCAAGCGGGCAGACGCAGGATCCAAGGGTGTTGCTACGTTCTTGTGATGCCCCCTGTTGTGCTCCACGATGAAATGCATATACAACGAACTCAAGAGCAATGCACGAGCAAGGTTTCGCTCAAATCGCGTGGTTCGGTGGCCCAACTCATGGGCTACATTGATGCCTACCGCTCCGCATTGCACGCCCATGCTCAGTATCAACCCCGTTCGCGTGAATGCATCTATTGGCCCCACTACTGTCCAAAGAAACCATCCCAGCGTTATGTATTGTGCCGGAACCATAGCGTATAACAGTAGATCATACAGTCGGTCTTGAAGCACATGGTTCTCGTCTTCTTCCGAACCAATTCCGCTTTTGTCTGGTGCGGTCATGAGCTCTAATCCGGGTATGATCACAAAGGCAAGAATGAGGGTGGAATAGCTCCATATTCCTTGCAGGTACAACGCCATCAATGTGGCTAGTGGCAAGATAAAAGCAAAAAAGTATCTCGTTGACTTCACAGCTCTAACCTTTTTCGATAGGATGCGTATAAAATTACCAAAACCTCTTGAATTTCCTACACCGACCCCGTATATGAATACTGAAGTACTTCGCGAAGTTCATCCTGTGGTGTATGCTGATCAAGGCAAAAAGAAAGTGTTTGTCATGACAGAAGATCGCAGCAGGACCTACGAGCCGGATGAATTGCTCTTTGAAGATGTGTCTGGCAACACCTTGTCTGTACCCACCTTTGTTCAAGTTTACATGACCGTATTGGATGTCTCGCAAATGAAGGCAGGAGGTTATTTTCTGCGCTTTCTCAACAATGCAAGTAAAAGCATCAAGGTGATCTTGTTTTAGATCAATCCAGTAGTGATTGGTAAAGCCGATCGTATGCTGCAATACTCTTTTCTACATTCAAGAAGGCCGCAATGTGTTTTCGGCTTGTTTCTCCCATCTGCTTTCGACGTTCGGGGTTATCGTGCAACGCCGCCAGCGCTTCTGTAACCGCTTTGGCATTTGCAGGAGGTACGAGATAGCCGCCTTCGCCGTTGATCAACATGCCTTTATTCCCGATGATGTCAGACATGATTACGGGGTTTCCTAAGTACATGGCCTCGATCATCGCTTTTTGTGTTGCCTCCCCAAATAAAGACAGTGAGATGGAGACATCGCAGGCCTTTACTAAACTAGAGGCATCGCGCCTAAAACCTGTGAACGTGAATTGCTTTTCCACTCCTTGTTCGGCCATCCATCCTCGCACTTCCGGTGTGTCCAATCCATCTCCGATCATCAGGATATGCACCTGCTTTTCTCTTGGCAGCTCACCCATAGCTTCCAACAGATAGCGCACCCCCTTCATCTTGGTTCGATGATTGGCTACGAAGGAACAGATCATGGCATCTTTGGACAGGTTGAATTCGCTCAGATCTGCTGGTTCAATGTGATCATACCACGCGGAGCTGTGCCCTTTGTGGATGGTAACCGCTCGCTCTGGTTTCACACCATTTTGGATGTAGCGTTGGCGCACGCTCTCGGCCAAACAGACCATTTTATCGATCCTTGGATTCAGAAACGACAAATACAAGGTTGGGTCGTACCAATGGATGTTGCCCGTGTATCCTCGGTAAGAGAGTAGCTTAACGGTTGGTTTGTTCCAAACTGCCCACGCTGCATTCGCGATGGCCTTACTGTAGAATGCTTGAATCAACTGAATGCCTTCTTGATCGACCAGTTTCCGAATGTGCTGAATACTTTTCCGGTCCATCTTGCTTTGTGGTCGGTGATCAACAATGGTGCAGCCTGCAGCTTCGAGCTTTTCAATGTATGCAGACCTTCCTGGGGTCATGACCCAAACCTTGTAGCCAAGTTGTACCAGCCCGAGTACGATCTCTGCTTCCGGACGAATGGGATTCGGTGCTCCGCTGTAGTTGCTGATCACCAATAACCTAGGAGCAGATGCATTCATGCTACGAAGGTGATAAAAAGAAAGTCTGCAAGGAAGGGCATCTTCAAGCTGCTGCAGGATGTTCGTACGGAAGGCTTTCAGCTCACTCCGAATGGTGGCAATGTCTTCTGGCTTGATGTTCGAAACGGACTTTTGACCCGACTTGATGTCATAGATCGTGGGCACATCCATCTGAGCCAAGATTTCCTTTATGGTACTAAACTGGGCGTATGCAACACTCGCCTCCGTTGGGATCTCATATTGCTCTAACATCATGTGCAAGTTGGCCACGTAGTGCTTATTCTGGTTGAGCAGGTGAACGAACAACAGGAGGTCATTCGGTCGCACATGGTTTACATCCAAGTGCAAGCCCTCCATGAAGCACCCCATGATCATCAATAGTCCGATGCCTTCTTTGTCTTGTTGCGTCAGTACCTTATGTCCACCATCGTAGATTTTGAGAATCGTACGTCCCAATGAGTCGGGAGCATTGATGTTCTTTTGGAAACGATCACGCAGCCCTTATGGCATGGTAATGCCGAGTCCGAGCTCATTGGTGATGTCTTGACATGCAGCGAAATAATCTAAGCTTCCCTGCTGGTGATTGTAAGAGCTGGCATAGCCTAAGTCCATCAGGTAGGCACCCAATACGATGCTCGACTTGAAAAAGGTTAACTTCTGGTTGGTGATGGGCAGCATCATGTCTGGCGCATATGGAATCCTAGCATTGCGCAACAACGCAGGCGTTTGCATCGGCGTAGGCAAGGTGAACATACGCGTAGTCTTACCACTGTCGTCGGATGTTGCCGCTTCTTCCTGTTCGGAATCAGAGAGGTTCTTTTCCACAGGGGTACTTGTGCCGCCGCATCCGGTGAGGAGCAGAAGGAAGATCATCGATATGCCAAGGAGATGCTTGATCACTTGATCATCACTTTTTTGGTTACTTCTTTTCCTTCTCCTACTGCCTTGATGAAATAGATACCTGGCATCATGAAGTTGTTCGGATCAATGTGATAGACAGATTAACGGTTGAATTTTGAGACAGGGATCAGCTGCGAAATCTCGCTACCATAACCGTCGATGACATAGGTCCTAAACATGCTGCGAGAGCAATCCAATACGGCTCTACAAGATGGAACGCATGGGTTTGGATAAACTTCGATGTCGCAAGGCTCTTCCCCGTTACCATTGTCTTCAATGCTAGCCACAACTACATCAAATCGTTCCTCATCGCCATCATAGTCTACTTGTGTAAGCCGATAGTAGTAGGTACCTGGATAAAGAGGTCCGTCTTCAAAGGTGTAGTGACTTTCAGATCGGCTGTTGCCTGCTCCATCTACTCGGTTTACCAATTCAAAGACAAGCCCGTTGGTGGAACGTTCAACGATAAATCGATCATTATCAACCTCCGTCGCGGTGGTCCATTCCAAGGAGATGTAGTTGTTTCCCTGTTGTACCATTGCATCAAAGTGCACAAGCTCAACAGGAAGTGTGCTTACACCTAGGCACCACCCTTCGCCCGAGATTGTTCCACTGACGTTAGCTGCACCAGACCCACAAACCTCACCGTTGCCGGTCACATTCACATCTCCATTGATCGTTAGGTCTCCAGAGAGGTCTAGTTCGCCTGATCCGGTTACGTTCAGATCACCGTTGATGGTTAACGCTGCATCATCCTCGATTTCAAACTCCGCATTACCAGAAATTTGAAGGTTTCCATTGATGATCAAGTTGCCCCCCTCTTCGATCGTAAAATCAGCATTACCATTGATGATGATTGGGTCGAAATTAGTCTCAAGTGAGTCTGCGATGAAAATGTCTACGTTGCCATTAATGATGCAGCCGGGATTCACTCCACTGCTGCTACCGCTATGGCTGCTGTTAGACCATTATCCATTCTGTTCGAAGATCCCATCTTGGATCGAGAAGAAGTTGGATCCCGGTGGCTGTGCGAAGGATGCTGCGGAATACAGGGTTCCGAGCAACACAACCAGCAAGATTCGAAAGCGCGATGCTGACATGCTAGGGCGTTTTGGTAATGCGTATGTGTGATTATACGTATTCGCTACCAAAAGGTTAGTTATCTGATATTTTACTCACCTTGAGCATGTTAGACATTCCTTTCTTTGCAATTGGCATACTAGCGATGTTGATCATGAGGTCTTCATCGTCTAAGAAGCCTGCCTTTTTTAGTTCGTACTTGATGTCAGCGATGGTATGATCAGTGCTGACGAATTTGTCGTAATAAAAGCCTTTTACACCCCATACCAAACTCAGCATATTCAAGATGCGGAAATTGGAGGTGAACACGAAGATCCAAGCATTGGGTCGATAGGATGAAATCCGGAAAGCGGTGTAGCCGGAAAAGGTCATGGTTACAATGGCCTTGGCACCGGTCTTTTGACTTAAGCGTACGGCAGAGTGACAAATGGCATCGGTGATGATTCGGTCAGGCCTGCTTTCGTGCTCCATTTCCTTGAAATAGATTCCGTCATAGTCTTCTACACGGGTAATAATGCTCGACATCGTGCGTACCACTTCAACCGGGAACTTACCTACGCTTGTTTCTCCACTCAACATTACGGCATCGGCGCCATCCATTACGGCGTTTGCCACGTCGTTCACTTCGGCTCTACTAGGAGTCATGCTGTCGATCATGCTCTCCATCATCTGCGTGGCGATGATCACAGGCTTACCGGCACGCTGGCATTTATTCACGATCTCTTTCTGCACCAATGGAACATTCTGCAGCGGAATCTCTACTCCAAGGTCACCGCGGGCTACCATGATACCATCGGTCTCTTGAATGATCTCGTCAATGTTTGCAACCGCTTCAGGTTTCTCGATCTTGGCAATGATCCTCACATTCTTGCCCTTGGCTTCGATGTATTCTCTGAGTTCAATGATGTCTGATGGTTGGCGAACGAATGAGAGTGCCACCCAACTCACGTTGTGTTGGAGTGCAAAATCAAGGTCTTCTTTGTCTTTATCGGTCAAGCATGGCAGTGAAAGCTTCGTATCCGGCAAGTTCACACCTTTGCGTGGCTTTAGCATTCCACCTTGGGTCACCTCAGCTACTACGTCATTTCCTTCAATGCGAAGTACCTTGATGTGCAGCTTTCCGTCGTCCAATAAGATCGACTCCCCTGGTTTCACGTCTTCCAAGAGGGGAGGGTAGCTGACCATGACGCGTTCGGCATTTCCGATCACCTCTTCGGGTGTTAGCCTGAACTCCGCTCCATTCTTAAGTTCAACTTCAGCTGATTCAAGCTCACCTACGCGGAGTTTCGGACCACTGAGATCAGCGAGAATGGCGGTGTGGCTTTTCATCTCCCCGTCTAACGCACGCAAGCGGTGGATCACTTCTTCGTGATCGCTGTGTTTTCCATGCGAAAAGTTGAGTCGCGCAACGGTCATGCCGTGATCGATCATACCCTTCAACTTCTCCTTGGAAGAGCAGGCCGGACCGATGGTTGCGACGATTTTTGTTTTGTTCTTTAGCATGGTTCGAGGGAGTTAAAAGTATGGATTAGATAGGGTAAGCTTCACGGCCAAAGGTAGGGTCATTAACAACTCAATCTTCAAAGAGTGCATACTGAATATGTTCAAATGCATCCGGGTCAAGTTCTGATACCAATTGGAAAGACTCGATGGAGCGAAGACGTGCCTGGAAGTCTTCCAAGGGAAACAATTCAATGTAACCTTCGATGAAGAGGAAGAAGTCGTATTGCTTCAGGTTTCCCATGAGATAGATTTCATCGTTCTGGTTATCCAGTAACATGTACTTCAAGTGCACATCCGGGTCTTTGTGCAAGAAGAAGGGGAAGCGATCGAGTTTACCACCCTTCACGGGAAGGTCGATGGTATTCCGAACGAAATTCATGCCGAGGGCCAGATTCAAGATGCCAGCTACACGATAGTCTTTCAAGTGGCAACTGACACCAAAGACCAAGTACTCATAACCGTCATCAAATTGCAGTCGGTGCTTAGTCATGGGGCAAGATTAAAGCATGAGCTGTTCACATGCCAGCTCAGAGGCTTTTTGTTCAGCTTTTTTCTTCGACTTTTCTTTTGCCGTAGCAAGCAGTACTTCATTGACCACTACCGCACAGCTAAAGCACTGGTCATCGTCTGTATTGTTGGAGGTATTGAAGTTGATCTTCTTTTTTTCTCGTTGCGCCCATTCGATCAACTTGCTCTTGAAGTCATAGGACTGCTTAACGATCATGTCGATGTCTAGGTACTTCGGGATGAGGTAGCCTTCGATGCTCTTTTTGGCCACCTTGAAACCTCGATCGATGTAGATCGCTCCCAACCAGGCTTCCAGTGCGTTGCCTACGATCTTGTCCATGGAATCTTCGTTACCGATACGGGCTTCTATTACCTTGTGCAGCTTAGATGCTTTGCCCACATCGCCTAGGGTTCCTCGGTTAACGATGCGTGAACGCAGTTTTGTAAGACTTCCTTCATTGGAGCTTGGATAGCGTTTGAAGAGGAACTCGGTGATCACCGTATCGAGCACCGCATCGCCAAGCAATTCAAGGCGCTCGTTGCAATCCAAATGTTCATACTTTCCAGAACCGATGACCGACTTGTGCCGAAGCGCTTTTTCATACCAAGCGATTTCGCGCGGTTGTACACCCCACTTCAATTGCAGGTATTGCTTGAGCTGCTTCTGCCTGGGGGAATATGATTTAAAAAACGAAAAGAAGGCTGGCTGTGTTATTAGCCCTCACACTTCTTAAAGATCACGGAGGCGTTGTGTCCACCAAACCCGAAGGTGTTGCTGAGGGCCACATTCACCGTGCGTTCTTGAGCCGTGTGGAACGTAAGGTTTAACTTGGGGTCTATTTCTTCATCATCCGTGAAGTGGTTGATGGTAGGTGGTACAATATCGTTCTTTACCGCCAGCAAGGTGGCGATACCTTCAATGGCTCCGGCAGCACCCAATAGGTGACCGGTCATTGACTTGGTTGAACTGATGTTGAGCTTTTCAGCATGGTCACCAAAGACTCCGCGTATCGCCTTCAACTCTGCAACATCACCCAATGGTGTACTGGTGCCGTGAACATTGATATAATCAAAGTCCTCCGGCTTCAAACCTGGGTCATCTTCCATAGCCGACCGCATCACGTTCAACGCGCCAAATCCTTCTGGATGAGGAGCTGTGATGTGGTGAGCGTCTGCAGACAGTCCACCGCCTGCAATTTCTGCGTAGATCTTGGCACCCCGTGCCTTTGCGTGTTCGTACTCTTCTAAAATAAGCGCACCTGCACCTTCGCCCATCACAAAACCATCGCGGTCTTTATCGAATGGACGAGAAGCTGTGGCTGGATCGTCATTTCTAGTGGAGAGTGCATGCATGGCGTTAAATCCGCCGATGCCTGATTCATTGACCGCTGCTTCAGAACCTCCCGTTACGATCACATCCGCCTTACCCAATCGGATATAGTTGTATGCGTCGATCATAGAGTTCGTACTGGTAGCGCAAGCGCTGACCAGGCTGAAGTTAGGTCCGCGAAAGCCATATTTGATTGAAATATGCCCTGCCGCGATATCTGAAATCATTTTTGGAATGAAGAAAGGGTTAAAACGAGGGTTTCCTCCTCCTTCCACAAAACCTTTGACTTCATCCTGGAAGGTCATGATTCCTCCGATCCCTGAGCCCCAGATGACGCCGATTCGATCAACGTTCATCTTATCCGCATTCAAGCCTGCATCATTGATGGCTTCATCTGCCACAATCATTGCAAACTTGCTGAAGAGGTCGAGCTTACGGCCTTCCTTACGATCAAAATGATCATCGAGGTTCAAGCCCTTCACCTCGCAAGCGAACTGGGTCTTAAAATTAGAAGCGTCAAAGCGGGTGATGGGTGCCGCACCACTTACACCTTTCAATAGGGCATCCCAATAAGCCTGGGCATTATTCCCAATTGGCGTGAGTGCTCCAATACCGGTTACCACTACCCGCTTCAACGACATATCTAAAGTTTTAGGAATTTCTTAGGAGATGTGCTCCTCGATGTACTTGATTGCTTCACCAACAGTAGCGATGTTCTCCGCCTGATCGTCTGGAATAGCAATGTTGAATTCCTTTTCGAATTCCATGATCAATTCTACGGTATCCAAAGAATCCGCTCCGAGGTCATTTGTAAAGCTTGCCTCTGGATTAACTTCTCCTTCGTCTACTCCGAGCTTATCAACGATGATAGCTACTACTCTTTCTTTGATATCAGCCATAATGCTTGATTTTAAATGTGCTTTTTGAGACTGCAAAGAAATATCTTTTAGGTTGATACTACCAAATAGAATGTCAATCGTACACTACTGCGATCTCGTCGAAGCCTTTTCTTGCTAGATCAGGAACCTTGGCATCGTCTGCTGGATACCCCACTGGTAAGAGTAAATAGGGCCTTTCATTCTCCGGGCGCTCAAGCAGTTGCGTGAGAAAATTCATGGGGCTCGGTGTATGCGTTAAGGTGGCTAATCCAACATGATGTATCGCGCTGATTAGCATTCCACATGCGATGCCAACCGACTCATTCACGAAATAATTCTGGTGTTTGTTGCCTTCTTCCAATTCGTAAGCACGCTTAAAAACGACGATGATCCATGGTACGGTCTCCAAGAATGGCTTTTGCCAATTGGTTCCGAAGGGTTCGAGGTCTTTCAGCCAGGTTTCACTCATTCGGCCGTTGTAGCTTTTATACTCTTCCTCTTCTGCGGCCTGCCGAATCTTAGCTTTTAAATCGGTCGACCGCACGATGCAGAAGGTCCAGGGCTGTTTGTGGGCACCTGAGGGGGCTGTTCCCGCAGTCTTTACAATGTACTCGATCACTTCAAACGGCACATCTCGGTCTGAGAACATCCGTATGCTTCTGCGTTCGTTCATGAGGCGGTAGTAAGAACTACTCCGTTCTAGCATTTCCTGCTCTGTTTGATCTCGCTTTTGATAGGGAATGAATTCTTCTGAGTTGCTCATATGGCTTGCTACATTTGCCGCCAAGTTAATCGAATTCTACGCAATGCATCATGGGAGTTAAGATCGCAGTTTTTGCTTCGGGTACCGGTACCAATGCTGATGCCATCATTCGTTTCTTTAAAGCGGATGAAGTGGCGGATGTTACACTAGTGGTGAGTTCAAAACACGGTGCTGGAGTGCTTGATGTGGCAGATGGGCATGGCGTTGTTTCAGTAGTTGTAGACAAGGATGTCATGGCCGACGAAGAGGTGTTGTTGGCGCTCTTAGAGGCTTATGAGATCGACTTTATCGTGCTCGCGGGATGGCTGCGCCTGATCCCACCGTTCTTGGTGCGTGCATTCAATGGACGAATGCTCAACATTCACCCGGCTTTGCTCCCAAAATTTGGTGGGAAAGGAATGTGGGGACATCACGTTCATGAAGCGGTAAAGGCCGCGGGTGAGAAGGTGAGTGGCATCACCATACATCAGGTCAGTGAAGCGTATGATGAAGGTGCGATCGTGGCACAGTTTGAGACATCGGTGGAAGCGAATGACAGCGCATCGGATATTGAGGCGAAGGTGAGGGCGCTTGAACTGAAGCACTTTCCAGTCGTGATAAAAAAATTCATCCTTGCTTCGATGGGATAGTAGGTTTCCTCGACAAAATCAATATTTTGGGCGCACTAAGCCTAATTTAAGCCTAATGCAATGTCGAATCGAAGCCTGCGATCCTTCGGATTGATCTGTCTGCTTACTGCGCTTGTATTGATCTTTTTTGCTGATGATGTACAGTCGGCTCACTATCCAATAGATGCATCAGATGTAACGCGTTATGGTGCCGTAGAAGGACCAGAACACCAGGATCATGATGACCATGCGTCAGCAAACGGTGCTGAGCATTTGGAGCACGAGGAGCATGGCTCCCATGAGGAGGAGGGTGTTCATCATGGACCAGACACCAACCCCCTGTTCTTTATCATTCTAGCTGTTTTCATCGGTGCAGCTACCCGGCATTTCCTGAAACGTATTCCGGTGCCCTTTACGGCGCTTCTGCTCATTATTGGAATCATATTGGGTGTGCTGAATCGGATGGGGCTTTTCATCCAATGGGGGAGCGTTGATGTGAGCGTCATTCATGACTCCTTTATATGGGCCGCACACATTGATCCACACATGTTGTTCTTTGTCTTTCTGCCGATCTTGATTTTCGAGGCGGCCTTCGCAATGGACTTGCACACCTTTAAAAAGTCTGCTGCTAACTCTGTGATTTTAGCCGTGCCCGGTATACTCATGGCCATGGTGTTGTCTGGAGGAATGGTCTATGCTATTGATGTCTTCGATATAGGTTTGGAAGGCTGGGCGAACTGGGGCTTGGCCTTCATGTTCGGTTCGGTGATCAGTGCTACGGATCCTGTGGCTGTTGTAGCGCTGCTGAAAGAGCTCGGAGCGAGTAAAAAGCTCGGTACACTGATTGAAGGTGAGTCGTTGCTGAACGACGGTACGGCGATCGTGCTGTTCATGGTGTTTTTCTTGGGCATCTCTGGCGAGGCATCCGATACCAATGGAATACTGGAATTCTTGAGGGTAGCCCTCGGTGGTGTGGGAACAGGATTGATCATCGGTTTCATTGTTTTACGATGGATCAAAGGCGTATTTAATGATGCCATGGTGGAGATCTCCGTGGTGGTAGCGGCTGCCTACATCACGTTTTATATTGCGGAACACTTCATGCACGTATCCGGTGTACTAGCCCTTGTAGCCCTTGGGTTGATGATCGGAGGTTTTGGTCGATCCAGTATCTCACCGCAGGTAGAGCACTTCATGCACGAGTTTTGGGAATTGGCCGGTTTCATCGCCAACTGTTTGATCTTCTTGATCGTGGGATTCGTGATTGCTGAACGTACGGAGTTCACCGCAAATGACTTCCTGATGTTGCTCTTGATCTACGTCGGAATTCACGTAACACGGGCCATTGTGATGGTGACCCATTATCCCTTCATGAAGAATGCAGGGTACGGACTTCCGGTGAAAGATGCGATCGTCGTATGGTACGGTGCCTTGCGTGGTGCGATCGGTTTGGCATTGGCGCTGATCGTGGCGGGTGTGGATTCCAATGTGATGGCAGATTCCATGGGAATCACACCGGAGCATGCCACTAAGATCAAAGACCAGTTCTTGTTCTTGATCGCGGGTACAGTGACCTTGACCTTGTTGGTGAATGCCACTACCATCAAGCTGCTCATTCAAAAACTCGGCTTGCTCGATATTCCACCAGCCAAGGCGTTGATGATCAAGTCTTCGAGTCAATACATGTGCAGCAGTGCTGAATCACACGTTCAGAAATTGAAAGCCGATCGCCATCTGCGCAGAGCGAACTGGAGTACGGTTTCAGAGTACCTCCCCAAAGAGATCGGTTTGATTGAAGACATGGATGAGAGTAAACTGGCGGTGGCAAAGATGGCGGAGCATCGAACCCGTATCCTTGAGAAGGAAAAAAGCAGCTACTGGCGCCAGTTCAAGGAAGGCATGTTGGGTGCTGATGCGGTGCGAACGCTTACAGATACCGTGAATGAGATATTAGATATCAAAGGTGAGATCTCCTTGTCTGAACGAAAAGACCTGGAAGAGCTCTGGAAGCCGCCGAAGTGGTTGAGCACCATGCAGTCTTACCCGATCATAGGTAAGATCACCAGCAACAGTTTCTTCAACCGCTTGGCTGTAAGTTACGATTGTGCGGTTGGTTTTGTGAAGGCACAAGAAGACTGCTTGAAGCTCTTGGAAAGCATGTATCGTGGAGAGGGCGAAGAAGAACGTCCGAACCTAGAAAAGATCGAGCAGGAGATCAATGAGAACATCATCTCCGGACAAACCTTCATTCGAAACCTGAGGAATACCTATCCGGAGATCTATCGCTCCATTGCAACCCGGCAGGCCATACGATCGGTCTTGAATTATGAGTTGCATACCGTAGAGCGTCTCAAGGGCAAGGGAAGGTTGAATAATTCCGAGGTCGGCCGACTCACCAGCGATATTGAAGCGCGCATGAAGAAGCTGATGGAGAAGCCTCCGAGCATCGAGCTGCCAGAAACCAAGGAGTTGGTCAAGTCCATTCCATGGCTACAAGACTTTCCGAAGGGAGGGCAGAAGTTGTTGGCTGAGCTGTGTTCTACGCGCATCTATTCCAATGGTCAGCGCATTGCAAAGAACATGACCTCATCAGACGGACTGTACATCATCGCAAGAGGGAATGCACTGATCAAGGATGGTAAGAAGACCATCGAAGCGTTGGGCAAGGGCGATGGCATCGGTGAGATCCTGTACTTAACCAAGGGCAGTAGTACAACGACAATACTTGCGGAGACGCCAGTAACGGCTCTTTACCTGACGGCAGGAAACCTAGAGCGTGTAGTTCAGCAGTATCCTGATTTCGAAGCCGTATTGTGGAGACATGCCCAAGAGCGTGTAGCACTTCGGGCGCTAGAGAAACAAGAGGAATTTAAGCGGGTAGACAAGCGACAACTACGCAGCATGGGGGCAGAGGGTGAACTCCACGCCATGAAAGAAGGAGAGGTCTTCGAGATTCCAGAAGACTGTACCTGCGTGATGGTTCACGGAGAAGGAATAAGCACCCAAAACGAGAAGCTCACCGTAGGCAAGGTACAGGTGATCAAATTGAAGGAAGTAAAGCTCACCAAAGACAGCTGGATCCTCAAGATCAAGAAAGAAGCATAGCCCAATGAAAAAATATTGTGTCGAATAAACTTTCGTGTATATTTGCGCCCCTTTTTGAGGGAAACCTTTTGAAGGGAGCTTAGCTCAGTTGGTTCAGAGCACCTCGTTTACACCGAGGGGGTCGGGGGTTCGAATCCCTCAGCTCCCACTAGATGATCAAAGCCTTGCCGCAAAGCGGCAGGGCTTTTTTTTATGCACCGCACCGAGCTAGCTCGAGTGCGAGTGCAAAAAAAAAGCCCTATGAGCCGCGCATCGGCTCAGGCTTTGGAATCCACTTCTCGGGGAAAAGGGATCACGAGGCGCGGGAGCGCCGAGTAATCAGAGGACGAGGAACTCGCTCGAGTGCAAAAAAAAGACCGATGTGTCGCATACCTCATACCTCACCAGCAAACGCTGACCTTTCACAGGTGATGTTTGGTGCTTCCAAAAACATATAGTAAAAAATACCATAAGCAAAGCCGTTTAGCATTATGTTTGCTTCAGATATTCTTTAAAGTAATGAGCTACAGAGTAGACCGGGTGTTAAGCTTGGCAACAAGTAAACATCTCAATAAGAAGTCTTTGAACTTCAAGGAAACCCTCGATCACGGCATGCATGGATTGGGCTTCAGCCCGTATGGACAAGGCCAAGCTCCGGGTGATGTGATCACCGAAGAGCAAGTGCGGGCGCGGATGAAGATCATTGCTCCATATACCTTATGGGTACGCTCCTTTTCTTGCACGGAAGGCAATGAATGGATTCCGATTGTTGCGAAGGAGATGGGTTTGAAGACCCTCGTTGGTGCTTGGATCAGCGATGATCATGAGAAGAACGAAGAGGAAATTCAAGCACTGATCGACTTGGCCAATCGCGGGTTTGTGGATATTGCTGCGGTGGGCAATGAGGTGCTTTATCGTGAAGAGCTGGAGGAAGAGGAGTTGCTGCAACTGATGCGTCGCGTCAAGCAATCGCTGCCCCATGTTCCCATCGGCTATGTAGATGCCTATTATGAATTCGAGAACCGTCCCGCCTTGGTCGATCACAGTGATGTGATCCTCAGCAACTGCTATCCCTTCTGGGAAGGCTGTGCCTTTGAATACTCGATCTTGTACATGAAGGATATGTACCGGCGAGCCTCACAAGCCGCGCAGGGTAAAAAAGTGATCATCACCGAGACGGGTTGGCCCAGTCGAGGACAAGCTTTCCATGGTGCAGTTCCTTCTCAGGAGAACGCCAAACATTACTTCATCGAATGCCAAAAATGGTCGCACGAAGAGGCTATCGAAATGTTCTACTTCACCTCCTTTGATGAGGACTGGAAAGTAGGTGCAGAAGGCGATGTTGGCGCCTATTGGGGAATCTGGGATAAGAACGAACAATTCAAATTCTAAAAACGCTGCCTATGTTTCCGTATGCACCAGCTATATGCTATTCAGGTTTTCGTGATGGCCAGAGTCCAGACCTTGGGATCTTTCCAAGCTACGAAGAAATCCGTGAAGACCTGCGCATCCTTCAGCATGATTGGAACTACCTGAGGCTCTACGACTGTGATGAGCATGCAGAATTGGTGTTTGAAGTGATCGAGAAAGAGAATATGGATTTTGAGGTGATGCTCGGAGCCTATGTGGCGGCAGAAGTGAGCAATCCCAATTGTCCGTGGGGCGCTGAATATACCCCAGAGCAGCTGCAAGCCAATCGAGCACATAATGATGAACGTATGCGCGCTTTGGTTAAAATGGCTCAGCGCTATTCCGACTGTGTTTTTTCCGTGAGTATCGGGAATGAAGCAACCGTAGAATGGACAGATCACCTGATCCCAACCGAACGCATGGTGGAGATGGCTGAATACGTCAAGCAGCATACCGACAAGCCGGTGACCTTCTGTGAGAACTTCGTGCCTTGGTTGGATACGCTAGCACCTTTGGTGGAGGTGTTGGACTTTATCTCCATCCACACCTATCCGGTGTGGGAGTACAAGGGCATCGATGAAGCAATGGCCTACACCAAGAAGAACTATTGGGATGTGGCCAATCGCTATCCGGAGAAGACCGTGGTCATCACCGAAGCTGGCTGGACAACCGCATCCGACGGAAGAGGAATAGATCCTCATAACGCCAACCTTGAACTACAGAATAGGTATGTGCGAGAACTGCTTGACTGGAGCAGAGAGGAGGACATCCTCTGCTTTCTGTTTGAAGCTTTTGATGAGAATTGGAAAGGCAGCAACGATCCTTTAGAGCCTGAAAAGCACTGGGGCATCTATCGAGCGGATAGAAGCAGAAAGCCCGTGGTGGATCTTCTTGCGATCAAGTAATAGCGGGTATTTGATCATTCATCGGTGTCTTCCTCGGCTCCATGCGTCAACAGCTTCAGTCGTTTAACAAAGACCAGAAGCAGCGCCCCAAATAGGAAACAGAAGATACTTACCCCTAGGAATACTTCGAGTGGACCACTCTTCTCGGCTTGCTCACCAATGATCCCTGCTAGTTTATTACCCAAGCCGGTTACCGCAAAGTAGGCACCCATGGAGAAGCTGGCGTACTTAGCCGGAGCTAGCTTTGTGATGAAGGATAGCGCCACGGGCGAACTACTCAATTCACCCACAACATGTAGTAAATAGGAGAGCAACAACCAGTATAAACTGGCTTTTTCCAAGGCCATGACACTCACTTCATAGGCTGCGCCCACCAAGGCCATGAATCCGAGTCCCATCACGATGGTTCCAAATCCCATTTTGAAGATGGCAGATGCTTCGTATCCTTTTCGCTTCCACCATAACCAGAAAGCGGCCATCGGAACACCAAGAATGATCACATAGAACGCATGGAGCGATTGTAAGAAACTCGCTGGGATCTCATAGCCAAACACTTCCCGGTCAACCACCTGCTTGGCATACAGATTCATGAATCCACCTGCTTGTTCATAGGCGGCCCAAAAAACAATCATGATCAAGAAGGAAAGCAACAGCACCACCATTCTCTCCTTTTCGATCTTGGAGAGCGGCTTCGCCATCACTTCCTTGTGTTCTGCAGACCGCTTCGGCGACTCACCAATCCCTTGGAGGTATTTTCCGCCCCACACGTAAACGATCTGCCCGAGGATCATACCGAATCCGGCTAAACTGAAACCTAAATGCCAATCGATCACCTCCCCAAAGTACCCCACCAGAAGTGGGGCAGAGAAGGCGCCAATGTTGATGCCAATATAGAAGATCGTAAAGCCGGAATCCCTTCGAATATCTCCCGCCCGATACAAGCCTCCAACCATAGTGCTGATATTCGGCTTTAACGCACCTACGCCGGAAATAATCAGGACTAAACCCGTGTAGAAGGCTGTAATGGAGTCTATGGCCAGCACGAATTGACCCAAAATGATCAGCAAGCCTCCAAGCATGACCGATTTCTTTTGTCCCAACCACCGGTCAGCCAAGATGCCGCCGGGTATACTCATCAGGTACACGAACATGGTATAGGTTCCATACAGCTCCAGTGCTGATGCATTATCCCAACCTAAGCCTGGATTATCACCCGTGGCTGCAGCGGTGAGATAAAGCACCAAAATGGCGCGCATGCCGTAAAAGGAGAATCGTTCCCAGAGTTCGGTGAAGAACAGGATGAATAGGCCGATCGGGTGGCCAAAGAGGGTCTTTTGTTGCATGGAGCGCAAATTAGGACTTCTTCCTTTTTGTTGCGCCAATTCAAATCTAGGCAGCCTCAGAAATGTGGAAGTCAAGATGGCAATCAGGCGCTTACAAGCAAACCTCTAGCCCAGGCTCGGGCGTCTGAATGCTTGCTGAATACCTTGAAAGTGGTTGGACTAGACTGCAGTTTGAAGATCAGTTTCAAGGTGTTGCGTAGCAATGTTCCTGGAATCACGTAGGCTACCCCAACGCAGTATTGTTGGATCAAGCCTTCGTGCTGCTTCATCCACTTTGCTTGTTTCAGTTGATAGGTCGGGTTGAGCGGAAGTGCTTTTGATGCATCAAAGATGAGGCTGACCCTTTCTTTTCGTTCATAGTTCTCCTCTAACCCTCGCAAGTATGCCTGAAAGTTCTCGTCGGTTTCCTTCTCACCGGTAAACCGGATCTCGATAAGCGGAAAGTCATCTCGATGAAAAGTGGCGAACATACGGCAAGGGTTTGCTATGTAACACGATCTCAAACCCTATGTTCTGAGACTAGGCCTTGTACGATCGTAAGCGCCCTGGTAGTGGGATGTAGGTGTCATCCCCCGGTACCTTCGGAAACGCCTTCGCCATCCACTGCTCCGCCGCTGCTTGTAATTTCTGCTTGCTGTGTGAGACGAAATTCCAAAGTAGGAAGTGCTCTTGCTCCAGCGGTGCACCCCCGAATAGGAGCAGCTGGGTTCCGGCATCCAGTGCAATGCTGCATTGTTCGTTGGTCTTGCTGATCAACATTTGTCCGGCTTCAACGCGCTCACCGTGTTCACTGATCGCACCCTCAACAATCACGAAGGCTACCTCTCCTTCTAGCTGTCCACTTAGATCGATTTTCACTTCCTTCTCTGCGTGAATGTCTACCATGAACAGTGGCGAATACCCTTGAAGAGGAGCAGTTCTGCCAAAGGCATTTCCTGCCACCAGAACATAGTGCACGTGATCTGAGGTCCAATGCGGCAGGCTTTCTTTAGAATAGAAGGCGAAGCGGGGCTCCATATCCTCCAGCGCTGGTGGTAGAGCCACCCAGATCTGGTAGCCATGCATGGTGAAGGTGCCTTCATATCCTTTGATGATGGTATGCATTGGAGCAGCATGCAGCTGAACCTGCCCATCGTTCCTATCACTGATATGGTGGTCAAAAACAAGAACCTGATTGCTGCTACCCAAGGCAGAGGGGTCTACATCTTGGATGACCTGACCGTGTTTCACCAGCTCACTGAGGAGGTTATGGAAAAAGACCTGCACTTATTTGCGCCGATTGACGCTTACCGCCTCGGTGGCTTTAATGGTCGACTGAAGCCACCAAAGCGGGCCGGACAGAATCACCACAACGGTGTGGGCTTTTATTTTCACCTAAAAGATGAGCCTGGGCAGAAGGATACTGTTACGCTCAGTGTTTTGGATTCGACTGGAGATACCATCCGTACATTTAGCTCTATGCCGAATGAGAAACGGGATTCTTTGCGAGTTGAAAAGGGGAGCAATGTTTTTTTGTGGGACATGTATTATCCAAAGGCAGAAGGGTTTCCCGGTATGATCTTATGGGCCGCTAATTTGAACGGACCTAGAGCAGTGCCGGGTGAATACAGAGCGGTATTGAGCAATGGGCGAGACAAGGTTGAGCAGGCGTTCAACATCCTAGCCGACCAGCGAAGTACCTCCTCACAAGCTGACCTCCAGGCACAATTCAACTTTGTGCAAAAGACCAATCAGAAGCTTAGTGAGACCCATAAAGCGATCAAGGAGATCAGAACGGTGCGCGAACAGTTGAAAGACCTAGAGAAAAGGATTGATAGCTTGGAGTACCCGGCGATCGATCAGCTCATCGATCACATGCGCTTGTCTATGAAGAGCATTGAAGAGGCGCTGTACCAAACCAAGAATCAAAGTGGACAAGACCCCTTAAATTATCCGATACGGTTAAACAATAAGCTAGCCGCGGTGAAGAGCCAGGCCTCTTATGGCAGCTTTGCTCCAACCGATCAAGCCATCGCGGTGGCCGATTCCATCACCCAGCAGATCGATGAACAACTCACGCTATGGTACACCATGAAGGAGTCGGACTTGAGGAGTTTGAATGACCTAGTGCGTAAGGCACAGATCGATTTGATTGCAGTGCCTAGAGACGAAGAATAGGGACAAAAAAATATCCCGGTCTTACTGGGATATCCTCATCTGGTATGACCTCAATCAGTCACAAGGCTTCTTAAGTCTATTATGCTAGCCAAACGAAGAGTAAAGGTCGAGTATCAATAACGCTGGTGCAATAGCTAGTACTAGCTATTCTGCATCCCGATAAAAATTCGCACCCTACAAAACCTGAAAAAATCCAATATTCGCACCCAACAGGAGGTATTAGCTCAGCTGGTTCAGAGCGCTGCCTTGACAGGGCAGAGGTCACTGGTTCGAACCCAGTATGCCTCACTCGATGACTGAAAAAGCCTTTTCCGCGACAGCGGAAAGGGCTTTTTTATTCCGAATGCGTCGAGCTAGCTCGTAAGCATTCGGAATAAAAAAGACCCAGAGCCGGACACCGGCTCAGGCTTTTGAGGTTCCCTTCACGGAGAAAGCTGGCTCAATCCGCGGCAGCGGATTAACCCAGAACAAGAAGTGAAGGGGGAGACAGAATGCGTCGAGCTAGCTCGTAAGCATTCAGAATAAAAAAGACCCAGAGCCGGACACCGGCTCATGCTTTTGAGGTTCCCTTCACGGAGAAAGCTGGCTCAATCCGCGGAGGCGGATTAACCCAGAACAAGAAGTGAAGGGAGAGACACAAGCGTCGAGCTAGCTCGTAAGCATTCAGAATAAAAAAGACCCAGAGCCGGACACCGGCTCATGCTTTTGAGGTTCCCTTCACGGAGAAAGCTGGCTCAATCCGCGGCAGCGGATTAACAAAATGAGGGTGAGTCCCGATAGCTATCGGGAGAGAGCGAGCTAAATCCAACGATCGAACAAACCTCAAAACAAGAAGCCCCCAAAGCAGTTCCTTTCCTAGTACCTAGTACCTGTAATCACACTGGCTCCACCCAATCACCATGTGATGCGATCAAGGCGATCAATTCATCTACCGCCTCCGCCTCTGGTACATTGCGCTTCACCACTTCTTTTTCCTTGTACAGCGTGATCTTTCCCGGGCCTGTGCCAACGTATCCGTAATCTGCATCGGCCATCTCACCCGGTCCGTTCACGATACAGCCCATGATGCCGATCTTAACCCCTTTCAGGTGACTCGTTCTCGATCGGATCTTTGCTGTGGTCTCTTGGAGGTCAAATAACGTACGTCCACAAGATGGACATGAAATATATTCCGTTTTAGAAATCCGAACGCGCGTGGCTTGAAGAATACCGAAACTCAATGAGTTGATCATCTTCTTGCTTCCACAATGCTCAGCATCGATCCAAATGCCATCACCTAGCCCGTCGATCAGGAGCGCCCCCATATCGGTACTAGCGTAAAGCTGTAAGGTGTTCTCATCCAAGTTGGCGTAAGAACGTTTGATGATCACCGGTACATCGCATTGAGCATCCATCAAACGGAAGAATGCAGCACGTTGCTCCGCCATTCCGTGTTTGTTCGATGTGGTCAGAACGAGCACTGCGGTCTTATCTTGCTTGAGCTTTTCTACCAGTACTTCAGATAGCCCTTTCAGATTGGCTTCTACAAAGTTCAGTTCATCCGATGCCTTCGTCGAGCTGATGTAGTCGTTAGCAGCGAATACGGGATAATGCCGATCCTTCTTTTGCCAAACCGCGGCATCTTGGATCAAACCCAGCGTGCCAGGGATCTCAAAACCGATCTGGTGCTGGCCGATGTAAACGAAGTCACATGCTTGATCAGCGATGTTCCACTTGTCTAACGGGACAGAGTAGTTGTATCCAACCGCATGAAAATTCGCTGGCTTGATCTCTGATTGATGGGAAAAATCATGAATGATCCGCGGCACTTCATGGTCGCCGATGTTAACCACCTGTCGGGTAGCTCTACGTTGGTATGCAAATGGATCGATCGGATAGGAGGTCAGTTCAGGAATTGGGTCGTGACCTGCTCGGTTTTTGTATCGGTCGGCTAAAACTTGCGCTACGGGGATTTCAAACTCCGGCTCCTCGGTAAGTGAAACGCGGATGGTGTCGCCCAAGCCATCTTCCAACAAGGTGCCGATTCCAACGGCCGACTTGATCCGTCCATCTTCCCCTTCGCCCGCTTCGGTTACACCTAGGTGCAAGGGATAGTTCATTCCTTCCTGCATCATACGATGCACCAACAAACGGTAAGCCTGTACCATCACCTGCGTGTTGCTCGCCTTCATCGAGAGTACGATGTTGTGGAATTCGTTGTCTCTACAGATATGCAAGAACTCCATCGCACTCTCTACCATGCCCAAGGGAGTGTCGCCGTATCGGCTTAAGATCCGGTCGCTCAAGGATCCGTGGTTGGTTCCAATGCGCATCGCGGTGCCGTGTTCTTTGCAGATCTTTACAAGCGGTGTAAAGCGTTCGCGGATCCGGTCGAGTTCTGCTTGATAGGTCTCATCGTTGTACTCGATGTGCTCAAATTTCTTCTTGTCGGCGTAATTTCCCGGGTTCACACGAACCTTCTCTACAATCTTGGCCGCAATTTCAGCAGCGTTTGGTGTGAAATGAATGTCAGCTACAAGAGGAGTGCTATACCCTTTAGCGTGCAGCGCATCGCGTATAGCTGCCAAATTCTCTGCATCCTTCTTGCTCGGGGCGGTGATGCGCACCAACTCACAGCCCGCATCGATCATACGAACGCTTTGAGCAACCGTAGCTTCTGTATCCATGGTGTCTGTGGTGGTCATGCTTTGCACCCGGATTGGGTTCTTACCTCCCATGGCGAGGTCGCCGATGTGCACTTCTCTCGTCTCGAATCGGTGATAAGCGGTTAAGCTGTTGCTGTACTGCTTCTCTGTGTGTGGTTTGGTCTCAGGCTGCATAGCGCAAAAGTAAGTGGTTTGTGGTGGGTCCTTGCTCTCCTCAGGATACCAAAAGATTTTCTTTATTATCGATGCATGTAACGCCAACCTATGTTTCTTTGTTTTCGTTTAGTAGAAACAAACCCCATACTACCATCCATGCGAACTCCTGCCTACCACCAAATCCTCTTTCTCTTCCTCCTTTTTGCTTTGCCAGCCTCCTTGAGTGCGCAATGCACCGCTGGATTCAATTATTCTGCCAGCGGCGCTTCCGTTGATTTTACAAGTACTGCTAGTGGTGCGTTCACTTTCATCTCCTATGATTACGGAGATGGGAACACAAGCAATGGTACCAGTAATCCAACCCATGTTTATGCTGAGGAGGGAGTGTACATCGCTTGTCAGATCATTCAGGACTTCGGTGGAAGCTGTTTTGATGTCCTTTGTGATACGGTGTTCACTGAGAACGCTACGTGTTCTGCCGACTTTGATTGGTTTGATAGCGGATTGAGCGTTGATTTTATTGACTTTTCGCTGGGAACCTACGATTCCTTGTCCTGGGAGTTTGGAGATGGTAACACTACGGGTGAGTTGGATCCAACACATACGTACGCAACGCCCGGAAGCTATACCGCTTGCTTGTCGCTTTACGAGCAAGGAGTGCTGTGCGACAGTATCTGCAAGACGGTGAGTGTTGACTCAACAGGCGGCGGTGGAGGTGGTGTTTGTGTTGCTCAGTTTGCAGCAGATATTGCGGGACTCACCGTTGCGTTTACCAATCAATCCATTGGGAACTATAATACTCAGCTTTGGGATTTCGGAGATCAACTTGGAACAAGTTTTCAAAACAACCCTACTTACACTTACAGCAGCGCCGGAACATATGAAGTTTGCCTGCTGGTACTAGATTCGAACGGTGGAGCTTGCTTCGATGAGTATTGCATGGACGTTACTGTAGGCGGCGGTGGCGGCGGTGGTGCTTGTACTGCCGATTTCTCCTATGAAACGGATGGATTGACCATCGACATGGAAGATGAGTCGACCGGATTGTACCTCACCGCCCTTTGGGATTATGGCGATGGCGGATTCCCGAGCTTCGATCCGAGCTATACTTACGATGAAGCGGGAGAGTACGATGTGTGCCTTACCATTGTGAACCCTTTTCCTTTCTGCACCGACACCTATTGTGAAACCGTGGAGATCGTTGAACTTACGTGTGATGCTTCGTTTGAATACAGCTTTGATCCAGCTACCAACGCATACAGCTTCAGTAATACCACCACAGAGGGAAACGTGACTTCCGTGGAATGGGAATTTGGTGATGGAAATAGCAGCACCTTCGCAAACCCGACCTACAACTACAATGCACCGGGAGTGTACGAGGTTTGCCTGAGCACCTTCGACGAAGGCAACTTATGCGGCTCCGTTTGTCGAGATGTGGAGGTCTATCCGTTGAGTATCGCAGAAGCGCAAAACCAATCCATTCAGGTATTTCCCAACCCCAACCAAGGAAGCTTCACCATTCAAGGCTTGTCCAAAGAAGGTGGAATGGCGGTACTAAGGGATTTAGCGGGCAGGATGGTACATGCGACAAGGCTAGACGCTTCAACCAACCTCGAATTAGATGTATCCAGCGGAACTTACGTGCTCGAGGTGCAATCCAACGGAGAAGTGCATTATCAGCGACTTGTAATTGAATAGGACTTACTAATAGCCAACAGCCAATAGCGAATAGCCACTAGCTAAGCCCCAGCCGATTCTCTCGCCACTTCCACGATCACCTCATTCCGGCGATTCACCATTTCGTAGGGAGGATTGTAGCCAAGAAATTCTATATTGCCTTTCGCTTGAATGCCTTCACGCTCCAGTGCTCGCAGCAGCTTTTGCTTGTGTTCTTCGATGCGCTCATCGTCTGCCCATCCTCCAAAACGGATCGCAGCTACCACCCGCTCTTCTTCTTGCTCAAAACCAATGCGCTGATCGTTCGGCTTAGGCAATTGCTCTAGGGTGTACGACTGAGGCACCATAAATGCCATGCGCATGCTATCGCCCATTTCCATGCGAACGGGGGTGGTCATAGCAATCTTTTCCTCTGTCTCGTTTCCGCCAAAAATGTAGCCAGCCAATACACGAAAACCGCTGCCTGAAGCATTCCGGTAAGCCTGTCGCTCCATGTTCACATAACTGAATAAGGCAGCATCGTATTTGCGTATCTCAAAGTCAGGGTACGACTTGATTACTGTGTACGGATATTGCTCCGTTTCCCCGGTAGAGCGGGATGAATACCATTGAAACGCCATAAAAACAAGTGCTAAAACGCCCAAAGAGATCAAAAGGATGGTGGTCCACTTCATAGCAATAGAACGATGAAGCCTTTAAGATTGTTCTAGGATGAGTAGGAATCAGCTATCAGCTATCGGCTATCGGCTGTCAGCTGTCGGCTATCAGCTGTTCGCTGCAAGATGTTTAACTATATCCGCAAAGGACAACACTCTAACGTCTAAAGTCTTTCGTCTTTTCTCTTTCGTCTTTTCTCTTTCCTCTCAACCGCTAATGCACCGGCACCTTCTCACCCTTCAGCCGGGCTCTGCGCTTGAAGTATCCGTTTAAGAAGATCATGCTCATCACAATCACCGCACCTTGGTAGAAGAGCGGACTCATGAACTCGTCTTCCTTAAAGATCAATAAAGCAAAAACGATCGCATAGATCGGTTCCATGTTGATGGACATACTGACCGTGAACGGACTCAAGACCTTCATTACCTCAATGCTCACCACAAAGGCCAGACTGGTGCACAGCAGACCGAGTATGAGCAACCAAAGCCAATCCATGGGTGTAGGTAGTGCAAAGTGGTTGAAGCCACCGGTAAAGAGGTAGTAGATGCTGATCCCAACAACACCGCCTAGCATCTCGTGGGCGGTGATCAAGGTCGGACGGTCGTTCTTCACGAAAACGCCGTTCAAGGTACCAAACAAGGCAGCCAAAACAGCGGCGATCAAGGCATAAGCAATGCCTAAGGTGTAAGCGGTCTCCGCTTGAAAGATGATGCCCAATCCAGCCAACGTACCGACGCCGAGCAGCACTTCATAAGCGATGATCCTTCGCTTGAAGAAGAAGGGTTCGATGAAGGCCACAAAGAGGGAAGTGGAGGCTAAGGTTGTAAGGGTGATGGAAACGTTTGAGACCTTGAGCGCCTCAAAGAAGAAGATCCAATGTCCGGCGGTGATCACCCCTGTCCCAAGGTACTTGAGTCGATTCATTGCAGAGGTTTGGAACGACCGCTTTGTTAGTACCATGAATACCAACAATCCGATCAAGGCAATGCTCATACGATACCAAACGATACTTGTGGAAGAGATGGAAATCAGTCGGCCGAGAATGCCAGTGAATCCCCACATGAAAACGACCAGGTGTAGGGAGATGTAATGCTTCAGGTGCTCGGCGACCTTCATTTTTTCTGCAGCTCGTTCACCTTGGTCACTCCTCCGGATACAATGAACTTCATCACATCCGCAGGCTTGGCATCGATGGGGGTCACATTTTCTGCCGGAACGATGAATAGGTTCCCCGAGAACGCATAACTGTGGGGTAGATACACCGCCACCTTGCCCTCATTGATCCCGATCTCTTGAAGGTCTGAACCGGTCATGAAGCCCAGCTTTTGAACTTCGGCTTGCTCGTACATCTTCACCAGCACGGGTTGGTCAAACTTCTTCTGCGTACCCACGAAGGCCGAAACCAAATCCTTGATCGCTGAGTAGATCGTTTGTACCAATGGTGCACTCTTCAAGATCTGATTGCCCCAATAAACAAAAGGCTGTGCGAGCACCGTGCCGGTAAAAACGCCAAAAACGGTAATTGCGCCGAGCAATGTCAACAGTCCAAGCCCAGGGATCTCATACGGGATGATCCCATCAATGATGATGAAGATTTCGATGATCACGTAGATCGTGGCTGCTGTCGGAACCAAGAAGATCAGGCCGCGAATGAATGCTCTAACAACGTAGGAGATGACCGATTTCATAGCGTTGGATTTGTACGCAAAGAAAGGTTCAATGCCCGCTTGAAAGATGGAGGTTAGCTGATTTTTTTCAACGCTTCACGGTCGCGTTTCGGAAGTTTTGAAACCACCAACTCGTAGCTGTGATTGATGAGGTAGCGCATCACGTCATCGGAAACGCTGCCGTCGGTCTCAATGGTGTTCCAGTGTTTTTTATTCATGTGGTAGCCTGGTAGGATGCCGCTGTAATTCTCTCGGTATGCGATCGCTTTTTCTGGGTTGCATTTGGCGTTGAAGCTGACGAATTCATCCACATCACAAGCGGTGAACATCTTTCCCATTACCTTGAATACAAGGGTGTTGTTGTCAAAAGGAAAGGACTCTGATGTGCCTGGTTTAGACAGGCAGTACTCCCTGAACTCCTCGATGTTCATGTTCAATCGTCGGTGTTCAACATCGGTGCAACCCTGGAGTGTTTGATCTCACTTAAGATGATGTGCGATTTGATTTGCCCAACTTCCGGTAGCTTGCTGATGCGTTCTGTTATAAGTCGATCCAAGGCGCCGATCTCTGTGGTGTAAACCTTCAGTTGATAGTCATAGTCCCCGGTAACCTGGTTGCATTCCACCACCTCAGGAATTTTATGGATGGCCTCGATGAAACGGTGGATGTTGTTCTCTTGTTGGTGGATCAAGGTGACTTGAATGAATGCCTTGATGGTGATCCCAAGCTTGCTCAAATTCACATCCGCATGGTAGCCTTCGATGTAGCGGAGTCGCTCCAATTTTCTAACCCGCTCAAGCGTGGGTGCAGGCGAAAGACCGATCTCCTTGCTGAGGTCGATGTTGGAAATCCTTCCGCGCTCCTGTAAGATCTTTAGGATCTTGTAATCGGTCTTGTCTATTGCTCTGGCCATCGTAACAATGTTTGGTCGGTGTAACGTTTATCCGATAAAAGTATTACACAAACCCGAATTATGCCAAAGAAATGATCAGTTATACCGAATAAAGTACGGGTCGACTCGGAGAAGCGTCATTTTCAATCGGTGCCACCTGCAGGTTGAGCAGGTATTGGCCATCTTCAACACCAGATGGAACATAGATCAATTCAGTAATGGTCGCCTCCATCCGCGGCGCTTCGGGGTAGTTCCAAAACGCCTTGTGGGCCGCCAGTGCACCGCCGTCTTCTTCTCGGTCAACGGATGGAAGATCAATCAGGAGATGCATCACGCCCTGTTCGCGGAGCCAAGCAGCTGCTTCGGCTTCCATGTAGGTTGGATTGGTATTGCTGTAGTTGGTGAACAGCTTTTCATCGCTGTTGGGAAGGGTACGGATGATCACTGCTTCTGCACAGTCATCCTGCAATGAAGCTTGCAACTGTTGTAATGTAATCACCGCATCACCATCGCGTTGTGTTGGCGTAATGCTCACCAATCGCGCATCGAAAAACCAACGCTTAAGCAGCTGATTAACGCTATGTACTTCCGGAGCGATGTGTCCAACACACTCTGTGTGCGTACCATTCCCATGTGGGTTCAAGGTCAGGTCACGGAAATTCACAGAACTCCCTTTCACAACCGATCCAATCCAATCCCCCATCTCCACCGGCGAGATCACCATTGGACCAACATACCAAGCTGAAGTAGCCTCCTTCTCCGTACGATAGGGGATCGAGATGTCTATACCGTTTTTCAAGTCAAACTTCGGGATCATGGGTCAAAGATAGCTGTCGGCTATCAGCTGTCAGCTGTCCGGGGGCTTAAGTCGTATGTCACAAGTCTTAAGAGGGGCTAGGAGCTGGGTGCTAGGCAAAACCGTTCACTGTCAGTTCGAGTATCGTTCCGCTGAAAGCGGAACGATGTATCGAGAACGACAGGACCCTAGTAGTGAACAGAGTGCAATTGGAATCATTCCGCTGCCGCGCTTCGAGACTTTTTTCGCCCTTGGCGAAAAAACCTGCGCCTGAGGCGCACAAGTCAGCATGACAGCTACAAGAAGAACTAGAGGCTAATAGCTATCTGCTAACAGCCAACAGCACATTCGAAGTTATCAACCATTTTAGGCATAGTCATGAAGTCTTTTACTCATACCATGTTGTTTTCCAGCGGTATTCGTGCTTGTCCGCCTAAGGCGGACAGGTGTCTTTCGTCCCTGCCTGCCGGCAGGCAGGTTTCGTCTTTTCTCTTTTGTCTTTTGTCTGACGACCCCAACACATCCCCACCCACATCCGTAAAGCTAGCTGAAGAACAATTCTATATTTGAAGTCACAACCTGCACCGAACGCTTCGTATGGCGAAAAAACCACGTAAGAAAGCTCCGAAACCCACCCCGAAAGAAACAGCAGCTAAGGCTAAGAAGCCTAAGCATCCGGATATGGAGATCCCTTTTCTGAAGAATGTCTTGGTATTGATCGCTTTGTTCTTCTTGACCTATTACTTGGTAGGAAATGTCAAGGGCTACAAGTGGCTACAGGAACGCTTCATTGAGGGTAACCTGAATAAGTTGGAGAAATTCGCCGATCTTACTACCGACCAAAAGTACCAAGCCTATTTCCGCTTCAACCATCAGTTCTTGACCTTCATTCGAGACAATACGGCTGATACAGCTATCATTTACATGCCACCAGATTCTGTGCTGGATGTAGAAGACAAAAAGAGCGCCTTCTACACCAAGAAGCGTTCGAATTCGGTGCAGCATAAAACGTGGTCAACCTATCACATCTACCCCAGAAAACTCGTGTATGACCGAGAGAAGGAGGAGATTCCCTCGTTTGATCAGTACACGCACGTAGCATGCGTAGACGGCTGGGGATACGAGTACTTGGAATACGATGTGCCCAAACAACAACGAGCACGTTACCAGGTCCTGCCCCGTACCGTAAAAGGACTGAAGGCGATGAATGAACGCGAAAAAAACCAAGCCCAATGACCTTGATCCACTTGATCGTACTGTTTCTCTGTGGCTTTGGTCTGATGAACTTGATCTCGCCCAAATTCGGACTGTTGGAGAAGATCGGTTTTAGCTTTCCGCTGGCCCACGGACTCGTAACCCTGCTGATGCTTCCCTACGACCTGTTGGGCATCCCGATCACGCTCACATCCCTCTACATTCCACAACTCTTGGTCATCGCTTTCGTGGGAGGGTGGCTTTTCTACAAGCAACAACTTCCCCAGGCGGTTCGCATCCAGGATTGGAATAAGGCCAAGTCGTTCGGCTTCCTCAGCATCAACCTGCCTTGGATCTTCCTGATGTCCATCTTGGGCTACCTGCTTTATGTGGTGATCGCCAAGGCCATGTTCTGGCCAACGATCTCCTTTGACAGCGTGGCGGGCTATGATTTTGTTGGAAAGATGATCGCCATTGAAGGCAAGGTGAATGGGAGTATGTTCGACCCTGACCTGCCGTTCTATTCCATCCGAAGCGGTTATCCGCTTTATGTGCCCGGCGGCTTCGGCTATGCCTACCTGATGGGCTTTGATTCTTCCAAGATCACCACAGTCTTATTGATCCTCTCCACCGTAGTGATGTACTACGCCCTCCTCTTGAATTACGTGAAGCACACCATGGCAGCCTTGTTCACCACGCTGTTCATCACCACCACAGAATACATCGCCATGAGCGCTCTATCGCTGTCAAATGTGCCGCACACCTTCCTGGCAGTAGCCGCAGTGGTCACCATCTTCATCTGGATGGATAAACGCGACCACCGCTATTTCTGGCTTGGGGTCATCTTCATGGCACTCAACGTGTGGGCGCGAAGCGACGGCATTGTCTTCATCGCAGGTACCGGTCTTTCTCTGCTCTTGTTTGCCTATCAAGAAAAAAAGTGGAAGGAACTCATCATCTTCGGCGCTGTATCAGGTGCGGCATTCATGATCTGGCAGGTTTACCTCAGCGGCACGCTAGGCATTACCAACGACGGTGTTTTTGTAGACCATCTCTTCTGGGATGGGGAGAAGTTCGATCGCATGACAGATCTGATCTGGAGGGTGATCACCAATACCCAATTCTATGGAGTGGCGATGATCGTTATCCCGATCGGTATCCTGGCGAATTTCAGGACCATTCACAAGCAGCACTATCATTTGTTGATCGCCATTTTAGTGTCCTGGCTGGCTTACACGGCCTTGTACTATCAAATGGATAACGGAGGTGAGAACTTCGGTTACTCACTCAAGTCAATGATCAACTCATCCTACAAGCGCGGCATGTTCGCGATCATCGGGGTGCTCTATTTCTACGTCGGCATCAGTCCGATGACCCAGAAACTCTCTCAGCTCATCATCGAGCCAGGTAATCCATTTAAACCCAAGCAATAGGTGAGCGCCATCGATTGGAGGCAGATCAAGCTGGTGGTGTTTGACGTGGATGGAACCTTGTACGATCAAGAAGGACTCCGCAGACACATGCTCCGTAAGCTGCTGCTTCACTACGGAGTGAGGCCTTGGTTTGCCCGGGAGTTGAAGGTGTTGCAATCGTTTCGTAGGCAGCGTGAAGCCCATGCCGGTGAATCCGGAGGAGGCATCGAGCGTTTGCAGTATGAATGGACGGCGCAAGAAACCGGTATATCCGCGGAGCGGGTAGAAGCCATCGTAACCCGATGGATGCTTGAAATTCCGCTACCACTGCTCAAACGCTACCGTTTTGCCGGTGTCGATACTTTCTTGGAAGCTTTGAAAGAACAAGGTATAAGCGCCCAGGTATACTCTGATTATCCCTATGAGCGAAAGCTGCAAGCGATGGAACTGATGATGGATGGCGGAGTAGACAGCACGCAAGCAGAAGTAGATGCCTTCAAGCCCCATCCCAAAGGATTGCAATACTTATTGGCATTGAACGATGTAAAGCCCGAGTTTTGCGTCTTCATCGGTGATCGGGAAGAACGCGATGGCGAGTGCGCACGCAATGCAGGGGTGCATTCCATCATCGTGGATACCAAGAACCGACGATTTTTTAACGATTTGACCCTAGAATTACGTGGAAGCAGCAAAGGATAAGTTACAATGTTGGGTGTGTGATCACACCGACCTGAAAGAGGTGCGACCGTCACAGATCGACGGTAACTTGGGGAGCGAGAACTTCCTCATCACCAACAGCGATTACGGCAAGACCGCTGCGATCTACGAATGCCAGAACTGCAGCTTCAAGCAATGCCCTTACCTCACCGATGTGATCGAGTTCTATGAGTCCATGGAAGATGATCAATACGAGGAAGGTCGGGAACAACGCCTCTTGCAAGAACGCAAGGTGATGCAGCAGATCCAACGGATCAAACCGAACGGTAAGCTGCTCGACGTGGGTGCAGGTAGTGGTATCCTCATCCAAGCGGCCCAAGAATTAGGCTACGAGGCAGAAGGCATTGAACCCTCAAAGTGGCTCTATGAGCAAGCGCAAAAGCTGAACCTTCCGGTTGAACTCGGCATCTTTCCGCAGGACGATAAACTGCGTGGACCCTACGACATTGTCACATTGGTAGATGTGATCGAACACGTTAGCGACCCGAAAGGCCTGGTTGCTGAGATACGCAAGGTGCTTAAGCCTGATGGTATCTTGGTGGTGGTAACACCGGATGTGGACTCCATCATGGCAAAGGCCCTGAAATACAAATGGTGGCACTTCCGCATTGCACACATTGGTTACTTCAACAGGAAGAACCTGAACCTCGTGATGAAACGGGCCGGGTTTGATGTGTTCAAGATGATGCGTCCAACGTGGTTCTTCAGTGTGGAGTACCTCTTGGAGCGGGTGAGTGCCTACCTTCCTGGAAGGATGTCGGTTCCCGCGCCCGGATTCATCAAGCGCATGGTGGTACCGGTCAACCTACGCGATTCATGGATGGGCATTTATAAACGAGACGATAAAACGGCGTAAACCATGTTCGGGAAGTTCAAGCACTACTTAGCGATCGCACGGCTAGACCACTGGTTCAAGAACATCTTCATGCTGCCAGGCATCGTGATCCCATGGATCTACCTTTCTCCTGAGATAGATGTGCTATTGTTTATCAAACTGGTAGTTGGGGTCTTAAGTACCTGCTTCATCGCGTCGGCTAACTACGTCATCAACGAGTGGCTCGATGCGGAATTCGATCGCTTCCATCCCGTGAAAAAGCACCGTCCCAGTGTAACGCAAGGGCTCAAACAGAACTATGTGTACTTGGAATACGCCCTCTTCGGACTCGCCGGACTGGGCATGGCCATGTGGGTAGACCTGCGCTTCTTCTATGTTGCCCTGTTCTTCCTGATCATGGGATTCATGTACAACGTACGTCCTTTTCGCACCAAGGATCGGCCCTACATCGATGTGATCTCGGAATCCATCAACAACCCGATCCGGCTGACCCTCGGATGGTTGATGGTTTCGCCTGAGACCTTTCCGCCTTCCAGTCTGTTGGTGAGCTACTGGTTTGGTGGGGCCTTCTTGATGGCCACAAAGCGCTTCAGTGAATTCCGCTTCATCAACGACAAAGAATCTGCCAGTCTCTACCGCAAGAGCTTCGGTTTTTATGATGAGCAGAAACTGATGGTTTCAGTGGTCTTCTATGCGCTGGTTTCAACCTTCTTCCTAGCAATCTTCTTGTTCAAGCACCGCTTGGAGTTGATCGTTGCCTTCCCGTTCATCGCCCTGATCTTTGCCTGGTACCTCAACATGGGTTACGATGAGAACTCACCCGCTCAGCGTCCGGAGAAACTCTACAAGCAAAAGAGCTTCATCGCCTACCTCGGCTTTGTGGTGGTGCTGGTAGTGGCCTTGATGCTGGTGGATATCCCTTTCTTGGAGGTGTTCCAACAATGACAGAATGCAGATGCGGTCGTATGTTGTCCTTCTAGTACTTCTCCTGGTTCAGCTGATGGCAGCGTGGCATGCTAAGGCACAGGACAATACCATCACCCATCGCGTGAATGATTCCGTGGTCTTGACCTTGGAGCGCATTCCTTTCAATGAAACCGCACATACCGTCAGTTATGAAGGCGACTTCCCTGTGGCCATTGATGGTACGCCGATCTTTGGAACGGATGGAGACCTTCCGAAATTCAAGTTAGAGCGGGCTGAACTCACCATTGGAGCCGCACGCTATCAACTTCAGACCGATCATATGTACAACCCGTGGTTTGGCGCTGGTATCAACCCCAACCTGATTTATTTCTCCAAGGATGGAAGCAACTATCACCTTCAGGTGGTATGTTCAGACGGTGCAGGAACCTACGGAGCTGAGTGGATGATGGTAGGAGATGCAAGCATCAGAACCATCCTTACCCGCGACGAACACATCCTTTTTGAATACTTCGGCTCGCCTTGAGGTTACGCGTAGAGCGTTGCCCGCTGCTCTTTGATCTTCTCGCTGGCGATGTAATCGTCATAGTCCATCATCTTATCGATGCAGCCGTTCGGTGTTAGCTCAACGATGCGCGTAGCAACCGTTTGTGTGAAGGTGTGGTCATGTGACGTGAACAAGACCGTACCCGGGAAGGTGGCCAAGGCATTGTTGAATGCTGTGATCGATTCTAGGTCTAAGTGGTTGGTTGGTTCATCCAAGATCAAGAGGTTGGCTCCGGTGATCATGATCCGTGATAGCATGCAACGCACCTTTTCCCCTCCTGACAGCACGTTGGCTTTCTTCTTGATGTCTTCACCGCTGAAGAGCATCTGGCCCAAATAACCGCGTACATCTTGGTCATCCATGCCTTCTGGTGCAAACTGGCGCAACCAATCCTGCAGGTTCAAACTGGTCTCGAAGAATTCTTCATTGTTCACCGGCAGGTAACCAGCGGTGATGGTTTGTCCGAATTCAAAGCTGCCTGAATCTGCTTTGGCTTCGCCCATCAATACATCAAAGAGCTTGGTCATGGCCATGCTGTTGCGCGAGATGAAGGCCACCTTGTCGCCTTTCTCTACCATCAGGTTGAGGTCTTTGAATAGGGTTTGCCCATCTGCACTCGCAGCAAGACCATCGATCTTCAGGATGTCGTTTCCAGCCTCGCGGTTCTGGCGAAAGATGATACCCGGGTAGCGACGAGAAGTGGGTTGGATGTCATCGATGTTGATCTTCTCCAACAGCTTTTTTCTACTGGTGGCTTGCCTCGATTTTGATTTGTTGGCGCTGAAGCGCTGAACGAATTCCTGCAACTCCTGACGCTTCGCTTCGATCTTCTTGTTCTGCGCGGCTTGCTGGCGGAGGGCCAATTGACTTGACTCGTACCAGAAGGTGTAGTTTCCGGTGAACAGTTTCACCTTGTTGAAGTCGATGTCGGCGATGTGGGTACATACCGTATCTAGGAAGTGACGGTCGTGCGATACAACGATCACCGTGTTCTTGAAATCAAGCAAAAAATCCTCCAACCAGGTAATGGTCTCCAGATCCAAGTCGTTCGTAGGCTCATCGAGGATGAGGATGTCTGGGTTGCCGAAAATGGCCTGTGCCAAGAGCACGCGTACTTTCTCATTTCCGCTTAGCTCCTTCATTTTCTTGCCGTGCTTGTCTTCGCTGATGTGCAGTCCGCTGAGCATTGCCGCAGCATCCGACTCCGCATTCCAGCCATCCATTTCAGCAAACTCTTCTTCCAACTCAGACGCCCGAATACCATCCGCGTCGCTGAAATCAGCCTTGGCATAGATGGCGTCTTTCTCCTGCATCACTTCGAATAAGCGCTTGTGTCCGCGCAGTACCGTTTCCAGTACGGTGATCTCATCGAACTCAAAGTGGTTCTGCTTCAGCACCGCCATTCGCTTTCCTGGCTCAATGGCAATGTGACCTGTATTCGGCTCTACTTCACCTGCTAGGATCTTCAAAAAGGTAGATTTTCCGGCACCGTTGGCACCGATCACACCGTAGCAGTTCCCCTCGGTGAAGTTCACATTCACTTCATCAAAGAGCTTTTGCTTACCGAAGGCTAAAGAGACATTGTTGGCTGAGATCATGGGCTGAAATTTTGCGGGTGCAAAGGTACCACTTTAAAAGGCGAGCAGCAATGAAATGCCTTGTATTCCAAACCATTTACCGATTGTTGCGTCTACATCTTAGTAAACCTTAATTCATGAAGCATAACTACCTATTACCCATCGGCATCCTTGTTTTAGCCGGTGGCATCCTCTTTCAATCGAATTCCAGCGGTCCGGCAAACAATGGTAACCGAGCCACCGGAGCCCCTGGCGATGGCGGAACAACCTGTGTTACGTGTCACTCTGGCGGAAGCTTTGGCACCGTGAACATCGGCCTAACCATCAATACCGATTCGGGCAATGCCGTTACGGAGTACATGCCAGGCGCAACCTATAGCCTCGCGGTTGATGTAAGTGCGACTTCCGGAACACCTAGTGGTTACGGTTTTCAGATGATCGCGCTCCAAGATGCGGGCAATACGCCTACCAATAGTTTTCAGAATGCGGGTTCAGGTGTGCAGTTGAGTACTACTGCGAGTCGACAGTATGCGGAACATACCAGCGCCAGCGGAACGGGTAGCTTTACGGTCGATTGGGTGGCTCCTGCTTCTGGTGCAGGCGATGTCACCTTCTACATTGGTGCCAATGCCGTAAATGGTAACGGTATCAACGGAGGCGATAATGCGGCCCTGTTTGATCTGACCATCGCTGAGATGGGTGGTGATACAACCGATACCACAGGAAATGGCGATCCGAATGGCTTGTTTGATGCACCAGCTGCGTCGCGATTGAGCGCATTCCCTAATCCAGCAGTTGATGTTGTGCAGGTGAATGGAATGGAAGACGATGAGCTCACTGGTTCGATCTATTCCCTCAATGGACAGCTCGTTAAGCAAACAAAGATGAGCAACGGGGCGATTGATGTTGCCGACCTTGAAACCGGTGTTTACGTGCTTTTCATTGGTGAGCAACACGTACGTTTTGTGAAGCAATAATTTTTCAGACCACAATTTGAGAGAACCCGACATGAGCAATGTCGGGTTTTTTCATGATCAATGTTATTGATTGACCACTTGGTCAATCAAAGATTACTTCTACCTTTGACCGGTCGTTCAATCAAAAAATGTCACCACGCACCACCGAGCAATACGAGGCTATTCGCAAAGAGCGCAGCACGGCAATCCTAGATGCCGCCTTATACGTCTTTGCAGAACAAGGCTATCATTCGTCTTCCGTAGCCGCCATCGCTAAGCGGGCAGGGGTGTCAAAGGGACTGCTCTACAACTACTTCTCCAGTAAGGAGGAAGTACTGAAGCGATTGATGCACGACCTCGTGGATTACGCCTTGGAGGTGCTCGAGATCGAGCACATGGATCAGCTCACCGATGAACGTTTCGAGCAGATCATCGCGAAGAGCATAGACATTCCCCTTCAACAGCCACAACGATGGAAGCTCTTCATGAGCCTCTCCATGCAGCAGGATGTAACCGAGCTCATGCTCCGAGAAGTGCTTGGACGGTTTGCGCCCTACATGCAGGCCCTTTCTACCTACTTCGCAGCGAAGGGATACGATGATCCGATAGCTATGATGCGTGTGTTCTCCGCACTCCTGGATGGGGTTCAGATGCACTGCTTGTTAGATCCGGAGAACTTCCCAGCAGAGAAAGCCAAAGAATTTTTAATACAGCAATTCGTCAAACAATGACCACCAGATCAACCACCACCTTACTACTCGCCTTTCTTTTCACTTTTACAGCTTTTGCCCAGGATGCCAAGGAGATCATTCGAAAGGCTGAAGAAAAGATGCGCGGCAAGGAATCCGCCTACATGGAAATGACCATTGAGGTGGTTCGTCCGAAATGGACGCGCACCATGGCACTCAAAAGCTGGAGCAAAGGAGATGACAAAAGCCTGATGGTCTTGACCGCGCCGGCAAAGGACCAGGGCACGGCCTTCCTGAAGCGAGAAAAAGAGGTTTGGAACTGGGTGCCGAGCATTGAGCGCTCCATCAAAATGCCGCCCAGTATGATGATGCAAAGCTGGATGGGCACCGACCTCAGCAACGATGACCTCGTGCGTGAATCCTCGAACGTCACCGACTACACCCACAAGCTCGCCGGAGATTCTACCATCGATGGACGTAAATGCTGGAAGGTTATCCTTACCCCAAAGCCCGACGCGCCGGTGGTATGGGGAAAGGTCGTGGCTTTCGTAGACCAGGAACACTATGTGCAACTCAAGGCAGAACAGTACGATGAAGACGGGTTCATGGTCAACAAGATGATCGGAAGCGACATCAAAACCATGGATGGTGTAACCCTCGCGTCACGGTTGGAGTTGATCCCAGTAGAAAAGGATGGCCACAAAACCGTAATGATCATCGATGACATCAAGTTCAATGAACCCTACGAGGATGGGTTTTTTACGGTTCAGAATATGAAAAGAATTAGGTAGCTAGAGCTAGCTTCTAGCCGCTGGCTGCTGGCTGCTAGCTAGGCTTCTGACGGTTAGTACATAAGTGTGTAGAAAATGAGAAACTTCAAGAATTATACGATTTGGGAGGACGCGATGAGTGTTTGTGAAAGCTGTTTTCGATTGATCGATGGTCTGCCCAATTAGGAGAAGTGGGGATTGCGTAGTCAGATGTCTCGCGCAGCTGTATCCATTCCTTCCAACATCGCCGAGGGATCCGCCCGGGAGTCTGACCAAGAATTCAAACGCTACTTAGAGATCGCCTTAGGTTCAGCCTTTGAGTTAGAGACCCAATTATTACTTGCCGTTCGAGTAGGCTACTTAGACGAAACACACATGGGAACGGTTCTAACCTCACTCCATCAAAATCAATCAGGAATAAACGCCCTGATTCAAAAACTCAAAAAATGAATAGAAAAAGCCAGCAGCCAGTAGCTAGCAGCCAGCAGCTAAAAACCCCCAATCACAACAAGCCATGCGCCTGATCTTTCGTCTAGCCTGGCGCAACCTATGGCGCAATAAACGCCGAACCGCCATCACCTTGGCTTCGGTGTTCTTCGCGGTCATCATGGCCACCTTGATGATGAGTGTGAAAGAAGGGGTGTATAAAAGCATGATGGATGGCATGGTGGCTTCGTACATGGGCTTTGCGCAGATCCATGCCAATGGTTACTGGGAAAGCAAGAGCATCGATGATGCCTTCCTCTTCAGTGACTCTTTACAAGGTGTTTTGGCTCAGCACCCGGAGATCGTTGGCACGGTTCAGCGGATCGAAGGTTTTGCCCTCAGCGCAGCAGAAACCACCACCAAAGGAGCCATGGTTGTTGGTACCGATCCGGAAGGGGAACGCCAGATGACCCAACTCGATGAGCGGGTCGTGGCTGGCGATTTCTTCGCGCCAAATGATCAAGCAGTGCTCATCGGGCAAGGTTTGGCGGATTATCATGACCTCGGTGTGGGTGATACCATCGTGCTGCTCGGACAAGGCTACCACGGTACCAACGCTGCCGGTAAGTACCCCGTGAAAGGCATCATCAAGTTCGGTTCACCGGAGTTGAGTAAGCAGCTGGTCATGCTTCCGATCGAAGAAGCAAAGCGCTTCTTTGGTACAGGAGAACACATCACCAACTTGGTGCTGCTGTTTGACTATCCGGAGCAGTCAGTAGACATCGCAGCTGCACTGCAAAGTGAATTAGGTGAACGCTATGAAGCGATGGCCTGGCCACAATTGGTTCCCGAACTTGTAGATATGATCGAAGCAGACCGCGTGGAGGGCTACATTTTCATGTTCATCCTCTACATGGTCATCTCCTTTGGCATCTTCGGAACGGTGCTGATGATGCTGGCCGAGCGCAAGCATGAGTTCGGCGTATTGGTGGCGATCGGAATGAAGCGGGTGAAGCTGGGTACGGTTGTGCTCATGGAAACCCTGACCATAGCGTTGTTGGGAGCTTTCCTCGGAATGCTTGGGGCTTTTCCGGTTTGTGCATCGCTCTACTACAACCCCATCGAGTTCGCCGGCGACGATGAAACCGCCAAGATGTTCGAGGAGTACGGAATGGAAGCGGTCATCCAAGCGTCTATTGATCCGTCCATTTTCATTCAACAGGGCAGCGTGGTGGCGATTGTTGCCGCAGTCATCGCGTTCTACCCGCTTTTCTCAATCATGCGTATCAACGCAAATAAAGCAATGCATAGCTGATGGTGATCTTGAAAATAGCATGGCGAAACATCTGGCGCAATAAGGTCAGAAGCTTGGTGGTGATCACCGCCATCGCCCTTGGACTATGGGCCGGAACTTTCGCTTCTGGGTTCTATGAAGGCATGATCGATCAGAAGATCGAGGATGTGATCAACAATGAGTACGCGCATTTTCAGGTGCACGACAGCCTGTTTCGTGAAGAGCTGCTGCTGATGAAGAACATCAAAGGCCATCAAGCCATTGTTGATGCCTTAGCAGCAGACGATTCCGTGAAGGCCTTCACCTCACGTACCATCATCAGCGGCATGTTCGCATCGTCACGTAAAACGGGGGCACTCCGACTCCTAGGTATCGATCCAACTTCCGAAGCTGCGGTAACAGGCCTCGATCAACGCCTCATCGATGGCGCTTACTTCGAGGGCATCAAACGCAACCCGATCCTGATCAGCAAGAAAACCGCCGAAACCTATGGACTTGATCTAAGAAACAAAGTGGTCGTCACCGCTCAAGATGCCGAAGGAGAGATCGTTGCTGCCAGCTTCCGTGTGGTGGGCATCTTCTCTAGCAACAACGGCATGTTTGATGGTATGAACGCCTACGTACTGGCGACGGATGTGCAGCGCATGCTTTCGCTTTCCGATGATCACTACCATGAGATCGCGGTGATGTTGAAGGAGAACGGCCTAGCCGAAAGCTATGCCGAGAAATATGCGAAGCGCTTTCCTGAGCAGGAGGTGTTACCTTGGCTTGACCTGGCCATGGGGATGCGCTACATGGTGGAGGCATCTGGCACCTTCAGCTTTGTGATTGTTGCCATCATCCTCTTCGCATTGCTTTTTTCCATTGTGAATACCATGCTCATGGCGGTCATGGAACGTACCCGTGAGATCGGGATGCTCAAGGCAGTCGGACTGAGCAGAGGCAGGGTGTTTGCCATGATCATGATCGAAACCTTGTTGCTGTCTATGGTGGGCGCCCCCATCGGAATGTTCGCTACCTACCTGATGATCCAACGCACCGGCGAAGTGGGTATTGACCTTGGTGAGATCGGTGAAACCTACAGCGATCTTGGATTTTCGGCGGTGGTGTACCCGTCGCTCGACCTTCAAACCTATTTCTCCATCGGCATCATGGTGCTTTTCATGGCGCTCATCGCAGCGCTCTACCCAGCATTGAAAGCAGTTCGATTGAATGCATCTGAAGCCATCCGTAAAATCTGATAATTCCCAGGCAATGAAACAACTGGTCATCGAAACAAAACAGCTCTCCAAGACCTACGAAGGTGTGGTTCCCGTTCATGCAGTGAATGAAGTGGATCTTGAGATCGAGAACAACGAGTTTACCGCCATTGTAGGCCCATCCGGATCCGGCAAGACCACCCTGCTCAACATGATCGGCGGATTGGATCGTCCAACATCTGGCGGCGTGAAGGTCAACGGTCACGAACTCTCCGGCATGAATGAGAATGAACTCATCGACTTCCGTTTGAAACACATCGGCTTCGTCTTTCAGAGCTATAATCTAATTCCTGTACTCACCGCGAAAGAGAATACGGAGTTCATCATGTTGTTGCAGAAGATCGATAAGAAGATCCGAGATGAACGCGTAGAGAAGCTGCTCCACGAAGTGGGACTAGGCGAGAAGATGAATAGCCGTCCGGCCCAGCTGAGCGGTGGGCAACAACAACGGGTGGCCGTAGCACGTGCACTAGCCTCCAAACCAGATTTTGTCCTTGCAGATGAGCCTACCGCCAACCTCGATTCGCATTCAACCGCGAACCTGCTTGATATCATGGCCCGATTGAACCAAGAAGAGGGCATCACCTTCGTGTTTTCTACCCACGATCAGCGCGTGATTGATCGGGCGCGAAGGGTGATCACCTTGGTGGATGGAAAGATCGAAAGCGACGAGCGCCGATGAGGTTGTTTGCCATCATAATTGCTGGTCTGTTCACTGTTTCCTCTGCCGTTGCGCAAGACGAGGAGCGATCCTTCAAAGAAGTAGTGGACCTGAGGGGCTATGTGAAGAACATGCAGACCTACCAGATGGCAGATCTAAACTACATCTCTCACAATAACTTGATTCATAACCGCCTCAACTTCCGGGTCTATCCCAATGACGCTTGGACCATAGGCCTTGAGTTCAGAAACCGGGTGTTTACCGGCGATCAAGTGCACTTCAATCCATTCTTCACCCAAAGCGTTGACTTTGATGATGGATTGGTTGACTTGAGTTTCCTCTGGTTGGATGAACCGGGCATCGCTGGTTTAACGCAGATCGATCGAGGGTGGGTGCGCTGGACAAATGATCAATGGGATGTTACCATCGGCCGACAGCGCATCAATTGGGGACTCAACGCGTTCTGGAACTCCAACGACCTGTTCAATACCTTCAATTTGGTAGATTTTGACTACGAGGAAAGACCAGGCTCAGACGCCGTTCGCATCCAACGATTTTTCAAGGATTACAGCTCTTTTGAACTGGCCATTGCGCCATCCAAACACGATTCTACATGGGTAGGTGCGGGTATGTATCGCTTCAACCGAGGTACCTATGACTTTCAGGTTTTGGCCGGTTGGTGGAATGAAGACATCGCCATCGGTGGCGGATGGGCAGGCAACCTCAAGAACGCCGGATTCAAAGGGGAGATCACCTACTTTCACCCGCAGGAACAACTCGACAGCTTCGGTGCTTTGAGTGCATCGATCTCTGTTGACTATGTATTCAAAGGAAACCTTTACGTGATGGGAGGTATCCTCTACAATTCCTTAGGAGCCGATAGTACCTTGAATTTCGCCGCCTTGGCCAATTCAGCCATTGTGAGCACCACGCCCCCAAGTGCAAAAAACCTGATGCCTGCGAAGTATTCTGCCTTGCTCTCCGTCTCTAAGCCGATCACTCCCTTGATCAATGGCTCATTGGTGGGGATTTATTCCCCGGGTGTCAACCTTTTGTTCTTGATGCCCTCTCTATCCGTTGCCGTGGCCAACAACTGGGAGTTCAGCATCTTCGGCCAAACGAGTATGCTCGACAATGGAAAAGCTTTCCGTAACTATGGTACGGCCATCTTCGCTCGACTCAAATGGGGTTTCTGATCACTTGAACTCTACCTCGATCCGCTGCCGTTGCTTGCGGTCTTCTACCTTCCACGCCGGACCTTCCTCGATCAACCGGATGGCTTCCATATCGCATGCGGTGCAGAGCGACTCTGCTACTTCAACCTTCCGCGGCTTACCATCCCGATCGAACTCAAAGGTCAACACCACCTTTCCGCCCGGCATACCGGGTGTACGCTGTAGGGAGTTGCGCAAATAACGTTGATAAGCATCCATACCGTTCTCGGGTACGGCATTTGGGGCAGCAGCTGTAGCGGTAGAACTTACATCGGCCGCTTGCTCCATTTCCAGTTCAGCCGATTGCATGCGCTTGCTATTCATGGCAGGTGCTTCAGTGAAAGCTACATCAGACGTAGAGCTCGGCGATGCCGATAAGGTTTCGACTTGATCAGCCGTAGCTTTTCCCGCAAGTGGCGTGTCTAACCCCATGGCAACAGGTTCGTCTTCTGCCACTGCAATAGCGGGCTCCTCTTTGGGGCTATCCTTGACATCTTTCCTTGGTTTTTCCTCCTCAAGCGCATAAACCTCGGATGGTTCTTCATCCGATGCCACGATGTCACTTGTATTCGTGTCGCTTTCTTCAGGAATAGGATCCGATGGGCTAAAGACCGGAACCCCATTCCTTGGATGATAAGATTGCCTTACGCCATCATCTTCTTCGGATGCCTTTTCTTCTGCGGTGGAAACTGCTGGTCCAGTTGCCGAGCTGTTCTGTTGCCCGAGGTAGGTAAAGATTCCCGCACCAACAATGATCACACCCAAGGCCGCTGCGATTTGCCAACGCCATACGAATGCGCGCTTGGTGGTCTTCTCATCCAATCGGTCATCCAACTCATCTAGAGCCTGCTGGATGTCAGACGTGAGCATGTCTTCATAACCCTCGATGGCTTCGTAAAGGAATGGGTCACGCTCCACCTCCCGCTCGAACGCATGCGCCTCCTTTGCGCTTCGTCGGCGCATGAAGTAACTTTTGATCCGTTTCAGTATGTCGCTATCGTGCTTCATGCTGTAGTTTCCATGCAGGCTTTAATGTTCCTTTTACCATTTTGGATGTGACTCTTCACTGCGTTCAGGGTGACCTTCAATTCTTTGCTGATCTGCAGGTAGCTCTTTT
>CAJXNO010000015.1 GCA_913057205.1 uncultured Flavobacteriales bacterium
TACAAACTCTCGAGCACTTACAGTTGGAAGACCTTGGATGGAAAACCTCATAAAGAAGAAGCAGATGCTTTGATCGAGAACTTCCATCAACTCTATCCAGACGTAGCATTTCGAATTGTAGACCATCGCGCTGCCTTGCGTCCGACCGTTGCCGATCGACGCCCATACCTGGGCCGGCACCCCGAACATCCCCAACTGGCTATTTTTAATGGACTGGGTTCAAAGGGTGTGATGTTAGCTCCCTATTTCTCTAAGCACTTGGTGGATCATTTGATCGATGAAAAAGCCTTGCTGGCCGCAGTCGATATACAACGGCACATCAAGCGCTACCACCGTGTACAGGAGTGACAACAATCACGTTTCCGAAGGAAAAATCGCTATACTTTTGCAGGATGGCTTTACACAACAAGATCGACAAGCGGGTATTGAAGGAAATGATCGCCAAGGATCCTACGCATCGCAGGACGGTTTCTTTCTATCGCTACATGAACATCAAGGATCCATACGCCTATCGCGACCAACTCTACCGCGATTGGGAAGCTATGGGTTGTCTTGGTAGGATCTACCTCGCCAATGAAGGCATCAATGCCCAGATGAACGTGCCGATTCAACGCTGGAACGACTTCTTAGACTACCTCAACGAGGACGAGAAGCTACGCGAAATGCCCTTGAAGATTGCCGTGGAAGACGATGATAAGAGCTTTTACAAACTTAAGATCAAGGTGCGTAAGAAGATCGTGGCCGATGGCCTGGACGACAGTACTTTCAACCCTTGGGATACTGGCAGACACCTTTCTGCCAAGGAATTCAACGAGGCGTTGGAGAACGGCGCTATTGTGATTGATATGCGCAACCACTATGAGAGTGAGGTTGGACATTTCCAAGGAGCAGTTACGCCAGATGCAGACACCTTCCGCCAAGAATTGAAGATGGTGGAGGAAATGCTCGAAGGCAAAGAAGACCAGAAGATTGTGATGTATTGCACAGGGGGCATCCGCTGTGAGAAGGCATCTGCTTACTTCAAGCACAAGGGCTTCAAGGATGTGAATCAACTCCGCGGAGGCATTATTGAATATGCACATCAAATTGAAAACGAGGGCTTAGAGAACAAGTACATCGGAAAGAACTTTGTGTTTGACGAGCGTTTGGGCGAACGCATCTCTGAGGAAGTGATCGCACACTGCCACCAATGTGGCGCGCCTTGTGATGACCACACCAACTGCGCTAACCTAGAGTGTCACCTACTCTTCATCCAATGCGAGGAATGCGAGAAGAAGTACGACAACTGCTGCTCCGAGGCATGCCAAGAAGTGGTGCACCTCCCCGAAGAAGAACAGCGTGAGCGACGCAAAGGAAAACGCCTCCACGGCGACGCACGAAATGTCTTCCGAAAAGGCCGATTTACGGAACGGATGAAGCACTTGGGAGCATGCATAGAAGAAAGCGAATCGCTTTCAACATAAGTGGATAAGTTTTAGTGCTTAGCCGGTTTTGATTCAATAGTTTTGCCGCTTATTCGGCAATTAAACTTCCCGTTTCGTCTATGAAAGAAATTCGCTCAGCGCTGGTCTCTGTTTTTCACAAAGACGGGCTCGATCAAATCGCAACTCTACTCAAGAAAAATGAAGTCCACGTTTACTCCACTGGCGGTACTGCCGCTTTTTTAAAAGAACAAGGCCTCGAAGTAACTGAAGTGGAATCGATCACCGACTACCCTTCCATCTTGGGTGGACGTGTGAAAACCCTGCACCCGAAGGTATTTGGTGGTATTCTAGGCAGAAGAGACAACGCTTCTGACCGAGAGGAGCTTAAGCAATTTGAGATCCCCGGCATCGATTTGGTGGTGGTTGATCTTTACCCGTTTGAAGAAACGGTGCAATCAGGAGCATCGGAACAAGACATCATCGAGAAGATCGATATTGGAGGTATTTCCTTGATCCGCGCTGCGGCAAAGAACTTCAACGATGTGGTAATCGTTCCATCCAAGCATCAGTATGCTGACTTGGAGCGCATCCTCGCCAATGGTGGAAAGACCGACCTCGAAACCCGAAAAGGTTTGGCATCTAAAGCATTTGAAGTAACCAAACTCTACGATAGCGCGATCTCTTCCTACTTCCTTGGAGAAGATTGGAGCGATCAACGCAAGACCTTGCGCTATGGCGAGAACCCGCACCAGCAGGGTGCCTTCGTGGGTAACATCAATGCGTTCATCGAGCAGTTACACGGTAAGGAATTGTCGTATAACAACCTGCTTGACATCGACTCGGCGATCCGTTTGATTCGGGATTTCAAACATGAAGGTCCATCCTTTGCAGTGATCAAGCACAACAATGCCTGTGGTTTTGCGGTGCGCGAAGATGCGAAGACCGCCTACCTCGATGCACTGGCAGGCGACCCGGTGAGTGCCTTTGGTGGCATCATCGTTACCAATACCAACATCGATCTACCTTGTGCGGAAGAGATCAACAAGCTTTTCTGCGAAGTGGTCATAGCCCCGTCATACGATGCTGAAGCGCTTGAGCTCTTGAAAAGCAAAAAGAACCGTATCATCTTGATCGACAAACAACACGACTTCCCAAGTAAGAGTGTTCGATCCGTATTGAACGGGGTGTTGGAACAAGACATCGACGATAAGATTGTGACCGAAACGGAGTTGCGCAACGTAACGAAGCGCACGGCAAATGCCGATGAGGTGGAAGACCTCCTGTTTGCCAATAAGTTGGTTAAGCATACGAAGTCAAACACCATCGTAATCGCGAAAAACAAGCAGTTGTTGGCGAGTGGTGTTGGACAAACCTCACGCGTCGACGCGTTGCGTCAAGCGATCGCCAAGGCGAAGAGCTTTGGTTTTGATGTGCAAGGAGCAGTGATGGCAAGCGATGCCTTCTTCCCTTTTCCAGATTGCGTGGAGATCGGCAGCAGCGAAGGCATCAAATCTGTGATCCAACCAGGAGGCTCCATGCGCGACCAAGAGTCGATCGACTACTGCAACAATCACAACATGTCGATGGTGATGACCGGTATCCGTCATTTCCGTCACTAACGCAAGAGCAGAATAAAAACTACTTTTAGACCGATAAGAATTCAGGAATAAGCAATGGGATTGTTCAACATATTCACCGAGGAGATCGCGATCGACCTTGGAACGGCGAATACGATCATCATTCACAATGATAAGGTGGTGGTAGATGAACCATCCATCGTGGCAGAGGATCGATCGACCAAAAAGATCATCGCTGTTGGTCGCCAGGCCATGCAGATGCATGGAAAGACCCACGAGAACATCCGAACCATTCGTCCATTGAAAGATGGCGTGATCGCCGATTTCTACGCGGCGGAGCAGATGATCCGTGGCATGATCAAGATGATCAACTATGGCAGTCGCCTTTTCACGCCGAGCTTAAAAATGGTGATCTGTATCCCATCGGGTATTACCGAAGTGGAGAAACGTGCGGTAAAAGACTCAGCAGAGCACGCTGGCGCGAAAGAAGTTTACTTAATCCACGAACCGATGGCAGCAGCGATCGGTATCGGAATCGATGTGGAAGAGCCAATGGGTAATATGATCATCGACATCGGTGGGGGTACCAGTGAGATCGCGGTGATCGCCTTGGGTGGAATCGTTTGTGATAAATCCATCCGCGTTGCGGGTGATGAGTTCACGAGTGACATTGAAGACTACATGCGCCGTCAACACAACATCTTGATAGGTGAGCGCACGGCAGAACGCATCAAGATCGAAGTAGGGGCAGCCATCGCTGAATTGGATGATCCACCCGAGGAGATGGCCGTACACGGGCGAGACCTGATGACCGGTATCCCGAAGGAGATCACGGTTTCCTACGTAGAGATTGCGCACGCGCTTGATAAGTCCATTTCAAAGATTGAAGAAGCCATCCTCAGCGCGCTGGAGATGACGCCCCCAGAGCTTTCGGCAGACATCTACCGAACCGGTATTTACCTGGCAGGTGGTGGTTCCATGTTGCGCGGCTTGGATAAGCGGATCAGCATGAAGACCAAACTTCCGGTGCATGTGGCAGAAGATCCATTGCGTGCAGTGGCACGTGGTACGGGAATTGCTTTGAAGAATGCACACCGATTCCCATTCCTGATGCGCTAGGTTTCAGGCCCGCATAAGCGGACCAATTGGAGGTGAAAACAAATGAGAAACTTTCTTCAGTTCATCTGGAATAATCAGTTCACGTTTTTGTTCTTCTTACTGGAGTTCTTGGGCTTCTTATTGCTCACCACCAACAACCCTTACCACAAAAGCAAAGTAGCCTCCACCTCCGTAGCCATCACTGGCAACATCGCTGAGGTGAATTACGCCTATGAACAATACCTCGGCCTACGAGAAGAAAATCTAAAGCTCCTCGAAGAGAACGCCCGACTCAAAGAAAGAGGACTTGAAACCGCAACGCAACAATTCACAAAAGACGGTCGCTTTCAGCTATCAACCGCCCAAGTGATTCAGAGCACCTACAAGCTTGGCAACAACTTCCTGATCATCAACCGAGGCTTAGAAGACGGCATTGAACCCCAGCAGGGGGTCCTTGGGCCAGAAGGAGCCGTTGGCATTGTCTACAAAGTATCAAACGAGTACAGCGCCATCATGCCGATCATCCACAGCCAAAGCATGCTGAGTTGTAAACTCGGCACCACTGGTTATTTCGGCATATTGAAGTGGGATGGCAAAGACGAGCGTTTTGCTGTTCTAGAGGATATTCCGAACCACGTTCGGGTGGCGGAGGGTGAACCTGTGCTGACCCGAGGTGCTTCTGGCGCTTTACCTGCAAATGTGCTGGTTGGCAAGGCCGTGGCTGCTGAGCGCAATGAGAGTTTGGGTTTTCAAACGGTACGGGTTCAATTGGCCACAGATTTCCAACGCATCGGAAGCGTTTACATCATTCAAAACGAAACGAAGCCAACCTTGGATAGCTTGAAACTGGAATTGGAAGGTGAATAGAGACATCCTGACATACGTGGTTCGCTTCGCCTTGCTGGTGCTGGTGCAGGTCTTCATCCTGAACAACATCCAGTTCTCCGGGCTCATCAACCCCTACCTCTATGTCTACTTTTTGTTGGTGTTCCCGGTCGATTTCTCGCCCAACGGCGGACTCTTCGTTGGATTTGTTCTGGGCATCACCATCGACCTTTTCTCGCAAACCCTGGGCATGCATACGATTGCCTCGGTGTTCTTGGCGTATGCTCGGCCCTACGTATTGCGTTACATGGCGCCGCGTGATGGGTATGAATTCTCCCGCACGGTGAGCATCCGGCAGATGGGGTGGCTCTGGTTCTTAACCTTTTCGGGGATCATGGTGTTGCTGCATCACTTCGTGCTCTTTTTCATCGAGTCTTTCCGCATGAGCGGTTTCTGGTTCACATTGGGAAAGTCGCTCGGAAGCAGCGCGCTCACCTTGCTGTTGGTTGTACTCGTTCAGCTCCTTTTCACCCGTTCGAATAAGACCGGTTTTGGCTATGATTGATCCAGAGTCAAGAAAGTTCAGCATCCTCATCCTTTTCGCTACAATCGGATTGATCTTTCTGGCGCGCTTGTTTTACATCCAGGTGGTCGATGATAGCTATGTATCGTCGGCAGATAACCAAGCCTTGCGCTACGTAACCCGCTATCCCTCTCGTGGAATCATCTACGATCGCCACGGCGATATCCTCGTACAGAATCAAGCAGCCTTTGATCTGATGGTGGTTCCAAGGCAAGTAGATGATATCGATACGGCAGCCTTCTGCGAGCTGCTTGACATCGACCGAGCAACGTTCAACAAACGCCTGGAGGAGGCACGTTCCTACTCGAGTTATCGTGCAAGTATTTTCCAAAAGCAGCTCACGGCGGATGAATATGCCCGGGTAGCAGAAAACCTTTATCGCTTTCCAGGATTCTACGGTCAAAAACGAAGCCTGCGCATCTATCCCGATAGCGTAGCTGCCCACGTTTTAGGTTACATCGGTGAGGTAAGCGCCCGAGACCTGGAGCGAGATACCTTGTATCGTTCTGGCGACTTCATCGGCATTGGTGGCTTGGAAAGTCAGTACGAAGAGATCCTGCGGGGTGAACGCGGGCGAGAGGTATTGATGGTGGATGTTCACAACACCGTACAAGGGAAATACCGTGAGGGCGAATTAGACCTTCCGGCCAAGGCAGGAATCAACCTCATCTCATCGCTTGATCTTGACCTGCAACATTACGGTGAGCGACTGATGCAAAACAAAAAAGGCAGCGTGGTAGCCATCGAGCCTAAGACTGGGGAGGTATTGTGCTTGATCTCGAGTCCGACCTACGACCCGAACCAGCTCGTGGGTGTGAAACGCGCAAAGAACTACCAGGCCTTGGTGGCTAATGATTCGCTTGACCCGCTCTTCAATCGGGCTTTGATGGCCAAATACCCCCCTGGATCGATCTTCAAGTTGGTGCAATCGCTGATCGGTTTGAGCGATGGCGTTATTGGCATCAATACAGGCATCGCTTGCAACAAGGCCTTGGTGGGATGCCATAACCACCCCTCTGCCCGCACCATTCAAGAGGCGATACAGATGTCGTGCAACCCTTACTTCCATCAGGTCTTTAAGCGCCTGATCAACAAAGGATACACATCCAACTATTTTGATGATTCGGCACTCGGCTTGGCAGAGTGGAATGAAAAGGTCACCAAGTTTGGTCTCGGACAGCGCTTAAACCTCGACCTACCAAGTTTGAAAAGCGGAAGCGTTCCTTCCGTTGCTTTGTACGATCGCATCTACGGCGAACGCCGTTGGGCCTTCAGCACGATCTACTCCGTGAGCATTGGCCAAGGAGAGGTGGAAGTGGTGCCGATGCAAATGGCGAATCTGGCAGCAACCATCGCGAACCGAGGCTACTACATTGATCCGCATCTGATCAAACAACTCGATGGCGACAATGATTCTGTTTTGACCTTCGAGACCCATCACACGGGGATCGATCCAGCGCATTATGAACCGGTGATCGAGGCGATGCAGTGGGTGGTGGACAAACCCGGTGGCACGGCACGTCGCGCGAAGATCGAAGGCATTGAAGTGTGCGGAAAGACGGGCACTGCAGAAAACCCACATGGTGAAGACCACTCGGTATTCATCGCATTTGCCCCCAAGGAGAACCCCCAGATCGCGATAGCCGTGTATGTAGAGAACGCTGGATTCGGTGGTACTTGGGCAGCACCGATCGCGAGTTTGTTGATGGAACGCTACATCAAAGGAGCGGTAAGTGACTCATTGAAAGAAGCCCGCATTCTGAAAGCAAACCTCCTGAACGTAGAGAAAGATGAGGACTAAACGCAGCATATTCGAAGACATCGACTGGCTGATGGTTGGCCTGTACATCGCCTTGGTCCTGTTCGGTTGGATCAGCATCTATGCTGCCACCTTTGATGAGGCCCACCCTTCCATTTTTGATCTGGCCAAGAACCACGGCAAGCAAGCCTTGTGGATCGGTCTGGCACTGGTGATCGCTACGGTCTTGCTCTTCTTTGACCATCGCTTCTTCGAGACCTTTGGGTACATCGTTTATGGCTTCTCCTTGCTGCTGCTGGTGGCGGTGGTGCTCGTGGGTACGGAGATCAAGGGAGCCCAATCTTGGTTCGTACTGGGCCCGATAAGCTTTCAGCCCAGTGAGATCGCGAAATTCGGAACAGCCTTAGCCCTGGCGAAATACCTGGGTGACCATGGAGAACGCTTTGACCAGTTCAAGGTTAAACTCTACAGCCTAGGTATCATCTTTTTACCGGCTGCACTCATCATGCTCCAGCCGGATGTGGGCTCAACCCTTGTGTTTACCTCCCTCTTGATTGTGCTCTATCGACAAGGTCTACCAAGTTGGATCTTCGGACTCGGGTTTGTAGCCGTCTTTCTCTTCATCTTAGCCCTCTACATGAAGCAATACAGCGTTGAACTGTTCGGTGTCACCTTGGAAGGGAAGTTCATCTTTCTTGGCTTGTTTACCACACTGGCTGGTTTTGTGTGGTACAACCTCCGTAAAAAGAAAGGCAGCACCTTGGTGGTTGGTGGCAGCTATTTAGCCATGGTGGGCTATTTCTTTAGCGTCGACTTCCTTTTTGACAACATCCTTCAGCCCCACCACCAGAACAGGATCAACGAGCTGCTTGGAATCGTTTCCGACCCACTTGGCGCCGGCTACAACGTGCATCAATCGAAGATCGCGATCGGTTCAGGCGGGTTTAGCGGAAAGGGATTCCTGCAGGGTACGCAAACCAAATTCCACTTCGTGCCAGAGCAAAGTACCGACTTCATTTTTTGCACCGTTGGTGAGGAGTGGGGCTTTATCGGATCCTTCGTGATGATCGCTTTGTTTGTGACGCTTATGGGCAGGATCGTTTGGCTGGCAGAGAAACAGCGCAGTGCATTCACCCGGATCTATGGTTATGGGGTAGCCTCCATCCTGTTCATCCATTTCGCCATCAACGTTGGGATGACGATCGGCCTTGCACCGGTGATCGGGATTCCACTGCCGTTCTTCAGCTACGGAGGCTCATCGCTCTGGTCTTTCACCCTCCTTCTCTTCACCTTCATCAAACTCGACTCCGAGCGAAAGTTTGTACTTCGCTAGCGCGGTAAAACCAGCTTCTTCGCTCGAGGGTAGCCGTCTTTGATGCGCGCCTGGTAAACACCCACGGGCAAAACTCCAAATGGCAGGATCCATGTTGCGCTGCTCACGGTTTTCTCCATCACCACTCGTCCCTGAAGGTCTGAGATCACCAGGGTTCGTCCAACCGGTAAGCTTCGGAAGCGGATGAAGTCCGGCGCTTGATCGATGGTCCACGCACCCGACGCCATCGGCACAGCTATGGTAGTTGGAATCGTATCGGTATCTACGGGTTCAGGCAGCAAACGCATCTTCAATCGAGCAAAAACAGGCAAGTGATCGCTCATCTCATACAAAGCAGAGCGCACCGTACTCGGAACGCTGGTATTGGTGCCTTGCAGTAGCGACTGGTTGAAGTGGTTGCCGTCGTTGCCCACCGTGCGATAACTGCCTTCGATGTAACGCACTGCACCGGTATCTTCCATGATCTGCCCAGAGAGTAGGATAAAGTCGAAACGATCATCCAATCCACCGCCTGAGAAACATTGTCCCGAGGTATGGGTAGATTGGGTGTGAATGGCGCTGAAATTTGAATTATTGCTCCAATTACCTGGTTCGGCAATGGGATCAAAGAAGCGGTAATCTCCATTGCTCGATGTGATCAAGTTCTGATAGGCGCCTTCTGATGAGGTCTTCAAGTTGAAGTCTCCCGCGGCGATGAAATAGCCAGGGGCGTAGTGGGTAGACAATTCATCCATCACCGCCTCGGTAGCCAGGTCGCGTTGGTCTTCATCGCTCGGATCACTTCCCGCCTTCAAGTGCATCCCCACCAAGTGCAAGAAGGTAGTATCTGCACCCGCCTCCAAGTTCGGATCCTTATAGTAGAAGGTAATCACATCAACAGCACGAACGATGTCGGTATTCACCAAGGTCTTGGTGACTTTATCGTGCTTCATCTGTGCAAGCTTGTTCTTGTCGTAGAAGATCCCATTCACAATGCTGCTAAAGCTGTTGTTCTGGATACCGGCACGTCTGAAACGATCCACCCCATCGGTGTTCAAGACATTATTGATGATGCGGTCTGCGTAGACAACAGAAGCACCCATTTCGTTCACCAAGAGCAGGTCTGGCTTCAGGTAGTCGGTTACCATTTTCAGGTAGCCATCTTTATCGTTGATGTTGTTGTTGCTGTTGGTACAAAAACTGGTTTGCTCTCCGTAGAAAAGCAAGTTGTAGCTCATCACCCGAAGGGTATCAAAGCGGTCTTGGGCCTGCCCTTGAATACCGAGCAGCAAAAGAGAGGATAAGAGGAAGAATCTTTGCATGCTTCAAAGGTAAGCCGCACGCAAAAGCCCAATGATGACCTATGGGTTAAGTTTTATCGGCGGAAGGTCTTTCACCAGCACATTCTTCTCGCTCTCCTTCAGCGCATCGCGGAGCTGGCTGTAGTGAATGAAGTACTGATTGAAAACATGCGAATCCATCTTTGTGATCTCGGTATACCCCACCTTATCTAAGGCATCAATGGCGGCTGCTACGGTAAGCTGGTCAATGTTCCTTGCTGGAAGATATCGGCTCTGATCCTGTGCATTATGCTCCACGACACTCAGTAAATGCGCCTCTTCCAGAAGGTCTAAAGCTTTGCTTGTAACACCGTACGGGAGGTCGAGTTTATCAACCAATTCCGCTGCGCTCATTGCATCGTCTCCTCTATTGAAGGCCGATGCGATCTGTCTCAAAATCAATAACGCGATCACATGCTTCTGCGTGCTGCTCAACTTCTCGCCATCCACCTCATGCTCGATCTCCGTTACGTGCTGATTGGCATAAGCGATCTCTGCACCGATCAGGGTGATGAGCCAAGAAATATTCACGAACACTAAAAAGAGTGGCAGTGCAGCAAAGCTTCCGTAAATGGCATTGTATCGGCTCACGCCCACTTGAAAATGAATGTAGCCCCACTCCACCAACTGAAAGGCAGTACCCGCAATGATGCCTGCGATCAAGGCCGATTTGAAGTTCACCTTGGTATTCGGGATGACCATGTAAACGAAGGTGAAAAGCAGCCATACCAGGGTGTAGGGGATCATTTTAATGAGGAAGTGGATCGCCGGACCGATGGTTTGCAGGATGTCGTAACCCGCCACAAGGTTCTCGATTTCTGCGCTGATCACCACCGTAATGGAGCCAGCAAGAATGATCAAGACCGGAGCCAGCAACATGATGCTGAAGTACTCGGTGAACTTTCTGATCCAAGACCTTCCTTTTGGCACCTGCCAGATCTCGTTGAACGACAATTCAATGTTCGCTAAGAGACGCATCACCGTCCACAGGAGGATGACAACACCTACCCCAGCAAGGAGTCCACCTTTGGTATTCTCCAGCATCCGAGAGGCGAACACCATGATCTGTTCTACGACTTCCTGATGTCCGCTGAGCGACTCCGTGAGCTGTTCTTCCAGGGCATCTTGAAAGCCAAAACCCTTGGATACGGCGAAGGCAAGCGCCACGAGCGGAACAACGGAAAGCACAGTGTAGAAGGTGAGTCCGGCCGCTTGGAGTTGGAGGTTGTCTTTCGTGTAATTCTTAGTAACGATGAGGATGATGCGCAGCTGCTTGAAGAGAAAGGCCATCCACGGACTGCGGTCTTCCAAACGCACGTTCCAGATGCGGTCGTTCAGGTATTTTAATACGCCTTTCTGCTGTTTCATGTCATCAAGAAAGCAAAGTTCAAAAATAATGGCACGCTTATTACAGCAGGCATGTGATTGAACTAGGTTTGATAGCATGCAAGTAAAGAATATTCTTTCAATTGGGATGAGCATCCTTTTAAGCTCGATGGCGTTGTCTGGGGTTGGACAGGACTTCACCCTACAAGACTTCTATCAAGAAGATGCCGCATTGAACAAGAAAGTAGATGAGGTTTACAACCGCCTCAATCAAGAGGAACGCATCGCACAGATGATCGTCACTTCTCTAGGCCGACTTGGAAAACCTTACGAAGCCGTAGAGCCGCTGATCAAGGAGCGTAAGGTTGGTGGGATAATCTTCCTCAGCGGCGATCCGGAACAGTTCAAAGAAGACATCGCATCTATCCAAGCGATGAGCAATGGGTTTCCGTTGCTCATGAGCATGGATGCAGAACCCAGCTTGTTTAACCGACGCATGCCGGGAACGCCCGAAATGCCCCCTACCAACACCCTTCAAACACCAGAAGCGGTTACTGATGCAGTGCACACGATCAACGCAACGCTGAAGGAGATCGGATTTCATCAAAACTACGCTCCCGTTGTTGATGTATCGCCCAACAATGAAGCCATTGGCAACCGTACGATGGGGAGTGATTCAGCGAGCATCGTTCCATTAGCCAAAACCTTCATCGAGGTAACCCAGCAAGATCAGATCCTGGCCACCGCCAAGCATTTTCCAGGCCATGGACGGGTTCAAGGTGACACCCACAAGAAACTGGTGTTCATAGATGGTGAGCTCACGGAGAAGAACATCTACCAACCGATGATTGAAGCAGGCGTGATCTCCATTATGGTCGGACACATTGCGGTTGAAAACAACGAGCGCTATGCCACAGGCGGAATGCCATCCACCTTGAGTCCATTGATCGTGAGCAAACTATTGAGAGAGGAAATGGGCTTTGACGGTTTGATCATCACCGATGCCATGAACATGGGGGCAGTAGCAGAGATACCGCAGTCTACCCTAAAGGCAGCGCAAGCAGGTTGCGACATCATCTTGATGCCACCTGATGAGGTAGGAACCCTAGAAGCGATCTTGCTTGAAACAGAGCAAGATGCATTGTTTGCGCAGCAGATCGAAGCAAGCGTGAAACGCGTTATTCGGGCGAAGCTCTGCTTGGGAATGCGTTTTTGATGCGCGTTACAGGCCCAATGGAATTTCCGTTTCTTCCTCTACCGGCACCTTCTTGGTGTAAAAGAAATTTCCGGCCTTCAATTCTCCTTTGATGGTCACCTTAGGCTTCTTGCCGGTAAGCGCCCCAGCCAATCCCATAAAGCCCCCTGCAAGCGCATTGCTCAGGTTACCAGAAAGCTGAACTGGATAGGTCTTCGAACTGTTGGATTCGATCTTAAACGCCTTGCGAAGGCTTGCCTCACCAAGCTTCACGTTTCCTGTGAACAACTCAAAATCAGCGGATTTTACCGTAATTCCGAAACTATTCGGATTGGATAAGACCATGTGGATGGTACCATCGATTTGTCCGCCTTGTAAACTTTCCAGATTGATTTCTTCAATGCTTTCTAGCTGAACATCCTTAAATTCACATCCCCAAAGCAAAGGGAGCATCAACAGGAAAAGGACTCGTATTCGACTTGACATGATCATACAACGCACGGTGTTAGGGTTTCGCATCAATTGCACCGCAAAGATGCTAAGCCTGATGTTGCTTTCCCTGATTTTCATGCAGAATTCTTTTGCGCAAACCCAGCGCGCTTTGCGATGGTCGTTCCCCAATGAAAATGGCCTCGACTTTTCGTCAGGCTCACCCCTCGCGGTTACCGATTCTCTTACAGGAGACCGAGGTACAAGCGGTATATGCGACGAAAACGGTAACTACGTTTTCTACAGCAACGGCGAAACCGTGTGGCAAGCAAATGGCTCCATCATGCAAGGAGGATCCAACTTAGTTGGGGATCAAAATGCGGTACAATCGAGCATCATCACGCCTTCCGTGAATAGCAACACGCGCTACTATCTATTCGTGGTAGATGAACGAAATGCAGGTAATCCCATTCCACAGGTTCACTACTACGATGTAGAGATGACACTCAACGGAGGCAATGGCGCAGTGATCGGACCAACACTGCTATTAGACTCTGCCGTAGAGAAGTTGGCCGCTACGCGTCATGCCAACGACCGAGACTATTGGGTGCTCGCGCACAAGATCGATTCTGATGAGTTCCAGGCGTTTTTGGTTGATGAGAACGGGGTGAATTTGACTCCGGTAACGAGCTCTATTGGCGCTGTGCATTCGACAATTCTATCTGCCAATCACGAAGGCCAGATGAAGATATCTCCGGATGGAAAGTGGGTTGCCACGGCCATTTTTAGCGCTGGCATTGTTCAGTTGTTTCGATTCGATAACGCCACTGGAGTGGTTTCTGATCCGATCACCTTGGTGAATGGAATTACCACCTTCCCCTACGGATGCGAATTTTCGGCAGACAGCAAGAAATTCTACTACAACCGCTCTGTTTCAAATGGTGGCAACCCTGTTGGCGTGCACCAATTTGACTTGGACCACGCCTCCATTGATTGTTTGCTTGCGAGTGAGCAGGTCTTTACCAACAACGATCCCTTTAAGCTCTACGCAGACATGCAGTTGGCTCCAAACAAGAAGATCTACCTGGCCTACTATGAGCCACCCCCCTTTGATGAAGATTCATTGGGGGTGATCAACAACCCAGACGAAATGTTCCCGGGATGTAACTATGAGAACATGGGCTTTGAGCTGAACGATGGAATGGTCTATGGCTTGAGCAACTTCGTTTCGAGCTTCTTGAGCGATGGCATCACCTATGAATTTGGCACGAATTGCGAAGATCTCTCGACGATCTTCTTTCCTGAAGACACCTTAGCCTTAGACAGTGTGCGCTGGAATTTTGGAGACCCAAGCAGCGGCAATAATGAGAGCACTTCCCTTCAAGCCAGTCATACTTTTTCAGCACCAGACACCTTTTTGGTCACGCTCTATGCCCACCGAATCGGAGGAACAGACACCTTCACCCGAAATGTGATCATTTGGGACCGAAACCTGAGCATTCTCGGAAACGACACTACCCTTTGCAATGGTGCGCCGGTGACCTTCAATGCAGCTTGGAATGATGCCTGTTTGTTTTGGAGCGATAGCACCACCAACACAACGTACACGACCGCCGAGGAAGGTTGGCATTGGGTGGATGTGAGTTATCAAAGCTGCGTTTGGCGCGATTCTGTTTTTGTGGAATTGGTCAATGAGGCTCCAGACGTTGATTTGGGCAATGATACCGTGGTTTGTGGAAGCATTGATTTCACCCTTGATCCTGACCTCGCCAATGCCTTCTACACTTGGCAAGACGGTTCGCATGATACCACCTTCAACGTTACGGCCATCGGCACCTATTGGTTGCAAGCGAGCAATGCTTGTGGCACATCGTCAGACACCATTATTGTTGAGATCAACAGTGATGCCCAGCCTGTTTTGAATTTTCCAGAAGATACCACCGTTTGCTCCGTCGATGGTCTTCCGGTTGATGTGAGTTTCAATGGAGCACAGTACACCTGGAGCGATGGCTCTAACTTAGGCATTCGAACATTGAATGTACCAGGGACCTACTGGGTAGAGGTTGGCAACAGTTGCGATACCGTGAGTGACACCTTTAACCTTTTCATCGACGAGCCTGTTTTTTCCAGCCTACCGGATGTTAGTGTGCACTGCGGAGATGGAGATACCCTAAGGCTTCGCGCTACCAGCGATACGAGTTCCGTACTTTGGTCAACAGGCACACAAAGTCCCATCCTTGCCATACTATCTGCTGGCAGCTATTCCTACGTAGACAGCAACACTTGTGGTACCTATCGTGATACCGTGGAAGTACTTGCATGGGATTCTTCTTACCGCATCAGCTTGGGTGCAGATACCACGCTTTGTGAAGCGAGTTTCGGCTTCTTGATCGGTGATACAGCAAATCGCTATCCATTTGAATACACCTGGAGTACAGGTAGCTCAGCAGCTACGATTTTTCCGGAGACCGGCACCTTCATCTTAGATGCAAGTACCCGATGCGGCACGGTGAGTGACACCATCCGCATCGCGATTGCAGCTTCCGTTGGCATTCGAGATAGCTTGATCGACACGGTACTTTGTCAAGGCGAAGAGCGCACGCTAGAACTCAGCGCCGACAATCTGAGAGAAGTGAATTGGTCTACCGGAGCAAACTCGGAAAGCATCCTTGTGCAAGCGGCTGGAACGTATACGGTATCGCTAATTGATAGCCTTGGTTGTCCGCATGAGGACGAGATCACCTTCAATGATTTTTGCCCTGGAATTGTCAACGCGCCCAACGTTTTCACTCCGAACGGTGACGGGTTGAACGATGCCTACTGCATTGAATTGACCAACGTGGTCACCTACAAGGTTCACATCTACAACCGCTGGGGAAGTGAGCTTTACTTCACCGCAGACCAAGGCGGTTGTTGGGACGGAAAGATCAGCGGTGAAGCTGCAGCTGCGGGCACCTACTTCTACTTGGTAGAGGGCATCGACGCCATCGGCGAGGATTTCCAATTCCGAGGCTCCTTCACCTTACTGGAATAACTCAGGCGCTTTGATGCGCTTCCACGAAATGCTTGTAGAAAAGTGGAATGGTTTCAATTCCTTTCAGGTAATTGAACACCCCATAATGCTCATTCGGCGAATGGATATCGTCTGAATTGAGGCTGAATCCGAGCAGGATGCTCTTCAAACCAAGCACCTCTTCAAACAAGGCAACGATCGGAATACTTCCACCGCTTCGTTCAGGGATTGGTGTTTTACCAAAGCTTTCTTCCATCGCTTTAGACGCGGCCAGGTAACCTGGGAAATCGGTTGGAATAACGATCGGCTCACCTCCATGATGAGGCGTCACCTTCACCTGAACGTAGTCGGGTGCAATTTTCTTGAGGTGACGCTCAAACAGTTCCGTGATCTTCGCTGAGCTTTGAAAAGGCACCAAGCGCATGGATATCTTGGCGTAGGCTTTGGATGGCAAGACGGTCTTGGCGCCTTCGCCGATGTAACCGCTCCAGATGCCATTCACATCCAAGGTAGGACGAATGCTCGTACCTTCCATCGGACTGAAGCCGTTCTCACTTCGCGTTGCACCGATCTTCAGTTCGCGTTTGAAATCTTCTTCGTCAAACGGCGCCTTTGCCATCTCTGCACGATCTTCAGCTGAAACCTCTTCAACATCATCATAAAACCCTTCAATGGTGATGCGATCGTCTTCATCTTTAAGCGAAGCGATCAACTCACATAAGGTATTGGCCGGATTGGCTACGGCTCCACCATAAACGCCTGAATGCAAGTCGCGGTTGGGACCAGTAACTTCCACCTCAACGTAGGAGAGTCCGCGTAAACCCACCGTAATCGACGGGGTATCGTTCGCAATGATGGATGTATCCGAAATGAGGATCACATCTGCACTGAGCTTCTCTTTGTTGTTCTTCACCCAAATACCAAGGTTTTCCGAGCCTACTTCCTCCTCTCCTTCAATCATGAACTTTACGTTACAAGGAAGGGTGTTGGTTTTGGTCATGAACTCCAGTGCTTTCACGTGCATGTACGCCTGACCCTTATCATCGGCTGCACCTCTTGCGTAGATTTTCCCGTCTTTGATCACCGGCTCAAACGGAGGCGAATCCCAGAGTTCAACAGGGTCTGCAGGCTGCACATCATAGTGCCCATAGACCAAGACCGTTGGCAATGAAGGGTCGATGATCTTCTCAGCATACACAATGGGATGACCTGCGGTTGAATGAATCTCCGCCATGGCTGCTCCCGACTCTAACAACCGGTCTTTCACCACCTCAGCACAGCGCTGCACATCAGCTTTGTACGCTGGATCTGCACTCACAGAAGGAATGCGCAATAGGTCGTTCAACTCTTCTAAGAAGCGGTCTTTATTCGCTTCGATGTAACTAAGGATATCGTCTCTTTGGATCATCTAATTCGGGGTTTCAATTTCATGCGTTAACAACACCGGCAAATATAAGTTTCCATTCAAGGCAGCCTATTCCACCTCAATACGTCTAATGCATCGACGAACTGCCTTTTTACGGCAATTAAGTGAAAGACTTTTGCTAAAATTGTAGGTAAACCGTTGTGTGATTCTTTGGGTATGAAACAATTAATGAGCATAATGATCTTGCTCGCTGTGAGCGTTGCGGCTACAGCGCAAGATGGGGATCCCACTCCTCCTGAAATTCGAAGTGTTGGGGATGACCAAAGTATCAACTGTTTGTCGGACCCCGTAACCCTAGCCATCATGATTGATGGTTGGCAAGAAGGATTTCAATATGCATGGAGTACAGGATCTAGCGATTCCAGCATCTCAGTAAAGCCGAACACCTCCGCGGTGTATTCGGTCACCGTGAGCCATCTAGACTTGGGCATCTCGGTAGTTCGAAATTTCAATGTGGATGTGGATAATGCCCCAATTACAACAGAAAACAGAGCCATCCTCGTAGACAAGCTGACCTGTCCCGGAGCAGACCTCACGATTAGTGCGGAAGCAAGCGGCGGACATGGCGATTTACGTTACCAATGGTCGTTCGGGTCCATTGATCCAACACCTACCGTGCAACCTGAAGCGTCAACACGCTACGATGTTGTTATCACAGATGCCTGCGGAACTACGGCCACGGCGCACGTAGACGTCACATTAGAAGAACACGATCCGATTGAGGTCACCAATGCTATCACCATTGATTACTCCTGCGGCGAAAAAACCATTGATCTTCACCCAGAGCTCAATGGCGTTTCTGGAGGTGTTGGTCATGGGTATCAGTATGCCTTCGCCGGTAATGCTGTTGGAACACCTATAACGGTTGTGCCTGACGATGCAAAAAAAGATGCCTTCATCGCAAAGATCACGGATGCATGTGGTCTGCAGTTTGCAGAACAGACCATTCAACTGGAATTTCACGAACTTGATGTAAAAGATGCACCCGCACTCTACGCCTGCAGCAATGAGCCTATCGAGCTCGTATCTGAAGGAGATGGATTCTATTTCTGGGATGGTGATGCTATGCATGCATCCTATGAGGTCAACGCAAAGAGAAGCAAGACCTATGAGCTGCGATACATAGACGCTTGCGGAATGGAGCAAGTCACTGAGCGAAAGGTGGAGGTTGAGCGAATGAATATGGATGTGCAGTGGAACATTGAGCACCTAGGTCGCAAGATTTACGCTTTCGCAAATGGAGCATCTACTTTGAGCAAGTATGCTTGGTACCTGAACGGAGAACTGGTTTCTACTGACGAACAAGTTGAATTGGAAGACGTTACATTAGATGAAAACGAATTAACCTTTGAGGCCACAAGCGATCTAGGTTGCCGCTATCAAGAGCGAGGATCGATCGTTTTCCAAGACGGTGTTCAGATCCCTTTGGCCATCTCACCGAATGGAGACGGGTTAAATGAAAGTTTCAGGGTTCGCTTTGAGGAGGAGCTGGAATCCTTTCAGGTAACAATCTTCGACCGCTGGGGACAAGAGGTCTTCCAATCATTGGACCAGCATTTTGAATGGAGTCCGAGCGACGCTCAAGTGATCGGTCCAATCGGTACATTTGCCTACGTTCTTGAAGCACAAACCAAAGGCGGAAAAACAATCGAAAAAACAGGAGTATTAACTACCATCCATGCGAAGTAAGTTCACATTCATATTACTGCTCATTGTTGTTTTGTTGAGTTCACATTCCAGTCACGCGCAACTGACAACTACGTCGGCTGTACCATATAACACAGCTACCCATTTGGTGAATAACGTCCTCATGGGTAACGGGGTGCAGGGCTATAATATCTCCTCATACGGGGCGGTGTTTCAGCGCGGCTTTTTTGACAATGGATTAACTGCAATCGGTTTAGACAGTGGGTTGGTGATGTCTTCAGGAAGCATCGCCAACATTCCAACTTCTAGTGGACTTGGAGCCTCAACTGCAGTGCTAAATGGAGCCACCCAAGGTGGTGGCGATGCTGATCTTTTGGCGGTAGCTCAAAGCGTTCCTGGACTGATCGGACAAACGTTTAGTGTCAACAGCACATGGGATGCATGCTTGATCGACTTTGACTTTGTTCCACTGAGCGATACGGTTGAATTTGATTATGTATTCGGTTCGGAAGAGTACCTCACATGGATCAACTCGCCGTACAATGACGTCTTTGGATTTTTTCTCTCTGGTCCTGGCATTACGGGTACTTACTCAAACAGTGCTATTAACGTTGCCAACGTCCCAAATACTACACCGCCGCTCCCAATTACGATCAGCACTATTCACCCAACGTTAAATGGAACGTATTACAATTCAGGAAATATCAACCTAGCCTATAATGGATACACCGATGTAATGACCGCTGTACTGGAAGTGCAGGCTTGTGACACGTTCCACATGAAGCTTGGTGTTGCCGATGGCTCTGATAAGATCCTTGATACAGGCGTTTTTCTTGAAGGAGGAAGTTTCGAGGCGGTAGGCATCATCGTTGAACCATCTCCATCGTACAATCCATTCGGAAACGACACGGCGCTCTTTGAAGGTTGTGGAGATGTTACGATCTACTTCACCAGAAATGACTCTGTGCTTTTAGCCGATTCCCTCAGCTATGAGGTTTGGGGTGATGCTACCATGTCGCAATTCAACACAACCAACGGCGACTACTCACATATTGTGAATACGGCAGGCGCGCCTTGTGTTTGGAACGCAACCACGCAGCACTGGATGTGTGAGCTGTATTTTGCTGCAGGTGAAGAGACCGACTCCATCACCTTCGATGTGTTTTATGACAATATAAATGAAGGGTTTGAGAGTTTGATCATCGCGATCACCGATAGCGTTGAATTGGGTTGTACGGATGGTGATACCATAGAATTGAACATCATTGACCAGCCCAACCTTACGATCAATGCCTTTGGTGATGTTACCCTGGACTGTGCAGACGACTCTGCACTTATTGGGGTGAATGTGCTCGATGGACTCCCACCATTTACCTACACTTGGGACAATGGTCATGATGATAGTACCCAAAACGTACTGCCGCCATTTACTACGTCTTATGTGGTAACGGTGGAAGACGCATGCGGGCAACAACAAGAAACCGACTTCGTGAACATCAGCGTCTTCAACGTGCCCTGGTCGTCTGTGAAGATCGGTAACAACCAGACCATTTCGTGTATATCGCCACCGGTGGATATTGGCGTTGGCGTTGTGTTCAACGACGGCATCTGGCACGGCGACATAAGCTACGAGTGGAGCACGGGCGAAACAGATTCAATGATCTCGGTATACTCTACCGTTGATACGACCTATACCGTTACCATTACACGAAACTGTACTGGCGAAGAGGTGGTGCACAATTTCAACCTGTACACCTACAACGATCCGGTGATCACTTCCACCAAGGATGTGCCTGAAAGCTTCTTTGATTGCCCGGAAGACACCACCACCATCAAGGTGAGCACCTCTGGTGGTTACCCCCCGTATACCTTCAATTGGTCTACAGGTTCCGTTGACTCTACTACCTTGGTTGGACCTGAGCTAACCACCACCTTCTTTGTTACGGTGAATGACGTTTGCGGCTTGGTAGACTACGTAGACTCTGTTGTGGTTGAAATGCCCGTTGCAGAACCATTGGAGATCTTGAACATCAAGAACGATACGGTTCCTTGTGAGAACGTTTATGTCACCTTCGGTCCGGCCTACCCGAAAGGCGGTTTTGGATGGGGCTATGCCTTCAGCTGGAATAACTTCGAGACCTTTGATGATACCTACCGACAGATCCTATTCGAAACCGACACCTTCACCATTTGGTTAACCGATGGGTGTAGAAACGACACGGTGAGCAAGGACGTTTATGGGGTGGTTTCTGATAAAAACAAACTTGATTTATCCGTCTCCAACGATACCCTGGTTTGCTTCGGCGACGAGATCATCTTGAAAGCACAGGCAGTTGAAGGAGTCAAAGAATACTTCTATGAGTGGGAGCATGGGCCTCGCAATCCGCACGTCCTTGTTCGCCCAGAAAAAGCGACAACCTACACTGTTCGGGTAACCGACCAGTGTGATACCACGAGAACAGCTTCTGTTTTTGTTGACGTTGCCAAAGTAGAAGCTGACTTTGATTGGGAGTACATCAATGACTACGAAGTTGCGTTGACCAACAAGACTACAAGCAACAAGACCATCGAGGGTTACGTTTGGGAATCCAGAGAAGCCGGCATTGTTTCTTACGAGACCGACCCGGTGATTCCAATGCCTGATGGAAATCCATACATGGTGCAGTTGACAGCAACCGATGAATACGGATGCTCCGACTTCGATACGGTGGTGGTTTCACCTACACACCATTTGTACATCCCTACCGGTTTCACGCCGAACAATGACGGTAAGAACGATACCTGGTCCGTGAAAGGACTCGGCATCCGAGACATCCGTGTGGAGATCTACAACCGCTGGGGCGAAACGCTGTACTACACCGATGATAAGAACTTTGAGTGGGACGGCCGTGTGAATGGCAAGCGCCTTCCAATGGGTGCCTACAGCTACCGATTGGTACTGATTACCGATGGCGGTGAGTTCGTTGAGCGACGTGGAGTGGTGAACCTCCTGAATGATTTCACGGAACGCGACGAATAGCAAAACAATCTACATCAATACGAAGAAGGGTGGTCGAGCGACTACCCTTTTTTGTTGGTCAAGAATCCACTGGCATCCACAAAGCTTAGCAGTTCCTTGTTATCGGTTTTAAGGATCTCATGCTGTGTTCCTTCCCACCAGAGTTCCCCTTTATGGATGAAGAAGATCTGCTCACCAATCTCGATCACACTGTTCATGTCATGCGTGATCACCAAGGTGGTAATGTCATTCTCATGCGTGATCTCCTGAATAAGGGAATCGATCACTATGGAGGTCTGCGGATCCAAGCCAGAGTTCGGCTCATCGCAAAAAAGATAGCGTGGCTTTGGTGAGATGGCACGGGCAATTCCGACGCGCTTCTTCATACCCCCACTCAGCTCCGACGGATGTAATTTGTGCGCATGACTCAATTCCACTCGTTCGAGCACAAAGGCTACGCGATTATCCTTCTCTTTCTTGGACATGTTGGTCAGCATATCCAAAGGAAAACGAACATTCTCCTCTACCGTCATGAAGTCGAACAGCGCACTGTGCTGGAAAAGAAAACCGATCTCTTTGCGTATTCTCTTCCGTTCCTTGGTCCCCATCAGCAAGAAGTCACGTCCGTCATACAGCACATGACCTTCATTCGGATCGATCAACCCAACCAAGCAACGCGTAAGGGTACTCTTTCCGCTTCCACTTGCACCGATGATGAGGCTCGTCTTACCCGTCTCAAAGCGCGCATTGATGTCTTTCAAGACCTCTTTATCGCCAAACGACTTGTATAAACCATGCACCTCGATCATATCAGGAAGAGTTGGGTGATGATGTAATTCGCCACGAGGATGATGATGGAGCTTTGCACCACACCACGGGTGCTCGCCTTCCCCACTTCTAAGGCACTTCCTGACGCATAGTAACCTTGATAGGCAGGAACGGACGTAAGGATGAAAGCAAAGACCGCTGATTTCGAGAGGGCATAGACCACGTGGTAGAACCGGAAGTCGAGCTGAATCCCGTAAACGTAATCAGCAATGGTAACGATGTCAGAAAACATGGCGATGAGGTAACCTCCTCCAATGGAAACGAACATCGAGATCACCACCAAAAAAGGGTTGATCAACACCGCCGCCACCACCTTTGGAAGGATCAGAAAGGCCCGCGAATTCACGCCCATGATCTCCAAGGCATCGATTTGCTCCGTGACGCGCATCAATCCGATCTCTGAGGCAATGTTGGAACCGATCTTACCTGCTAGGATCAGGGCCATGATGGTAGGACTGAACTCCAATATGGTAGATTGGCGTGTGGTAAATCCGATCGTATAGGTTGGGATGAAGGCGCTGTCGATGTTCGCCGCCGTTTGAATGGTGATGACCGCGCCCATGAAAACCGAGATTACCATGATGATCCCCAAGGAATCAATTCCGAGCGACACCATCTCATCGAACAAGCGCTTGCGATAGATCGAGAGCTTCTCGGGACGGCTAAAAACGCGCCACATGAGGATCATGTACCTACCGAGATGGAAGAGGAATGCCGCCATATCGACAAATGTAATGCTAATTCCACGCCTACTTCAAGCGCTATTTTGGTAGCTTTGAACGATGCGCTTCGCAAAAGTTTTTACCGCCGTTTTGATCTGTAGCCTCTGCGCTTCGTGCAGCATCTTCAAAAAGAAGGACTGCGATTGCCCTTCTTGGGGACACGCGTATGAGCGTCCCGCAGCACAAGACCTAGCGATGGCTCCGGGTGACCATGAGTAAGGAACAATTCCGAACATCATTGCAACGCTACCTTCCAGAGGCCTCTTTGGACCTGGTTTATGAATGGTTGCATCCATACCCCATTAAACTCAAGATCGCCAAACCGCGAACCAGCAAGCTGGGCGACTTCAAAGTGATCAACAAAAAAGGGCCTTATTTCATTTCCGTCAATGGCGATCTAAATCCCTACGCCTTCTTGATCACGCTCACGCATGAGGTTGCACACATGTACGACTTCATTGAACGAAAGACGCTCCGCGAGGCCCATGGTGCTGCTTGGAAGAAGCAGTACATCACCTTACTGCATCAGTTGATCGAACAGGAGGCTTTTCCATCTGACTTGCTACCCGCGTTACGTAAACATATCGCACGTCCCAAAGCCGCATCCTGTAGCGACCCTAACCTCCTCAATGCTTTGCGGGGCTTTGATGAGGCTCCAAGCATGCGGATCAAAGACCTTCCTCCTGGGAGTCGTTTCACGTTAACCAACGGTCGGCAGTTTGAGCTGGGTGAATTGAGACGGACCCGATTCAAGTGCTTCGATCCAGCGCGGAAGAAATGGTACCTCGTGCATGGGGAAGCCACGGTGGCCAGCTGGGAGGCTACTAAAAGCTAACCTTAGCTTCAAATACACTCACATTCAGAAATGTACCTTCGCGCCCTATTTAATGAACATGACAGAGACTTATTGCATCATCATGGCAGGCGGCATCGGTAGCCGCTTTTGGCCGATGAGTAGACAAAACCGTCCGAAGCAGTTTTTGGACATCATGGGAACAGGTTCATCCCTGATTCAACTCACCTACGACCGCTTTAAGCACTTTTCCTCTCCAGATCAATTCATGATCGTAACTTCAGACGAGTACGTGGAGTTGACCAAAACACACCTTCCCGAGCTCAATGAAGCCCAGATCCTGGCGGAACCATCGCGAAAGAACACCGCGCCTTGCATCGCTTTTGCAGCGTACAAGCTCTACAAGCAGAATCCAGACGCCGTAATGGTGATCTCACCGGCAGACCACGTGATCTTGAAAGAGAACGCCTTTAACGAAACCCTTTCACAGGCCATAGACCACGCCGCCGAAACGGGCAACTTGGTAACGATCGGGATCAAGCCGAGTAGACCTGATACTGGATACGGCTACATTCAATTCCACCATGACAGTGCTTACGATCAAGCAGACGTAAGGAAGGTGAAGACCTTCACCGAAAAACCCAATGTGGAGTTGGCCCTTCAGTTCTTACAAAGCGGTGACTTCTATTGGAACAGCGGTATGTTCGTTTGGAAGGTATCTTCCATCATTGCTGCCTTTGAACAACTCATGCCGGAGCTGAGCGAGTTGTTTGAAGAGCAATTGGATTCCCTGAACGGTCCTAACGAAGAGACTGCGATCAAAAACATCTACGGCCAATGCCCGAACATCTCGATCGATTACGGCATCATGGAAAAGGCAAGCAACGTAGATGTGGTACTCGGTGACTTCGGATGGTCAGATCTCGGCACCTTCGGTTCTTTGTATGACCAATTGGCGAAGAAAGAAGCCGAAAACGTTGTGCTTTCAGGCTCGGTAAAAGCATACCAGACCAATCACTCCATCGTGAAGCTTCCAAAAGATAAGCTGGCGGTGATCCAAGGACTAACCAACTACATTGTGATCGATACAGAGGATGTACTGCTCATCTGTCAAAAGGATGAGGAGCAGAAGATCAAGCAATTTGTGAATGACCTCAAAGACGAGGAGCGCTTAGAGGTTCTTTGAGCTGTAGAGAACATTTGAAATGAAAAAGCCCCGAGTGCTCGGGGCTTTTCTTTTGTCCAATAAACCGATGATCACAGGCTGCCGATCATCTTTGATGGATCAACCCATTCATCGAATTCATCTGCGGTAAGGTAACCCAAGTTCACCGCCTCTTCTTTCAATGTGGTGCCGTTCTCGTGCGCGGTCTTCGCGATCTTGGCTGCTTTCTCGTAGCCAATCTTCGTGTTGAGCGCCGTGACGAGCATCAAGGAGTTATCCAAATTCTGCTTGATGCGTGCGTGATTCGGCTCGATGCCTACCGCACAGTGGTCGTTGAATGAAACGCAAGCATCACCGATCAAACGGGCACTGCTCAGGAGGTTATAGGCCATCATTGGTTTGAACACGTTGAGTTCGAAATGACCGGTGGCTCCTCCCGTAGAAACCGCCACATCATTGCCAATAACCTGCGCGCACACCATGGTAAGCGCTTCTGCTTGGGTTGGATTCACCTTACCCGGCATGATGCTTGACCCTGGCTCATTGGCCGGTATGATCAATTCACCGATGCCACAACGCGGACCGCTGGCCAATAACCGAATGTCGTTTCCGATCTTCATCAAGCTCACTGCCAATTGCTTCAAGGCTCCGTGGGTTTCAACGATGGAATCGTGTGCTGCTAGGGCCTCAAACTTATTCGCTGCCGACTTGAATGGGTGTCCGGTGAACTCCGCGATCTTCTCGGCTACCAATTCGGAATAACCTTTCGGGGTGTTGATTCCTGTTCCAACCGCTGTACCTCCTAAAGCGATCTCAGAAAGGTGATCCAAGGTATTGTTCAGGGCTTTGATGCCATGATCCAATTGAGAGACGTATCCGCTCAGCTCTTGTCCTACCGTGAGTGGCGTTGCATCCATCAGGTGGGTTCTACCGATCTTCACCACGTTCATGAACTCCTTTGACTTCGCCGCTAAGGTGTCGCGTAGTTTTTGAACCCCCGGAATCGTGGTTTCCACCACCATCTCATAAGCCGCAATGTGCATTCCCGTTGGAAAGGTGTCGTTTGAGCTTTGGGATTTGTTTACATCATCGTTCGGGTGGATCTTTCGTTCACCTTTTCCGAGTGTTCCGCCATCGATCACATGCGCGCGGTTGGCTACTACCTCATTCACGTTCATGTTCGACTGCGTGCCCGAACCCGTTTGCCAGATCACCAATGGGAACTGGTCATTGTGCTTGCCTTCCAGGATTTCATCACACACCTTCGAGATCAAATCTCGCTTCTCTTCAGAAAGCACTCCGAGCTGGCAGTTCGCGTGGGCCGCGGCCTTCTTCAAGTAGGCAAAGCCGTGAACCACCTCCAGCGGCATGCTTGCCTCTGGCCCGATCTTGAAGTTGTTTCTGGATCTTTCCGTTTGTGCGCCCCAGTACTTGTCTGCAGGTACCTGCACTTCTCCCATCGTATCTTTCTCGATTCTGTAGCTCATGCTCTTCGTGTTTTTCGGTTATGTTCTTGATCAAAATTCTTGCGTGCAATGCATTCATCAAATGCAAGCTATGCTTTATATTCGCCATCAAATGTAAAATGCCATGGGCGAATATTTCGGCTTCTTCCTCTTTCTTTTGATCTTTTTGATGGCTTTTTGGGTACTGATCTTCTTGGTCGGATTTCTAGGCTATTGGTCGATCATGGGCGGTTTGAACAGCCTTATGCCAGGCCTCTTCAACAAAGAAGAAGAGCAAGCAGAAGAAACACAGTCTTAATCAGGCTGACTCCTACTCCGTTTCCGTTTCCAGCTTACCCGCGTTCCACATCAGGAATGCTTCCATGAATTGATCGATATCGCCGTTCAGCACGCCGTCTGCGTCTGAGGTCTCCACATTCGTTCGAACGTCTTTTACCATCTTATACGGGTGCAGTACGTAATTCCGCACCTGGCTTCCCCACTCGATCTTCTTCTTATTGGCTTCGATCTCCGCCTGCTTGGCGCGCTTCTCTTCCAGCTCAATCTCATACAAGCGCGACTTCAATAACTGGATCGCCTTCTCACGGTTCTGAAGCTGTGAACGCGTTTCGGTGTTCTCAATGACGATGCCGGAAGGCTTGTGGCGCAAGCGCACCCCGGTTTCTACTTTGTTCACGTTCTGTCCGCCCGCACCGCTTGAACGGAAGGTATCCCATTCGATATCAGATGGGTTCACCTCGATCTCAATGGAGTCGTCTACCAGCGGATACACGTAAACAGAGGCAAAGGAAGTATGCCGTTTCGCGTTGCTATCAAAGGGTGAAATACGCACCAATCGATGCACACCATTCTCTCCCTTCAGGTATCCAAAGGCGAACTCGCCATTGAATTGCAGGGTAACGGTTTTCACACCAGCCACATCACCGGCTTGAAAGTTGAGTTCTGTGACCTTGTATCCGTTCTTCTCACCCCACATGATGTACATCCGCATCAGCATAGAAGCCCAATCGCATGATTCTGTACCACCTGCACCAGCCGTAATCTGCAATACCGCTTCAAGCGCATCTTCTTCGGCGCCGAGCATGTTTTTCATCTCAAGATCATCCAGCAACTTCTCCAACTTTTTGTACTGCTGGTTCACGTCGCTTTCTTCGGCCTCGCCTTCTTTATAGAATTCGTAGAGAACCTTCAGATCCTCCTGTGCGGTAATCAATTCATCAAAAGCCTTGGTCCAAACCTTCTTCTTGTTGATCTGCTTGAGGATCCCTTCGGCTTTCTTCGGATCATCCCAGAAATTGGGGTCATGGGTCTGCTGCTCCTCATCCGCGATCAATGCCTTCTTATGGTCGATGTCAAGGTAGTCCTTCAACGCCTCGAGCCGCTCATCAATTGCCTTGATATCATCCGTTGTAATCATGCCTCAAATGTACTTCAAACGCTTGGTTCTCTCAACGACCGGCACCGGGCTTCTGGTCTAAACGTGCTTTCACGTCGCTGTAGTCATATCCCTTTTGCACCAAATAGTTCATCACCTTGGTGCGGCGTTCCAATGCAGCGCCCTCTTTCAACAAGCCCATCTTCTTTTCAATGAGTCGATCGATGGTCTTCACGTAGTCTTCCTCATCGATCTCCTTCATAGCGATCTGTATGAGTCGGTCGTGGATCTGCTTTTGGCGAAGGGCATAGGTGATCTTCCGTTTCCCCCATTGCTTCGTGGAGAAGTAGCCTCTCACAAAGCTCCTTGCGTATCGTTCTTCATTCAACAGGTTCTCATCCATGAGCTGCAGCATGATGGCTTCAACGTCGCGCTTCCATAAGCCCATTTTGTAGAGCTTGTCGCGAACCTCTTGGTGGCATCGGTCGCGGTAATTGCAGAACGTCCGCGCCTTGATCAATGCTTCTTCCTTATCGGGTTTCTTTCGCTGCATGGTTGGAAGCTGAAAGTAGTAAAACAAAACAACCGAACCCATTGCTGAATTCGGTTGTCGTTTACTTTAGGGTCGATTCTAGAACAGGATCTCGTTCCCTTCTTTGTCTAGGAACTCGTAGTCTAACATGGTGAGGGCGTTCTTGCCTTCTACCGGGATCCATTTCTTGAACTCCTTGAACCACTTTCGCTGGTAGCCATACATGTTCTTCTGCAGGTAGGCAGAAACGAACGGGTGCGTGGCAAGCTTGATGGTTTTGTCTGACTTACCGTTCTTGTCTTCGAACAAAGCGCGCAAGTTATTCTCGATCTCATCGATGATGGTGATCGCTGCTTGCACTTCACCCGTTCCATGACAGGTAGGACAAACCTCTGCGGTCTTGATGGCCATTTCTGGACGGACACGCTGGCGGGTAATCTCTACCAATCCAAATCTACTGACAGGAAGCACTTGGTGTTTTGCGCGGTCTACGCTCATGAAGTTCCGAAGCTCTTTCAAGAGCGTCTTTCGGTTCTCCGAGTTGCGCATATCGATGAAGTCGATCACTACCAATCCACCCATGTCTCGCAAGCGCAGCTGCCGAGCGATCTCTTGTGCTGCCTCAATGTTCACCTTGATGGCGTTGGATTCTTGGTTGGCTTCGCCTTTGGCCGTGTTGCCACTGTTCACGTCGATCACGTGCATTGCCTCTGTATGCTCGATTACCAGATAGGCGCCACTTTTCATGGTAACGTGCTTACCAAAGAGCGACTTGATCTGCTTTTCGATACCAAAATGCTCCATGATATCGGTCTTCGCCCGATGCAGCTTGACGATCTTCTCCTTCTCCGGAGAGATGGTCTTGATGTAGTTACAGATGTCGGCATGCAGCGCCGGGTCGTCGGTGACGATCTGGTTGAACGATGGACTCAACAGGTCGCGCAGCAACACATTGGTACGATCGATCTCGCTCAATACTTTCTTAGGCGGCTTGGTAGAAGTGAAATTCTGGAAAGCTTCTTCCCAGCGGGCTACCAAGTTGCGCAGGTCTGCGTCGAGCTCAGCCACTTTCTGGCCTTCTGCTACGGTACGCACAATCACGCCGAAGTTCTTCGGCTTGATGCTTGAGATCAGTCTCCTGAGACGGTCTCGCTCTTCTCGCTTTTTGATCTTTTGCGATACAGAAACATTGTTCATGAAGGGAACCAATACGATGTATCGGCCTGCAATGCTGATCTCACAGGTCAAACGAGGACCCTTCGTTGAGATCGGTTCTTTTGCGATCTGAACAAGCAGGTAGCGGTTCGGCTTTAACACCTGATCCATCTTACCATTCTTGTCGATGTCTGGAAGGATCTTAAAGTCCTTCAGATCACCTGAATCGCGTTTTCCAGTAATCCCTTCAGAGATGTACTTCTGTAACGATGCGGCCTTTGGCCCCATGTCATGGTAGTGCAGGAATGCGTCTTTCTCGTATCCTACATCTACGAAGGCGGCATTCAATCCTGGCACGATCCGTTTGATCCTGCCCAGAAAGAGGTCACCAACATTAAAACCCTTGTCGAGTTTTTCATTGTTGTATTCGACCAGCCCCTTGTCTTCGAGAAGAGCAATATTTACTTCACCATCCCCGGAGCGAATGATCAATTCTTTGCTTTTATCATCCACTTTATTTCAGATTAATTGAAACCGGGGTCACATGTGAAGGAGAAATTACTTCTTCTTCTTGTGACGATTTTTTCTCAAACGCTTCTTGCGCTTGTGAGTCGCCATCTTGTGTCTTTTTCTTTTCTTACCGCTTGGCATCTCTTTATTGTATTTGATTCAACATTTTCCGAGCTTCTTCAATGAGCTCTTCATTACTTCTTTCTTGCTCTAAGAACGCCTCTAAGTGCGCCTTTGCTTCAAAATCTTTGTCCAAATTGATCTTCGCCATACCGAGCCAATAGTTCGCCTCAGCAAACTCTGGATCGATCTTCTGAACCTGCTCGAAACGCTCCACCACTTTGTCCCACTGCGCTGTTTGCGCCGAGAAACGTCCGAGGTTGTACTGCGCCCTGAAATTCTCAGGGTGCTCTTCTGCGATCTGTCTAAGGAGAAGGATTCCCTGCATGGGTGTTTCACCTGCAATGATCGCAAGCGCTGAATCGATCTGATTCTCTACCGTTGGCGGCTCGTTATCCGAAACCGCTTCACTGGCATCAGCTACCACATCACCGGAGTGGCGTGGCGCAAAAATCAAAAGAACAACTAGGCCAATCGACAGGACGATCGCGATGATCTGCTTTGTTCCTATTCCTGCCATTCAGCCCGTTTTACTTAACCTTAACGTTCTTCTTTACCTTGTCCACAAACGTCTTCGCTGGCTTGAATGCCGGGATGTTGTGAGCAGGAATGATGATCGTTGTATTCTTAGAAATGTTACGTCCGGTCTTCTCCGCACGCTCCTTGACAATAAAACTTCCGAAACCACGCAGGTAAACGTTCTCACCACGCGCAAGTGAATTCTTCACACTGTTCATGAACGCCTCTACGGTAGTCAAAACTTCAACTTTGTCTACTCCAGTCTTTTCCGCAATTTCCGTTACAATTTCTGCCTTCGTCATTTTTCAGCTCTTTATAAACTTTTGATATTCAGAGATTTTACTAGTCTCAAAAAACGGGGTGCAAAGATAGAAGCATTTTAATACCTTGAAAGCCAAGCGACAAGTATTTTCGCGCTCAATGAACGATTCTTCACTCGGAACCCACGTCATCAGCAGGCTTTTGATCGATTGGTACAAAGCGAACAAACGCGAACTGCCTTGGCGCACGGAAGTTTCCGCCTATCGCACCTGGCTCTCTGAGATCATCTTACAACAAACTCGGGTAGAACAAGGACTGCCTTACTTCGGCCGATTCATCGAGGCATTTCCGACCATTGAAGACTTGGCCACAGCTCCGGAAGACCGTGTGCTTAAACTATGGCAAGGACTCGGCTACTACAGCCGAGCGAGGAACCTGCACAAAGCGGCAAAAATGGTGGTCGATACTTACGGAGGCCAATTTCCTTCGAGCTATGAGGAAATCATTGGATTACCCGGTGTGGGCCCTTACACCGCTGCTGCGATTGCCTCGATCGTCTTCGGTGAGGAAAAAGCGGTGGTGGACGGCAATGTGATCCGCGTCATCAGCAGGGTTTTCGGCATTACGGAACCGGTAGACCAAACCGCTACCCGCAAGCAAATCGAAGCGCTTTCGGCGTTGCTTATTGCAGGTCAAGACCCCTCTGATTTCAACCAAGGCATCATGGAGTTTGGTGCACTTCAGTGTACTCCAAAGCAGGCAGACTGTTCAAGCTGCCCAATCCAGAACCACTGCTGGGCCTACGCCAACGATGCGGTATACGACATCCCTTTAAAGTCAAAAAAAGTAAAGCGCCGTTCACGCTACCTTCACTTCATTGTGGCGAATGATGGGAAGAACTTCCTCTTGGAACAACGCGGCGATGACGACATCTGGCGCGGATTGTATCAATTCCCACTCATCGAGACCGACGGTGATGTTGAACTGGCAATAGACGAAGTCTTTAGTAGCTTAAAGCTTGATGGAAAAGTTCTTCGCGTCAACAAAAGCAGCAAACACGTGCTGAGCCACCAAGATCTTTTCGCCCGCTTTTATCACGTGGAAAGCGGAGCGCTGACCGCAGAGAAATATCTGTTGGTAAGCGGTGCAGAACTTCATACGTTTGCCCTCCCGCGATTGATCGATCGATATCTTGAAAACTACGATCTCCGAACGGGCAAGAAGCGACATTAATTTTTAAGTTTGTTTGAAACGATATTTCTATGGCTGGTAGCGTAAACAAAGTGATTCTCGTAGGTAATTTAGGTGCTGATCCTGAGGTAAGAACCCTCACAAGTGGCACCAAGGTGGCACGCATCCGCATCGCCACTTCAGAGACCTATAAGAACCGTGAAGGTGAGCGCATCACCAATACCGAATGGCACAGTGTGAACCTCTGGAGAGGTTTGGCCGATGTTGCGGAGCGCTTCTTGAAAAAAGGAAGTTCCGTATACGTTGAAGGCAAGCTACGTACACGCAGCTACGACGATAAAGAAGGCGTAACGAAATACGTCACGGAGATCGAAGCAGATCAAATGACCATGCTCGGAGGAAGGAATGACGGTGGTAGCAGCGACTACAACTCGAATGAAGCTCCAAGACAGCAATCGGAGTCGCCGAGCACAGCCGCACCGCAAGACGCGTCTTCCGATAACATGGATGACGACCTACCGTTTTAACCAAAATCGACCGCGTGGACCCTGGTGAACCGTACTCGAGTCTCTTACTAAGCATCTTTCAACCTTGGGACATCTCCGTCTTCATCGGACTGGGATTCATGATCATTCTTTTGATCATCTCCGCCCTGATCAGCGGATCGGAAGTGGCCTATTTCTCCCTTTCTCCGCAAGACAAGGAACAGCTCTTGGAAGCGCATGACGGTGGATCGAAAGCCGCTGCTGAGCTGCTCAAGAAACCCAACACGCTACTCGCTACCATCTTGATCGGTAACAACCTCGTGAATGTTGCCATCATCGTTCTATCGTCTTTCCTGATGGAAATGATGTTTGATTTTCAAGGACGAGAACTGCTCGCCTTCTTGATCCAAGTGGTGGTGGTAACGCTCATCATTTTGCTCGTCGGCGAGATCTCTCCCAAAGTATACGCATCTAAAAAAGCCTTGACCCTATCCACCATCATGTCGAGACCGCTCCTCTTCATGCGTCGACTCTTCGGTCCATTGGCAAGCTTCATGGTGAAGAGCACACGGAGCATCGACCGAAAGGCACGGGAATCTGAGCATTCAGGTGGCATTACGGCAGATGAGTTGAGCCACGCCTTGGAACTCACCACCGACGCAAGCACCGGAGAAGAAGAGCGACGGATCCTCAGTGGAATTGTCAAATTCGGCAGCATCGAGGTTCGACAGGTGATGACACCACGCGTTGATGTAATCGCCTTCGACAAGGAGATGACCTACACCGAACTCCAAGCGCAGATCATCGAGCATGGCTATTCACGTATACCCGTGTATGAAGATAGCTTTGATAAGATCATCGGGGTCTTGTATGTGAAAGACCTGCTCAACCACTTGAACGAGGCAAAAGACTTCGATTGGTTGAGCTTGCTGCGTCAACCAACGTTCGTAACAGAGAACAAGAAACTCGACGACCTTTTGCGCGAATTTCAAGACCAGAAGAACCACATGGCTGTAGTGGTAGATGAATACGGCGGAAGCTCCGGAATCATCACGTTAGAAGATGTGATCGAAGAGATCGTGGGCGAGATCAGCGATGAATTCGATGATGAGGAATTGATCTACACCAAGATCGATGAACACAACTACGTTTTTGAAGGCAAGGCGGCACTGATCGATATGTACCGCGTCTTGGACATCGACGGACAACAATTTGAGCAAGCAAAGGGCGATAGCGATAGCCTTGCTGGTTTCGTTTTAGAGCTCTCGGGTAAGATTCCTCTGAAGAACGAACGCGTTCGGTTCGCAAACTACCTCTTCACGGTTGAAGCCGCAGATAAGCGAAGGATCAAACAGATCAAAGTAACCATACTTCAAGAAGGGGAGGAAGGATGAAGCGACTCGCGACACAGCTCACGATCTTGTTGATAGCTGGTTTAGGGCTGATCGGTTGCGAGGAAGACTATACGCCAAAACCCAAGGCCTATCCCCGTGTGAACCTCCCAGAGCCGGAGTACCTGAGTACAAATAAACCCGTATGGGCATGTCCATACGCCTTTGAATACTCCAGAGAAAGCGTCATCACCGTTGATCCGAGGTATCGCGACAGCACCTGTTGGTATAACCTGTACTATCCTGAGCATCGTGCCACCGTTCACCTGACCTATACCGCCTTGAACGGTGATCTTTCGAAGCACATCGAGGAGAGCAGAAAACTGGCCATGAAGCACATTGGCAAGGCCTCCAAGATCGATGAGTTGCTGATTGAGCGTCCGTCCGACCGTGTTTATGGTATCCTGTATGACTTTCAAGGAGAAACCGCTTCTGACTTTCAGTTCTTCCTGACCGACAGCACAGAACACTTCCTGCGTGGAGCGCTTTACTTCAACGTTTCACCAAACAAAGACAGCTTAGCTCCGGTGATCGAATATGTGGAGCGAGACATCAAACACCTCGTGGGCGCACTTACGTGGCGGTAGTGAGGTATCGGGTGCGGTAATGCAAGTGGATCACAGAGAGCAGCAGCACCAAGGCAAACACCTGATGAATCACCCCCATAGCGATGGGAACTTGCAGTAAGAGGGTGATCACCCCGAGGAGGAATTGCAAAAAGGTGAATCCAGCTGTGATGTAAATCGCGTTTCTGATCTCCGTTCGGTACTTCGTTGCCTTCACCACCAAGAAGAATGCATAGGCCAAAACCAACAGACCTATGGTTCGGTGGATGAACTGCACGCCCGATCTCCCTTCAAAGAAATTCTTCCAAAGCGGCTCCAAAGCCGTCACCGCAGGCGCAATAAAGCTCCCATCCATCAACGGCCAGGTATTGTGCACCCAGCCCGCTCTGAGTCCGGCTACAAACGCCCCAAAAATGATCTGTAACAAAAGCAAGCCTCCGAACTTCGCGCCGAGGTAAGGGTCAACCCCGTGGTCGCGACGTTCGGTATGGTAGTTCTGGTAGTGCAAGGCCACCCAGAAAATGTAGCTACAAGCGATGAAAGCTGTGGTCAAGTGTGCGGCCAAGCGATAATGAGAGACCCTTGGAACATCTACCAATCCACTCATCACCATGAACCATCCCAACAACGCCTGAAATGCACCCAGCCCGAGGATAGCGAAGAAGTGCTTCCGCATATCAGCAGGGATCCAACGTTTCCACAGGAAGAAGACAAAAGGCACGATGAAGATCACCCCGATCATCCTACCGAACATGCGGTGGATATATTCCCACCAGTAGATCGACTTAAACTCTTCGATCCCGAAGTGACTGTGTACCTCCTTAAACTCTGGTGAGGCTTGGTAGCGTGTAAACTCCGCCTCCCAAGCTGCATCTGTAGTTGGCGGAAGCGAGCCTGCAAAGCTCCAGTGCACCATCGATAATCCGGAATTGGTCAAGCGCGTCATCCCACCGATCACCACCATGGTCAACACCAAGGCTATACCGAGGTAGAGCCACCACGTAACTGCTCTTCGTGGACGAAAATCCTGTTTCATGCTGCAAATATTAGTCCTGCAGAGATGGAAACAAGCGAGAAATCAAAATGCTTAAAAAATGAGTCCCAAAGCGTCAAAAACATTGGGAAAGCGGAAAGATGGCTGATCATCGGCCTTTTCAGGCTGCTTTGACAGCTTACTTTCATCCATCATCAGGACACTGTTGTTTGCGTCTGTGCCAACAAATTCATTCACCTCCCCTGCTTTCACAACCGATGAGCGGTCGCCTTGCAGTCCGGAGAGCAAGAGTACGCCGAGGGCGGCGACTAGGATGAATTTGGATGTAAACGTTCTCATTTCCAGTTGCGAAGATAACGTAAATGATGAAATGTACACTCAGCAAAAATTGATCTTTCATGCCGTTATCTTTGCCGGCTCATGGAACAGCAACAAATCGGCCCACAACAAGAAGAAGAGGAGATGTCATTCCTCGATCACCTGGAGATCCTCCGGTGGCATTTGATTCGGTCGATCACCGCGGTTCTTTTGGCAGCCATTGGGGCGTTTATCTTCAAAGGTTTTGTATTCGACACCCTGATCTTCGGTCCGAAGAAACCCGACTTCATCACCTACCGTGCACTGTGCAAAGCCTCTGAACGCATGAGCGATTGGTTACCGGGTCTTTTTCCGTCTGGTGCCATCTGTATTGGGCAAGACCTGCCTGAGCTCGTGAACCTCACCATGGCCGGACAATTCTCTGCGCACATCCTAACATCGTTGGTCGCAGGTATCATCTTTGCTTTTCCTTATTTGGTTTGGGAGGTATGGCGCTTTATCAAACCAGGGCTGCGCAAGCAAGAACGCAAGATGGTGCGTGGGTTTGTTTTCTCGGCATCCATCCTCTTCTTCGCCGGTGTGCTCTTTGGCTACTTCGTGATCTCTCCGCTTTCGATCAACTTCTTTTTGAACTATCAAGTGAGTTCCGAAGTCTTGAATAACCCCACCCTATCCACCTACATTTCGCTGATCACCAGTGTATTGATCGCATGTGGGGCCGTATTTGAATTGCCGATCTTAATCTTCTTCCTGACCAAGGCTGGCATTGTGACGCCCAAGGTGCTGAAGGCCTTTAGAAAGCATGCCTTGGTAGCAGCGTTGATCCTCTCTGCGGTGATCACCCCACCTGACGTTTTTAGTCAAATCCTCGTCTCCATTCCTATACTGATCTTGTACGAGTTGAGCATTTGGATCTCGCGGATGGTAACTAAGCGCGGATAAGCTTACTTTGTACAGCTCAACCTACGCTTTTGAAACGTCACCTGCTTAGAACACTCCTCTTTGTCACGTGTGCGTTGTGGTACTCGGCCGATGTCATCGCTCAGAAAACGGTGGTTACGGGCAGGATATCAGACGCCACTTCGGGTGAGATCATGCCTTTTGTGAACGTCTTTTTCAAAGGCAGTAAGATCGGAACCACCACCGATGAGAAAGGCAACTACCGCATGGAAACCTACTACGCTACCGACTCCTTGGTGGCATCCATGGTGGGCTATCGCAGGGTAGCCAAAGCGGTGAAAGCAGACGCGGCGCAGGTGATCGATTTTGAGCTTACCCCTACTGGCATTGCATTGCATGAGGTCACGATTGTTGCCGACAAAAAGGAGAAGGATCCAGCGGTGGAGATCATGAAGAAGGTGGTGCGCAACAAAGCCGCCAACAACCGTGAAAAGCTCGACGCATACGAATACGATGTGTACAACAAGATCGAGTTCGATATGAACAACATCAATGAGTCGTTCAAAAACCAACGGGTGATGCGTCCATTTGAATTCGTATTCGAGAACATCGACTCGACCAGTGAGGAGAAACCCTTTCTACCGATCTTTCTTACCGAGAGCGTCTCCCGTTATTATTACCGAAGAGACCCGAAAAAGAGCCGTGAGGTGATTGAAGCTACCAAAGTAGCGGGCGTGAAGAACGAAAGCGTGAGCCAATTCTTGGGCGACATGTACCAAAGCACCAATGTGTATGACAATTACGTCTCGGCATTTGGGAAGAGCTTTTTAAGTCCGGCAGCAGATTTCGGGAGTGTCTCCTATAAGTATTACCTTCTGGATAGCGCGGTGTTAGATGGCAAGTACAAGTGCTTCAAGATTGCCTTTGTTCCGAGGAGAAAGGGTGAACTGGTGTTTGAAGGGGAAATGTGGGTACATGACACCACCTTCGCCATCAAGCAGATCGAAGCCACGATCAGGGAAGACGCCAACATCAATTGGATCAATGGATTTACGGTGTACCATGAGTACGATCAGGTGCAGCCGGAAGTCTGGATGCTGACCAAGGAAAAAGTGGTGGTAGACTTTAATCTGACCGACAAATCCGTTGGATTTTATGGTCGGAAGACCACGCTCTACAGCGATTTTACCATCAATGAACCGCGTGAACCCGACTTCTTCAGCCGGGTCAATAACATCGATGTGCTGGATGGTGCAAATGACAAGGATGATGTCTATTGGGAAGAGCAGCGTCCAGAGCACCTGAGCGCAAATGAACTACGGGTCTATGATATGGTGGATACGATCCAAGAGATCCCAGCCTTCAAGACCTATGTAGACATCGTTACCCTTTTCGTTACCGGATACAAGGAAATGAAGTACGTAGACCTAGGTCCGTATTTCACCTTCTTCAGCTTCAACCCCATTGAAGGAGTTCGCCTGCGCTTGGGCGGACGCACCAACGCGGACTTCAGCACCAAGGTAGAGTTAAGCGGTTATGCGGCTTATGGCTTCAGGGATGAACAGATCAAGTATGAAGGCGCTACACGCTTGTTCTTGTCGGATAGTCCACGACAGATCTTGAATGCTTCCCACAGAAAGGACTTGGAACAGCTCGGACAAAGTGCCAATGCCTGGCGTACGGACAACATCCTCTCATCCGTTTTCAGGCGCACGCCGAACAACCAGTTGAATGCCTTTGAGGAGTATAAGCTCGGTTATGAGATCGAATACTTTCCGGGTTTGAGTTCGAAGTTGGAGTTCAATCGAAGAGATATCTGGTCTGTTGGTGCCATTCCATTTCAGCGAGAGTTAGCTGGCGGAACGCAGAACGTGAACCGCATCAGCACGGCAGAATTGCGTTTCACCACACGCATTGCGATCGATGAGAAATTCATCAGCGGCGACCTTGACCGAGTGAGCCTTGGAACGAAGAATCCAGTGATCCGTGCAGAGGCGGCTTTTGGCATCAAAGGTTTCCTCGGCGGAGATTATGAGTATCAACGCGTTTCGATCAACATCCAAGACCGCATCGCATTTAATCCAATCGGACAGAGTGACATCACCTTCGAGGTCGGGAAGATCTGGGGCAGGCTACCGTTTCCACTGCTGCAGCTTTACAGCGGCAACGAGACCTATTTCTATGATGCGTACGCATTTAACCTGATGAACTTCTACGAGTTTGTGGGCGATGAATGGGCGACGCTGTTTTGGGTGCACCACTTCAATGGCCTACTCTTCAACAAGGTGCCGCTCTTCAGAAAGCTGAAATGGCGAGAAGTAGCTTCACTCCGAGGTGCTATCGGCAACCTCTCTGACCGGCATAGAGGCGAGATGGTATTTCCAGAAGGACTGTACAGTTTAAGCAGACCGTATTTTGAGGGTGGCGTTGGCGTTGAGAATATTTTAAAGATTTTTAGGGTGGATGCCTTGTGGAGATTGTCATATTTGAACCATCCAGACGTTGTACCATTTGGTGTGAGGGTTACCTTTCAAATCGAATTCTAAAGGGATGAAATTAAGAGCAGAAGATCTGATCAAGAAGTACAAAAGCCGAACAGTGGTGAACGAAGTTTCGGTGGAGGTTGAGCAAGGGGAGATCGTAGGTCTGCTCGGACCGAATGGCGCTGGAAAAACTACGACGTTTTATATGATCGTTGGCTTGATCAAACCCAACGAGGGCAGGATCTTCTTGGATGGAAAAGACATTACGGGCTTGCCCATGTTCAAACGTTCGCAGCAAGGCGTTGGCTACCTGCCGCAAGAAGCCTCGGTGTTCAGAAAACTGAGCGTAGAAGACAACCTCAAGGCCGTTTTGGAAATGCGGAAAGACCTCAACAAGTCAGAGCAAAACCAAAAGCTGGAGGCCTTGCTGGATGAATTCGGTTTACAACATGTTCGAAAGAACCGTGGCGACCTGCTTTCTGGTGGAGAACGACGACGAACAGAGATCGCTCGTGCCTTGGCGTCTGATCCGAAATTCATTCTATTGGATGAGCCCTTTGCTGGGGTGGATCCGATCGCGGTGGAAGACATCCAGAGCATCGTAGCCACTTTGAAGAGGAAGAACATCGGCATCCTCATCACCGACCACAACGTACAAGAGACGCTATCGATCACCGATCGGGCGTACCTATTGTTTGAAGGAAGTATTCTTAAGGCTGGCACGGCAGAGGACCTGGCCAGTGACCCACAAGTCAGGAAGGTATACTTAGGCCAGAACTTCGAGCTTAAACGCTCTGTTCACCGGCAAGCTGCTGATCAAGCTGATTCAAGCTCGAACAAATTGAAGGAGTAAGACTCCATGATCATGTTGCACAAGATTTGCTTGCACGCCTGATCCACTTTTTCACGGGCAGTAGCTTCATCCGCGGCCTCGATCTCCAGATGAATGTGCTTGCCGATGCGAACATTGGAGATCTCATTCAATCCAAGGTTTCCCATCGTAGAAGTAACCGCCTTCCCTTGAGGATCCAAGAGGTTGTCATGCGGCATGATATCAATTTCAGCTTTGAACTTCATCTGTCGTCTGTTTTGCGGCTCCAAAAGTCGCATAAATGAATGAAAGAAGGAAATACCCGAGCATGAATATTGGCAAGATCAAATAGTCGATCAGTCCATATGAAAAAGGCAGGCTCCAGAGGTAAGGAATGATAAAGATGATGTAGCATACGGCCACCCAGATCAAGATGGCGTAGCGCCATTTGTTCTTTTGCCAAGCCAAGCCCTCAAATTTCAAGGATAACATCGGCACGTTGCTGACCATGAGCAAGGCCATCGCAACCGATACGATCAGATAGGTAGTGGGATCAAACATCACCCCTACCAACCAAATGTCAGAGGCGTCCCACCGCCGCACTTCCCCGAGCATCTGGATGAAATCAGCACTCAGCGGATGGTAGAAATTCAGGTGGTAATTGGATTCCAGCAAGAGGGGAATACTCACTATGAACATCGTCATGGCCGGCGTTGGCAGCCCCTTGAAATGCGGCAGCTTTTCAGTGATCACATTGAACTTCGCCAACCGATAGATCGCAGCCAGTGGGATCAATCCGGCCACCGAGGCCTTGGCCATCAACCAAAACGGCCATTGGGTGATGTCTACGAAATAGTAGCCTTCGGAAATGATGATCATTTGAAAGACCATCAGTCCAGGAACCACTCCGAAGGTAATGGCATCGGCAAGGCTATCCAATTGAACACCGATCTCGCTTTGCGCGTTCAATAGACGGGCCACAAATCCATCGAAGAAATCGAGGACCAAGGCAATTGCGATGCAAACAACGGCTGAGACCATCTGCTCACGCGCGATGAATACAATGGCCCAGACGCCCATCAAGGCGTTGCCTAGGGTAAGCAAGTTGGGAATGAAACGAATGATCCCGTTCATGCGTCAAAGATATTTTTTAACCCGTGCACTGCGGGCAATGAAAGCCGCGAACTTGAGTTATAGTAGTCGAACTAAAAAAATCATTAACTCGTACATTTGTTAGCATGAGTAAGTATGCTCTTTATATCGTAATGCTGTTCATGGGATTGTTCGGGCTACAAGCCGTTCAAGCACAAGCTCCGAAGTACAGCAACGAATTCCTCAGCATTGGTGTGGGTGCCCGTGGTTTAGCCATGAGCAAAGCACAAGTGGCATCCGTCAATGACGTAACCTCTGCCTACTGGAATCCAGCCGGATTGGTGGGCATCGAACAAGACCTGCAAGTGGCTGCACAACACGCGGAGTACTTCGCGGGGATCGCGAAGTATGATTACGGAGCCGTGGCCTTCAAGACCGACAGCAACAGCGCCTTGGCCTTCAGCGCGATCCGTTTTGGGGTAGATGATATTCCGAACACCACTGACCTGATCGACCAAAACGGCCGAGTGAACTATGACCGCATCACCTCCTTCACGGCGGCTGACTACGCCTTCTTGGTATCCTATGCAAAACGTTTGGCGGTACCTGGATTGAGCGTTGGAGGTAATGCCAAGGTGATCTACCGACAGATCGGCGACATGGCGCAAGCCTGGGGTTTTGGTGTAGACCTAGGCGCTCAATATGCCTTAAACCAATGGCGTTTTGGGGCTACTGCGCGCGATGTTACTTCCACCTTCAATGCTTGGAGTTTCTCGCTTGACGATCGTACCAAGGAAGTTTTTGAAGCCACCAACAACGAGATCCCACAAAATGGATTGGAGTTAACGCTTCCCAAGCTGAGTCTGGGAGCTGCCCGCATGTTCAAAGTGCATGAATACGTAGACGTGCTGGCAGAGTTCAACATGGACATCACCACTGATGGTAGACGAAACGTACTCATCAGCGGGGATCCCTTCAGCATCGATCCGAACCTTGGTTTGGAGGTAGATGTGATGGACATATTCTACGTGCGTGCTGGCATTGGCAACATGCAACAAGTGAAGGCTGAGGTGGGTAATTACACCGAATATACCTTCCAGCCAAATATTGGTGTAGGCGTGAACATCAAGAATACCGTAGCCATTGATTACGCGTTGACCGACATTGGCGATCAAAGTGTGGCGCTCTACTCCAACGTATTCAGCTTGCGCGTAGCGATCAATAAGAAACCGATGTGAAAACCTATGCGTGGATAGCACTCTTTTTGTTTTGGGCCGTTGCTTCCAGCGCACAGCCGCTCGCTAACGACTGGATCGACTAACGTGCTGATCAACGCTACCTTAAATTCAATGTAACCCAAGATGGGCTGCACAGGATTGACTATAATGCACTGAACTTCGCGCTGCAACAAATCAGTGAAGACATTGCCGACATCAATCCGCAAACCATTTAGATTTGGGGCCGCGGAGAAGAGTTGGCCGTACACGTGGAAGGCGAGGCCGATGGAAGCTTTGATCCAAACTACGCTGTGGTCTTCTTCGCTGAGTCGAATGACGGCTGGGCGGACGAAGTGATGTATGGCGGCAATGCAGAACACACCGACCCCTATTACAGTCTATACAGCGATACCGCAACTTATTTCTTGACGTGGGACCCTGAAGACATAGCAGCCGGATTACGATTCGCTCCGGTTAGCTTTAACACACCTGCAAGCACGCCCGTGCCCTACCTCTGGCAGGAGCAAGTGCGAATCTATAATGACAGCTATCAAAAAGGTGAAGACCTCGGGGGTGGAAAACCGACCACCTCCTATGCCGGCGGTAAAGGCTGGATGAGCGGACTCATCGGCTACAACAATGGCTCCACCAGAACCCTAGGAGACATGAACTTCTGCACCCCGCAAGCGCAGAATGGAGCCGGATTCCCTTCACCAAGTGTTGAGGTGGCGTTGGCCGGCATGAACTTTGGCGCAGGAGGGGTTCAGGCGCATCATGCCCAAGTTCAAGTAAACAACGGGAGCGGATTCAGTGCGGTGTCTGATGTCTTTTACGGAAGCTATGAATATACCCGCGACCTCTCCAATATCAATGCATCCTTAGGCAATACCACAACGATTCGTATCGCGGTAAACACCACGGTTTCTCCCTTGAATACTGCTTCTGACTATTCCGCCTGTGCGTTTGTGCGCTTAGTTTATCCGCGCGGCTTGAACATGTCAGGACAGGCATCCTTCTACGGAGAGGTTCCTCAAAGCGCGTCGAACACCTACCTCTCTGTAAGCAACTCTGGTAGCCAGGCCATTACGAACGTTTATGACCTTGGTCAGAACAAACGCTATGTGACCACTGCCAACAGCGGAAACTTTCAGTGCAACATCGACCCCGGTAACCGACGCCATTTGGTATAGTCATCGAATTCGGCCATGATAGAAGTTGGATCAAACAACCTTCGTCCCGTAAGCGACAATAGTCGATTCAGCGATCCATCTACCTGGGAGGCGGAGAATGCCTTTGTGATCATCAGTCACCGAAAGATTTGGACCGAAGCAGAGCGCTATCGAAACTACCGAAACACACGATTCAACACGGTCTTGGTAGACATCGAAGTGCTGTACGATCAATTCTCCTATGGTATTCGCAAGCACCCGTTGGCAATCAGAAATTTTGCTGATTACATGCTGACCGCGTGGACGTCTGACCCCTCCCACCTTTTCTTACTTGGAAAGTCGATCGAAGAGCCCAGGGTGAGAAAGAGCAGCAGTTTAAAAGCAGCGAACTTGATTCCATGTGTGGGCTTTCCTGTTTCTGACATCATGCTCACCGCTGGTTTGAACGGAGATAAGAGTCATGTCCCCGCCATTCCCACCGGCAGACTGGCCGCACGGATGAATGAAGAAATCGCCATCTACCTCGATAAAGTGCGTGAGTTTGAGAACGCCCACAACATCCAGATCACACCATACACCATCAACAACCGGCAGTGGCAAAAGCACATCCTACATTTCGCCGGCGGAGATAACGCAACTGAAAATGCATGCTTCCGCGGATACTTGGCAGGATACCAAGAACAAGCCGAGGACAGCCTATTTGGGGGCAAGGTCTTCTTATTCAGCAAGACCAGTGGAAACGTGATCGAAGAATTGAATACAGACAGCGTACGTTTACTTCTTCAGAAAGGTCCGGCTGTGATGACCTTCTTTGGACATGTTTATGGCAATACCTTCGACCTCAGTGTGGACGATCCGAGCCTTTGGAACAACCGGGGCAAGTATCCCTTTGTGATCGCCAATAGCTGTTTTTCTGGTAACATTCACCTCCCGGTTGAGTCTATTCCGAGTATCTCTGAGCAATACCTCTTCACCCTAGCGAAGGAGCCATTGCCTTCATCGCTACACCCGATCAGTTATGAGAACTACCTGAACAAGTATACCACGGAGCTGTACCGGCAGTTCTCACGGAAGAACTACGGCGAAAGCTTCAGCAAACAGATGCAAGCTACCTGTGACCGCATGCCAAATGACGAACGTAACAAGGGTGTATCCTTGGAGATGACCATGCACGGTGACCCGAGTCTAATGCTTTACCCACATGACAAGACCGAGATCAGCATCAATGATCCTCAATCGGGTGCAGACATTCGTTACATCCCATCTAACATCACCACCGATCGCGATTCCTTTGCCGTGGAGGTGACCCTCTCTAACCTTGGCAAGTCTACCAGCAAGAGCTTTAACCTACCTGCAACTTTCCCAATGGAGCCGACCCGGTGATCATTACCAAGCAGGTGAATGGCATCGACTATGAAAAAACGATCCGCTTTTCCTTTCCAGTAGACGGGGAGAATGGCATCGGAGAGAACACCCTTCGCATAGAAGCCGACCTTCCCTTGAGCGTTGTTGAAGAGAAGATAGATAACACGAACAACCTCATCGATCAGTCGAGCTTTTTCATCGGCAGCTCTGAGATCTTCCCGATTGTACCCTACGACTTTGCTGTGGTTCCGGACCTTTACGTTCGGCTGAAAGCAAATACCGGTTATCCATTCCTCCAAAGTGCCCGCTATTTGATGGAGCTGGATACCACGGATACCTATGACAGTCCGTTCAAAAAGCAAACAACCATTCAACAAGCTACTGCAGTGATCGAGTGGGACCCGCAACTAAGCACATCGGGCTTACCCGACAGCACGGTCTTCTTTTGGCGCGTTACCCCTGAAAACGAACCCGATAAATGGCGAGAGTTTAGTTTTCAATACATCGCTGATGAGGTAGGCTGGGGACAGGATCATTTCTTCCAATACAAGAACAACCGCTTTGACTTGCTCGACTATAATCGTGCACAACGGGTGTTCAACTTTCCAGAAGCCTCCCGTGAACTCTTTGTTCAAGTATTTGGCAATCCCGCTGTTGCTGAGCTTGACGACAGCTACTACACCTTGGATGGACAAATTGCTCCGCTGGGTGAGTATGGTATCGCATCGATCCGTCCTGGTTTTGCCGTAGTGGTCATCGACTCTACAGAGCTCAAACCATGGGGCACGTATGGCGTTGGACCGAATGGCACCTTCATCAATGAAGACCGTCGTTATGGAAACAACAACGATGGTACTGCCCATCGCACACGGGTGGAATACTTTTTCACCTTCGACACGTCTGATGTACAGATGGCGAGCATGCGCGATATGATTGAGCAGCACGTGGATGACGGTCATTACCTTTTGTTCTATACCTAGCGTTGGGGATACTTTGAAGCGCCATCGGTTTGGACGGAGAGCATGTTGGATTTCTTGGAGTCGCTCGGGGCTGATTCCATCCGCTTAGTTCCAGATAGAAATCCCTACATCTTCTTCGTGAAGAAGGGTGATCCGTCTACTGCTCGACAGGTGATCGGTGAAGACGAGAAAAGCGTTATCCGACTGAATACGAAAGTCTTCTCGAATTTCCCGCTTGGGAAGCATGGAAGGACCTGATATTGGACCAGGAATGGCTTGGGATCGATTTGTATTCAAGCAGCGGGCGCAAGAGAGCAGCACCAATGATATCGTGCAGGGTTGAGTGCGCGCATGCTTTCTTGGAAGATCATGGTCATGTCTTTACCCCTGATCTGTTCTATGGTACGCGATGATGCGGTGAGCAAATCTACCACCTCTCCGCTGGGCTTGCTGAGTTCCAATTGCCCGGAAGTATGAATGTTCAAATGTGCCGGCAACAAGCGCATGATCGCCTTAGCCGTAACCGATTTGCCGCTGCCTGATTCACCAACCAAGGCTACCACCTCATCTGGAAAGACATCAAACCTGACATCATTGATCACCATATAGAACCCATCTCCAGAAGAAAAGTCGACCGTCAACCCCTTCACCCGCAGCAATGGGTTATGAGGGGCATTACTCAAAACTGGCGATCTCGGATTCCTTGAGGATAGGAAGCTGGGTCATCTTTAGATACACTTGTACAAGGGTCACTACGTCCTTCTCGCAATAGGTAACGATGCGTTCCAGGTTCTTCTCTTGCCAATAAACGCCGGCAACCTGACTGCCATCAATATCATCTTTGGGAGTGGGAAGCCCGAATACATGTGCCAAGAGTTTCAATGAAGTGAAGTGCTTGTAGTCGCCGAATTTCCACATCTGCATGGTATCCAAATGCTTGACCTCCCAAGGTTTCTTACCTGCGGTGTCTAAGATCTTAGGTACCGGAACACCTTGAATGAGCATCCGACGTGCGATGTAGGGAAAATCGAACTCCTTGCCGTTGTGTCCGCACAGCAGGTGTTGATCGCCACTGAAAAACCGGTCGAGCATCGTGGCGAAGGAACTCAACAATTCAAGTTCATCGTCACCGGCAAATGACTTGATCCTAAGCTCACGTTCCCCACCACGCTGGTTGATCATACCTACCGAGATGCAGACGATCTTACCGAACTCGGCATAAATCCCCGCTCGCTCAAACACACTTGCGGCCGTATCCTCCTCGTTCTTCAACAGGAAACGGGCCTTTTCCTCCCACAACTTCTGGTAGGTTTCCTCTGCTTGTTCAAAGCCTTCGCACTGTGGTACGGTCTCGATATCAAGAAAAAGGATGTTGCTCAGATCCATGGCTTAAATGATTAGGATCCCTTTCTGCTTCAATACGGGCAATTCTCTCATATTGTCTTCGATCAAGGAATCAGGAAGAAAAATAAACTTCTTATCGAAAAGCTTTCCATTGTGGTAGTAGCTGACCCAAAATTGGTTATTCAGCCCTTCCAGATCTTGGGGAACGATCTCCACTTGACGAGCATCCATGGCGCCTACCTCTTCAAAATAGTGCCGAAGCTCAGAGGTCTTGACGTCTTCGTTGTTCTTCTTGCCATATCCTCGGGTAGAGACCAAGACATTACTGATGGTATCAGGCAACATGTTCAGGACATGCACTACCCACGCCTGCATACCTTCCTTTTCGTCTGGCACGGCGCACACGCCTACCTTATCCACCTTCGGGAAATCTATATCCTCTTTCATTCGATCATGCTTAATCCCATTTCCAAGTAACGGTGCACGTCTTCAGGTGCCGGATGGGTATTGCCAAAGAACCGCTTCCGCCCCAGCCGCACCACGATCAGATCTTTACTTGGCATCACCAAAACATACTGTCCCTTGATGCCACGCATGTAGAAAACATACTCCCCGTCATGTTCGGCAATCCACCAGGAATAGCCGTAGGTAGTACATGGTTCACCTTCTTGGTTCATCAGTGGAGCTGGTTGAATGGTCTTCGCGATGTAGGCGCTATCTACCACCTGCTGAGCAGCCCACTTGCCATTTTGAAGGTAGAGTTTCCCGATGCGTGCAAAATCCTGTGCGCGCGCATTGATGCAGCAAAAGGCCTTCTCCACTCCGTCTTCGTGATCAAGCGACCAGATGGCGTCCGCTTCGGCGCCTAAGGGTTTCCAAACCCACTCTTGGGTCATTTCTGAAAGCGACATGCGTGTTGCTGCCGTGAGTAGCATTCCCAAGACCTGTGTTGTACCGCTTTGGTAGTTGAAGACCTGCCCTGGTGTTTCCGTGACTTCATAGTTCCTCAACAAGCCTTCGAGGTCATCACCATAGTTGGCACGAGCCGGAAATGCAAAGGGGTTGAGGTAATGTTCGTCAAAGTTGATGCCGGAGCTCATGGAAAGGAGGTGCCAAATCTTCAGCTCCTTGCCCAATTCGGTTTCGTACTGTGGCAGGTAGTGGTAGACTGGATCGTCAACGCTTTTGAGGTAGCCCTTGTCAATGGCAATACCCGTGAGCAAGGAAACCACCGACTTCGCCATGGAAAAGCTGTTGCTGATGGAGGCATCATCAAAGCCATCCCAATACTTTTCAAAGAGGATGCTGTCTCGATGAACAACCAGAAAGGATACAGATTCATATGCTTCGTGAAAGGCTTCCGCATCCGAGCCTAGGCTACCAGAATTGTAATTCTGTGCCTTGGGCCAAGCAGCGCCGGGGTCATGCGCTATTACCCGTTTCGGAAGTTCCTCATACTCTTGAATCCCTGGCCCTAGCTGCCCCTTGAAAACCGTCATCTTCAAGGTTTGGTAGAGGTAATGATGTCCGGTTACCTCAATGATCAAATGCAAGAGCAAAAGCGCAAAGAGGAAGTAGCCGAGCTTTCTGAGCAATAGACTTCTCATAGGCCGTATCAGAACTTAGCGAGTTCTCCTTTCAGCCAATCGATCACCTCGATCTCGATGTCATCAACTCCCTTGAATGCTGCGAGGTGAACAGTCATCCAATCGCCGAGGTGGATCAGGTAGAGCGCTTGTTCCAGCGGGGAATCTCCTTTCGCCTTGTAATGATGGATGTGCGGGGTATGCTTGCGAATGATGGTTTCGCTCAGTTCCATGCGTCGAGCAACCCGTGGATGGTCACGGTAACTTAGCAAGAAGATGACTGCAAGGTCCTTGGTTCCGCTCGCCCATCCCACCAACTCATTGTGGTTCATCTCTGGGTAAACGTTCTTCCAAGACAGGCACTTGCTGTTCTCACCTACTTGTTGGGTCCAACGTGTTGCAACTCCCTCTAACCAAGGCGAAGAATAGATCACCGGAAGCTTGTGTTGGATGCTTTCGGCCAACTGTCGAGCAGCGGCTTGAATGTTTTCCTCTTCTCGATCGAGCAAAGCGATCGCTTTTTCTAGTTCTTGATTCCAGTTAGAAGAGGTCAACCCAAACACCTCTGCCATGCGAAGCAGTTCTACCATAGCAAAACCGAAGGCCGCACGGGGAGGGTCACCACCGGGAACGGTGATCAAGGGCCAATTATTCTTGGTCGCCATGTCGCTCAAAGCACCGCCAGAACTTATGCATGCGATTTGCGCATCGCGCTCCACTGCCTGACCCACGGCTTCAAGGGTTTCTTCTGTATTACCGGAATATGAACAAGCGATCACCAAGGTGCGATCACCCACATACCCGGGAATGGTATATCCTTTAACGCTTTGAATAGGAACCGGGCAATGCTCTGAAAGCAACTGTCCGAGGATGGTACCACCGATCCCTGAACCGCCCAAACCACAGATCACCACATTTGCGATCTCCACATCTGCTTCCCACTGGAAGTCATCCGCTATACGCTTTGCCTGGCGGAGATGGTCGGTGAACTCCGCTACGTATTGACTCATTGTTTTTTGCATGGTGACAAAGATAATCGGCGGGTCGATTCTTGAAGGGATGACAACGCTAGGATTTCAGCCACAGCTCGATCGCATACCGAACCATTAAATCCACGAATTCTATTCATCTTTGCAGGCCAATTTAAAGCAGAGCAGATGTCTAAGGAATTGAACGACCAAGAGCGCGAACGCCGCGAAGCATTGAACCAACTCCGAGAGCTGGGAATCGACCCGTATCCAGCGGATCTTTATCCTGTGAATTCCACCGCAGTGGAGATTAAACAGGACTTTGATCCGGAGAAAGGAAACTTCCAAGAAGTGTGCATTGCAGGCCGATTGATGAGCAGACGCATCATGGGAAAGGCGTCGTTCGGCGAGATCATGGACCACAGTGGTCGCATTCAAGCCTATTTCAATCGGGATGAGATCTGTGCGGGTGAAGACAAGAGCCTGTACAACACGGTCTTCAAAAAGGCCCTAGACATCGGTGACTTCATCGGGGTGAAAGGTTTTGTATTCAAGACCCAAGTTGGAGAAACGTCTATTCACGTGAAAGAGTTGGTGGTATTGAGCAAGACCTTACGTCCACTGCCTATCGTGAAGACAGATGCAGAAGGCAACGTACACGATGGCTTTGCAGACAAGGAGCAACGTTACCGCATGCGCTACGTGGATTTGGTGGTGAACCCAGAGGTAAAGGATGTCTTTTTGAAGCGCACGAAGATCATCAACTCCATGCGGGAGTTCTTCAACAGCAAGGGATACCTGGAGGTGGATACGCCAATTCTACAGCCCATCCCCGGCGGTGCAGCGGCGCGTCCGTTCATCACGCATCACAATACCTTGGATCAGGACATGTACCTGCGTATTGCGAATGAGTTGTACTTGAAGCGACTGATCGTAGGAGGTTTCGAAGGTGTTTACGAGTTTGCGCGCAACTTCAGAAATGAAGGCATGGACCGTACCCACAATCCAGAGTTCACGGTGATGGAAATTTACGTAGCCTACAAAGACTACGAGTGGATGATGAACTTCACCGAGGAGATGGTAGAGAAGGCAGTACTCGATTTGCATGGAAAAACCAACATTCCGATCGGAGAGAACGAGGTAGACTTCAAGCGCCCATTCAATCGGGTGACCTTCTTAGGTGCGATCGAGCAGTATACCGGAACGGATGTTTCTGATTTTGATGAAGCGCAACTGCGCGCATTCTGCAAGCAGCAAGGCATCGAAACCGACGAGACGATGGGACGAGGAAAGCTACTGGACGAGATCTTTGGAGAGAAGTGTGAGCCAAACTTTATTCAACCCACCTTCGTGATGGACTACCCGATCGAGATGAGTCCGTTGTGCAAGAAGCACCGTGAAAACCCACGTTTAACGGAGCGTTTTGAGCTGATGATCAACGGCAAGGAAGTGGCCAACGCCTATTCCGAGTTGAACGACCCGATCGATCAGCGCGAGCGTTTTGAGGAGCAATTGAAACTGAGCGAGAAAGGCGACGACGAAGCGATGTTCATCGATCAAGACTTCTTGCGCGCATTGGAATACGGCATGCCACCAACCTCAGGTATGGGCATCGGTATAGACCGTTTCGTGATGATGCTAACGAACCAACCCTCCATCCAAGACGTCCTCTTCTTCCCTCAAATGAGACCTGAAAGGTCTTATTCATGAGCACCAAAAAAAACAACAGACTGCGAGCCTAAATGAGACCTGAAAGGACCCATTCATGAGCACCCGAGAAAAACAACAGACCGCGCACCTAAATGCGTCCGGAACGGACGAATCCATGAGCACCGATAAAACACATTGTCTCGCGAACCTGAATGAGACCTAAAGGTCTTTTCATAAGCACCATGCTTTACTCCGCACCCCATGTCTTTTGATCGGGTACCGGTTCGGTTGGAATGACCGCGTCAAATGCTTTCTGTCCGGCATTGAGCATCCTCGGTGCGATCTTGAACCTGCTGAAGCTGAAGCTGAGGTAGTAGATCAAAAACCCGAAGGCAAGCAACTGCCCTTGGAGATAGGCGTTGGCGGTATTTCTGCCGTGAAAGAGTCCAACGATGACCACTGATGTCATCAGCAAGGCGGTGAGCCAGAAGATCAGAAAGTAGCGTAGCTTGTCGTTGATGAGCTTGCGGTATGGATCGAAGAAACGCGAGGCATTGATCGTTTTGTTCTTCATGGTGAACCAGAAGTGGGTGGTGAGCAAGAAGAATAACAGCGTTAACCCATCCAAGCGCTTTGCCATGGGGTTGATCAACCAGAAATCATAGAACCCATGCATGGCTGAGCTTAAAAGGAAGGCGCCAACAAAATACAACCACGAAGATTGAGACCTTTTGTATTGGGCGATCATGAGTCCATAACCAATAACCGATGAAAAGGTCATGTGGGCCACGGTTGCCATGAGTGCCCTACCGTTGATTGAGTAGAAGTTTGATTGGATGATGAACAGTGCATTCTCTACAAAAGCGAAGCCCAAGGCAGCAACACTCGCATAGAGCAAAAAGTCATAGGGTTCACGAACGATGTTCTTGGAGCGAGCCATCACAAGCAGCGGTAGAAACTTGACGAACTCCTCTACCATACCAATGCTGATGATGCAGTACATCAGGTCATTCAACACGCCTCCGTTCAGCTCAAAGCCTTGTTCATTGATGAAGTCTGAGATCGGAAAAACCAGCCACACGGTAATGCTTCCTGCCAAGAAGACCAGAAAGACGTTCCTCCAACGTTCCGGATCAAAGAGGTCTAAGCGGCGCAGATAAACGGCCCAAAGAATGGAGATTCCGGCAGAAACAGCTATACCTATTACCGTATTGATCGATGTCCAAGACCGCTCAATGGTCAATAGGGCCTCCGTTGGTAAAAGCACCTCAACGATGAGCAAAGCTCCAAGCAGAAAGCCTCCGACGGTAATGACGTATTTATGGCGCTGATAGGTCCAATAACTCGATGGATCGTCAAGGGATTGATACAGTTTCCACTTATCCCATAGGAAACGCAGCAGCAGCAATACGCCGATGATATTGAACACGGTATTCAGCAATTGCCACATGGCTCAAAGCTCGAAAAAACTTCGATGCGTATTATTGCGAGCCAAGGCATTTTGAATTCCTAATTTTGACAGAATGAGTACACGATTTGGAGTTATAGGAGGAGGTAGCTGGGCTACTGCCATTGCAAAGATGTTGAGCAACAACTCCGACCAGGTGCATTGGTGGCTGCGCCATGAAGAGAGCGTAGCACACGTCAAGAAATTCCGACACAACGACCGCTACCTACAATCGGTAGAGTTTGACCTAAACCGCATCCATCCTAGCAGCGATCTAGAGGCCGTAGTGAAACAAAGCGACGTTTTGGTGATTGCTATTCCGAGTGCGTTCGTGTACGAGGTATTCAACGGCTTTCATGTAGATGGACTCGAAGACAAGATCTTGTTCAGTGCGATCAAGGGCATCGTGCCTCAATATCACTCTATCCCCGCGCGCTTTTTTCACAAGGAGTTTGACATCCCCTATGAAAGGATTGGTATCATCTCAGGTCCGTGCCATGCGGAGGAGATCGCCTTAGAGCGTTTGAGCTACCTTACCTTGGCTTGTCCAGATCAAAAGATCGCTCAAATGATGGCGGATGCACTTGCCTATCGTTATGTAAAGACCTCCACGTCTGAAGATATCTTCGGTACGGAGATCAGCGCGGTGATGAAGAACATCATGGCCATAGCAGCGGGTATTTGTCACGGACTGGGCTACGGAGACAACTTTCAAGCGGTATTGATCAGTAATGCCATTCAAGAGATCGAGAATTTTGTAGATGCCGTGAGCCCTGTGCACCGGGATGTCAACTCCTCTGCTTATTTAGGGGACCTGCTTGTTACTGCCTATTCTAAATTTAGTCGCAACCGAACCTTTGGGTTAATGATTGGAAAGGGCTACAGCGTGAAAGCGGCACAATTGGAGATGAGCATGGTTGCCGAGGGCTACTATGCCGTAAACTCGATCATGGAAATGAACAAAAAGTTTGAAGTAGACCTTCCCATCACCCGGGCAGTATATCATATCCTTTACGAGAAGATCAGTCCGGTCATCGAGATCAATCTCCTCAAAGACAAGCTTGATTAAGCCCCAGCTCTTTGAATCGGCGGCAGGTTGAGCGTGAATGTGGTGCCCTTCCCTTCTTCGCTTTCCACCTCGATTGTACCACTGAGGTTCTTGACCGACTCCTTTAGAATGTAAAGTCCAAGTCCAGAACCCGATACTTCACTGTTCCCCCGGAAGAAGATATCCCAGATCTGTTCCTTAAACTCATCGCTAATGCCGAGTCCATTATCAGAAACCACAAAGGTGAGCTTCCCTTCTTTGAAGGTTGACCGAACACTGAGAAAACTCTTTTCCTTTGACGGGTCTCGGTATTTTATAGCATTAGAGAACAGATTGCTCAGGATGATTTGCATCCGAACGCGATCGGTAGTGATGAGGGTTGATTCAGGAACTTCAACAAAATACTCCAAGCGGTTATAGTCTGCGAGGTAATCCAATCCTTTCAAGCTGGCCCACACCATGTCATGCAGGTTTACCTCTTCTGGAGTGAGGTCCATTCGCTTATTGCGCGCATAATCGATAACATCTCTGATGTACTGATCCAATCGGTCCAAGGCCTCACGTTGCATATCCAGAATTCCTTGCAGTTCCTCATCGTCTTGACATTCTTCGGCGAGGGCGTTCAAGCCTAAAACGGAAGCGATGGGCGCACGAAGGTCATGCGAAATGCTGTATACGAAGCGATCCAGTTCCTTGTTCAAAACCGTGAGCTCGTCGTTCTTCTGTTCTAGACGGAACTGGGCATTCTTGATGTCATTGATATCAAACGAGTACCCGATCAGAAAACGCTTGGTCTGTTTACCAAATGTGAGGTTGATCGGAACCACATTCCTGAGGTGGTAAGAAATCCTGCCATCAGGAGTTGTCATCTTCTCTTCCCAGCGCACGGTGAGATCAGCATCGAAAGCCTTTTGCCATTGTCGGTCACGATCCTCTCCAAACGATTCGGGTAAGCCTCGGTATTCTGCATATTCCTTGTTGGTTTTCCCGATCAACCAGCTACGCAACTTCTCGTCCATGATCGCATTCTGACTGATGTAGAAATACTTCAAGTCTTCATCAATCAACACCGTTTCTACGGGAATAGCGGTAAGGATGTTTTGATAGAATTCCCTGGTGGAGATCAATTCCAGCTCTTGGTTCTTCAGCTCCGTATTATCTTGAACCGTTCCGTACCAAACCCGACGCTTCTGTTCGTACTCTACCTTACAGATGTAGTTCAAGAATTTCTCCTCACCGCTTGGTGTTTGATACCAGGCCCCAAACTCATAGTCTACGTTCATCGCCTCACAGCGCTTGATCTGTGATTCCAACTCTTCCCGCGAGACCCCCTCCAAACGCTGGATCCATTCCGTTAGTGGATCTTCATAATCGTTCGGTAAAAACCCGTGTATGTGCGCTCCTTCTGCAGACCATTCGACCAAGCCTAAGTCTGGTACCATTCGCCAGTTACCAAGCTTAGCTAAACGCTGGGCATCTCGTAAGCGTCGCTCACTTTGTTTGAGGAGTTCGATTTGTTCTTGTTGACCAGTAACATCTACGATGGTTCCGACCAATACAATGTCATCTTGCTCAAAGAGCCGCTGGCAGTTGAGTCGACCCCAGAAATAGGAACCGTCCTTTTTGCGGTATTGCATCAACTCATTAGAGACCCTTCCCTCTTCCCAGATTCTGGCCAAGAGCGATTCACGCTCCACCTTTGACACATAAAGGTTTACAGGATGGGTAGCCAAAATATCCTCCTTACCTGCATAGCCAAACATGTTTGCGAACGCTTCATTCACAAATAGGAAGCCTCTACTCATGGATGACTTGAAGATCGCTTCCTCCATCGAGTCAGAGATCGACTGTAGAATAACCGCATCTTTCTGAGAGGCCTGGAGGGTTTCTTTCGTTCTCTTCGATCTACGCCGGGTGCTGGAGCTCAAGATTACCCCCATGAGCACCGAGAGTCCGACCGACATAGAGAAGGCCACCACCCGCAGGGTCTCAATAACCAACATCGAAGGATCAGCCAAATGAATATCAAAGGCGAATGCCACGCTTACGCCGGCCACAACGGAAACCAAATAGACCGCAAGCAAGGCAGGCTCATTGGAACGCACTCCTCGGAAAAGGAAGACGAACAGCATAAAGCAGAGCAGTCCGATGTAATGCAGGTTGCTCTCTACCCCGAAGTAGAACGTGAGTAGTAGAACCAGCAATGCAGGATCGAGCACGAAGATCCACTTACTGATGTCATATGCCTTTGCTGCATTGAACGACAAGACCGCAATCGCACTAACAACGTGAATACCCAGCAACAAGGCGATAAACCCAGCAAATTCTGGTAAAAAGAAAGCCGTGGTAACCCCACCCGTCAAAATCAGTATAGCGCCTTGAATCTTGATCGAGTTGATCACCTTGACCTCATCCACCAAATCGCTTGGTGTGTTGTCATCGATCCCTTGATGGATCAGTCTATGGAATAGGGTCTTCACTTTTCGGAGGCAAAATATAGAACAATCGCCTGGGCTTGGGCCTTGGAGACCACCTTGGTCAATTCTTCTTCTGAAAGCTGTTTGATCCGATCCAGGCTGTAGAAGTTTCGCAGGAGCTCCTTTGCGGTCTTCTCTCCAATTCCTTCGATCTCCAAGAGTTCACTTTGAAAGGCATGCTTACTCCGTTTATTGCGGTGGTGGGTAATGCCAAAACGGTGTGCCTCATTGCGCAGCCGTTGGATCAACTTCAACGATTCAGATCGCTTGTCGATATACAATGGAACAGAGTCGCCCGGAAAGTAGATCTCCTCCAATTTCTTGGCGATGCCGATGATGGTGATCTTACCGCGCAAGCCGAGCTTATCCAAGCTCTTCACCGCTGAACTCAATTGCCCTTTACCTCCATCGATGATGATGAGCTGGGGTAAGGATTGATTCTCATCACTCAATCGCTTATACCTTCGATAAACCACCTCCTCCATGGACGCGAAGTCATCGGGTCCTTCTACGGTCTTTATGTTGAAATGCCGGTAATCCTGCTTGCTGGGCTTGGCATTCTTGAACACCACGCACGCTGCAACGGGGTAGGAACCATGAAAATTGGAATTATCAAAGCATTCAATGTGCTCCGGCAACTGCTGCATGCGTAGATCCTCTTGTAAGGTCTTCAGCACCCGGTTAGCATGGCGATTCGGATCAATCTTCTCTTGCGCCTTGTGGCGCTCCAGCATGTAGAATCGTAGGTTACGCAAAGAGAAGTCGATGAGTGACTTCTTATCTCCGCGTTGAGGGTGGTGAAACTGGGTATGGTCCCACTCGGCTTCTACAGGAATGGAGGTCAACACTTCCGAGGCTGAACTTTGAAACAACGCTCGCATCTCAGCAATGGCACTTAGCAAGATATCGTCTGCTGCTTCGTCAAGCTTCTTCTTAAACTCAACGCTGTGCGACTGAATAACGGCCCCATTGACAACACGCATGTAGTTCACATAAGCAAACTTATCGTCGTCTACAATGCTTGCCACATCTACGTCTTTTATGCTTGGATTAACCACCACGCTCTTGCTTTGGTATTCTTCAAGCACATCATTATTGGCTTTCAATCGAGCCGCTTCTTCAAACTCGAGGTTCTCGGCTGCTTCCGCCATCCGAACCTTATTCTCTCTAATAACGTGATCAACATCCCCCTTGATCACTCGGCGGATCTCGTCAATGCTCTTGTTATAGGATGCCTCACTTTGCTTCCCTTCACATGGACCAAGGCAATTGCCAATGTGATACTCCAAGCATACCTTGAACTTACCGGCTTGGATGTTCTCCTCTGACAGGTTGTAATTGCAATTCCTGACCTTGTGCAGCTTTGTGACCAGACCGAGTACTGCTTTCATTCGCTTTACAGAGGCGTAGGGACCATAGTATTCAGATCCATCTTTCACCACGTTACGGGTTGGAAACACCCTTGGGAAGCGTTCATTCTTGATGCAGATCCAAGGATAGGTCTTATCGTCGCGCAGTTGAATATTGAACTTCGGCTGATGCTCCTTGATCATGGAGTTCTCCAGCAACAAGGCATCGAATTCGTTGGATACCAAGATAAAGGCGATCCGAGTGATCTTCCGAACCAGCAGCCTGGTCTTTCCACTATCATAGCGATCACGGTTGAAGTAGGATGAAACGCGTTTCTTCAAATCCTTTGCTTTACCAACATAAATGATGATGTCTGCATCATCAAAGAACTGATAGACCCCCGGTTTATGGGGCAGTTGTTGGAGTTGGGATTTTATCGCTTCGTTGACTTCCATGAACCTCGCGAAAATACAATCCGCGGTTGCTTCTATTTTCTGCTCTGATCTGCGAAAATTTCTGTTTAACGATATTTACTTAATTTCGAACACTTTCAACCGCCCCCTTGTTATTGACTCATAATAATCATGGGAGCTTACTCGATAAAAGACTTAGAACAGTTATCCGGCATTAAGGCGCATACCATTCGCATGTGGGAGCAGCGCTATGGTGTAGTGGAACCGCGGCGTACAGAAACGAATATTCGATTCTACGACGATACGCAGCTCAAACACCTTTTAAACATCGCGTTGCTGTCTAAGCACGGTTACAAAATCTCGAAGATTTCGAAGTTATCACCATCGGAATTCACCAGTGCAATTGAGCAATTGTATGAGCAGACGCTCTTGCATGAAACCAACGTAGAACTTGATCTCGATGCAAACGACTTGATGGTCTCTATGATTGATATGGACGAGGATAAGTTCCACCGAATCTATGAGAACTCCGTCAAGAACAATGGTTTTGAGAAGACGATTACCGGACTGGTTTATCCTTTCTTAGAGAAGGTTGGTATCCTTTGGACCATCGGACAGATCAATCCGGCTCAGGAGCACTTCATGAGTTGCTTAATTCGCCAGAAGATCATCGCAGGCATTGATCGGCTACCTACCTCCAAGGATGGCAAGAAATTCTTACTGTTTTTGCCCGAAGGAGAGCACCACGAGATCGGTCTGCTCATGGCTAATTATCTACTCAAGAAAAAGGGAGCGCGCGTTTACTTCATGGGGCAGAACTTGCCGAGCAAAGACATTAAGATGTGTATTGAAACGGTAAAGCCCGCAGCCGTTTTGACCTTCTTTGTAGATCCAGCTGTAACGAACAATGCGCAGCACGTGATTGAAGGTTTCAAGGTAGAGGGAGCAGACTGCGATTATCTGATTGCAACACGTCCAAGCCCCGATCTTGAGGAGATGAAAGACCCCCGTGTTCACCTCCTACATGGCATCAAGGAGCTGGACAACTTCATCTAAGACCCACCAAAAGAAACAGTTAAGCAGCCTTTGAGCTGCTTTTTTTTCGCATAAGCTTTGTTTTGTTTAATCTTTTCGCGTTTTAATTAAACATTTCCTTGCGCGGAAAAATGTAACCACATATATTTGTTGAACATTAATCACAAATAGTTAAACAAATGTCCACTGTAGAATTTAACCAGCAGATCCTATCATTCAGGAAGCCTCTTGAATATTTCGCCTACAGCCTAACCCAGAACGAAGAAGATGCGAAAGATCTTCTTCAGGACACCTACATGAAGGCCGTTGCCTACAAGGACAAGTTCCGCGAGGCGACCAACCTCAAAGCATGGTTGTATACCATCATGAAGAACACCTTCATCAACAACTATCGCAGACAAGTGAAGTCAAGAACGATCATCGATCAGTCTGAGGATCTTTATTACTTGAACAATGCGCCAGATGCACGTGACAAGAATCCATCAAGCATCTACAATGTTTCGGAGCTAACGAATAGCGTGAATGACCTACAAGATGAGTATCGTATTCCGTTCAAGATGCACAACGAAGGATACAAATACAAGGAGATTGCAGATTATTTGAAACTCCCAATTGGAACCGTTAAAAGCCGTATCTTCTTGGCAAGGAAAAAACTGATGGATGTATTGAGCGATTACAACCCGAACTAATTAGAAACCATGCCTTCAACTGCCACCATTATAGGCTCTGGTTTCTCTTCTCTCTCCGCTGCAACCGCACTTGCTGATAAGGGAGTTGACGTAACCGTAGTAGAAAAGAACGAACATTTGGGCGGAAGAGCCCGAAAGTTCGAAGCGAACGGATTTACCTTTGATATGGGTCCGAGCTGGTATTGGATGCCAGACGTATTCGACTCCTATTTCGCCCGCTTTGGAAAAAAGGTTTCCGATTATTACGATCTGGTTCGCTTAGACCCGTCATACCGAGTTTTCTTTAAAGACGAGTACATTGATATGCCCGCCTCAATGGAAGCTTTGGAAGCGTTCTTTGAGTCGAGAGAAAAGGGTTCAGGGATGAAACTGAGATCCTTCTTGAAAGATGCCTCTGTGAAGTACGACGCTGGCATCAATGATTTGGTCCAAAAACCCAGTTTATCCATTTTCGAATTCGCCAAGTGGAAGGTGGTAAAAGGTCTTTTTCAATTGGATCTCTTTGGCAACTTCAAGGATTTCGCTCGAAAGTATTTTTCAGACCCGAAGCTGCTCAGCATTATTGAGTTTCCTGTACTCTTCCTTGGCGCAATGCCAGCAGAAACACCAGCACTTTACAGTTTGATGAACTATGCAGACCTTCAGTTAGGTACATGGTACCCGATGGGCGGAATGCATAAGATCGTTGAAGGTATGGTGAGCCTGGCTGAAGAAAAGGGCGTGAAGTTCAAAACTTCCGAGCCAGCTAACCGCATCTATCAAAACGGACAAATGCGCGTAAGCACGAGCAACACAGAGTATAAGAGTGATGTCGTGATAGGCGGCGCAGACTATGCGCATATCGAGTCTCAATTGTTGAACGAAGGCAGTCGCCAGTATTCCGATGCCTATTGGGAGAAGCGAATCATGGCTCCATCGTGTCTACTGTATTACGTAGGAGTCAACCGACGCGTGAAAAACCTTGAGCACCATAACCTTTTCTTCGATGCAGATTTTGGAAAGCATGCAGAAGAGATCTACAAGAGCAAGAAGTGGCCAGATGACCCCCTTTTCTATGTCTGCGCCCCTTCCAAGACGGATCCTAGCGTTGCACCAGAAGGTCAAGAAAATCTTTTCATCCTCATTCCTATAGCTACGGGCATTAAAGGAGATGATGAAGCCTTGCGCGATCGCTACTTTGATGTAGTACTCGAGCGCCTCAAAGAACGCACCGGTGAAGACATATCGAACGATATCGTATACAAGCGAAGCTATTCTGTGAAGGAATTCGTTCAAGATTACAACGCATTCAAGGGTAACGCCTATGGATTAGCGAATACCTTGCTTCAAACCGCATTCCTCAAACCACGGATGCGTCATAAAAAACTACCCAATCTTTACTATACTGGACAGCTTACGGTACCGGGTCCAGGTGTTCCGCCCTCTCTCATTAGCGGACAAGTAGTAGCAGATTACATCCTCAAACAAAAAACCAAGTAATATGAAAGCACTCTTTGATCAGGTTAGCCTGAAGGCCAGTAAGATTACCACGCGATCGTACAGCACGTCTTTCTCCCTTGGAACCCGCTTATTGAGTCCATCCGTACGCGATGCGATCTATGCGATCTACGGATTTGTTCGCTTTGCGGATGAGATCGTAGACACCTTTCATGAATATGACAAGGATCGACTACTTAGAAAATTCAAAGCCGATACGTATGAAGCAATCGAAGATGGGATATCGTTGAACCCAATCCTCAATAGCTTTCAGCACGCGGTTAGGGAATACAACATCGATCGTGAATTGATCGACACCTTCCTGGAGAGCATGGAGATGGACCTTTCTAAGAAGGACTACACTCGGAAAGGATATGAACAATACATCCTGGGCAGTGCCGAGGTGGTTGGGCTCATGTGTTTGAAGGTGTTTGTTCAGAACGATCAGGAGCTATACAAGCGTCTGGAATATCCTGCTATGCGCCTAGGGGCTGCCTTCCAGAAGATCAACTTTTTAAGAGATCTGAAGGCAGATTTTCAGGAGATGGGCAGAACCTATTTCCCTGGTTTGGACATGACCACTTTTGATGAGCAGGAGAAGAAGCGCATCGAGAAAGAAATCGAAGCAGATTTTGCGGAAGGATACGCTGGCATTTTACAGCTTCCTAAGAATTCTCGATTCGGGGTATACATGGCGTATGTCTATTTCTATCAGCTCTTCAAAAAGATCGAGCGTACGAATGCTAAACAGATCATGCAAGCGCGTATTCGCATCCCCAACAAGCGTAAGTACGCCCTCTTCGTAGAGAGCTATGTAAAGCACAGCCTGAACCTGCTCTGATGCGTATCATACTGAGCATATTATTCATGTCCTTGTTCGCAGGGACCAGCTACGCTACGCACCCAGAACTCGTGCAGATCCGGTCGACATTTGTAGCCGCAACACAAGACCTGAGCGTACGTGAAGCCCTGGTTGAGGAAGTGGCCGAAGCAGAAATAGAGGAGCTGTATCGGATGGCTTATTTAGGTGCTTCAAAGACCCTGCTTGCTGAATGCGGTTATAGTCCATGGACCAAGTGGAGTCACTTCCATGACGGCAAAGACATGATTGAAGAAGCCATTTCTAAAGCACCTGAAAACGCTGAGTTCCGCTATTTAAGGTTTCTGATTCAATTTAACGCACCAAGCTTCTTAGATTACGACGATGACCTAATCGAGGATTACCTGTTCGTGAAGAAGCATTTGAAATCAAGCACAAGCGACGAAGAATGGACCACCTATTTTGAATCGTTTTGTCAAAAAAACGCGGACGCAATTGAGAACCGCATAATCGCCAAAATTTAAGTGATGGAACATGTAATACTTGTTGACGAAAGAGACAACCCAATCGGCACCATGGAGAAGATGGAAGCGCATGAGAAGGGTTTATTGCACCGGGCATTTTCCGTGTTCATCTTCAATGAGCGAGGAGAGATGCTCATTCACCAGCGGGCAGAGGAGAAATACCACTCCGGAGGCTTGTGGACCAACGCGTGTTGTTCTCATCCAAGAGAAGGTGAAACCACCGAGGAAGCCGCTCGCAGAAGATTGATGGAAGAGATGGGGTTCGACTGCGACGTTCAAGAACAGTTTGACTTCATCTACCGAGCTGATCTAGACCAGGGCCTTACCGAACATGAATTGGATCATGTATTCTTTGGCACCTTCAATGGAATTCCGCAGGTGAACCCTGACGAGGTGATGGCTTGGAAATATATTCCGCTAACCGCACTGCACCACGATGTGCAATCGAACCCTGAGCGCTACACAGAATGGTTCAAGATCGCCTTGAAAAAGATCCAAGAGAAACAATTAGCAATAGCCGTATAAAACGTTTTGAAAGTAAAAGTTAGCAGAAAAGCGCACTTCAATGCTGCGCACCGACTGCACAACCCAGCGTTGAGTGATTCTGAGAATGAGGAACTCTTTGGGAAGTGCAACAACCCCAATTGGCATGGCCACAACTACGACGTAATCGCCACTGTGAAGGGAACGATCGACCCGAAGACCGGGTATGTGATCGATATGAAAGTTTTAAAAGACATTATGAACGAAGAGGTGATCGATCGATTTGACCACCGCAACCTGAACTTGGATGTTGATGATTTCCAAGCGATGAACCCTACCGCGGAAAACATTGCGGTAGTGATCTGGAACAGGATGCGCAAGCGATTGAATGACAACCTCGAATTAAGTATTATCCTTTATGAAACGGAAAGAAACTTTGTTGAGTACAGTGGCGAATAACGATGAGCTGCTAGAGGCGTTGGATTATGAACACCATTGGAATGGATTGTCCACTCCGATGCGGGAAGATGCCCATGATTTGAGCGCAGAAGAAAAGATCCGCATGGTGCAGAAGAACTTCAAAGAGATCATGCTCACGCTAGGGCTCGACCTGAATGATGAAAGTCTACAGGATACCCCAAGGCGCGTTGCGAAGATGTTTGTGAATGAAGTGTTCAAAGGCTTGAGTCCGGAAAACAAACCCGAGATCAAGCTTTTCAAGAACAACTACAAGTACAAGGAAATGCTGGTAGAGCGAGACATCACCGTGTACAGCTATTGCGAGCATCACTTTGTACCCATCATCGGAAAAGCTCACGTCGCATATATCAGCAATGGTTATGTGATCGGTCTGAGTAAGATCAACCGATTGGTAGAGTATTATTCCAAGCGCCCGCAAGTTCAAGAACGCTTGAACGAACAGATTGCTAAAGCGTTGAAAGAAGTACTCAAGACGGAAGACGTAGCTGTGATTGTTGATGCGGAACACCTCTGCGTAAAATCACGCGGCATTCAAGACACCGCGAGCAGCACGGTTACTGCCAGTTATCACGGTCAGTTCAAAGATCCAGACAAGCGTCGAGAGTTCTTGAACTATGTTAACCTAAAAAACGCACAATAGTATGAAAGTACTGGTAGTAGGAGGAAGCAAAGGGATAGGGAAAGCCAGTGTTGAATTACTGTTGGAAGAAGGCCATGAGGTCATCGTGGCATCCCGGTCCAACAACGAGATTGGCCACCTGCCTATCGAGCACATCGAAGTGGATGTGACCGATCATGATTCACTCGCCGCACTAGAAGACCTGGATGAACTGCAAGGCGTGATCTATTGTCCTGGCAGCATCAATTTGAAGCCGTTTCACCGCTTAAAAGCAGAAGATTTCCAAGCAGACTTCGATCTGAACGTACAAGGAGCAATTCAGGTGATTCAACGAACGATGCCGGCCTTGAAAGAAGGAAAAGGAAGCGTAGTACTCTTCAGCACCGTTGCGGTACAACAAGGCATGTCGTTTCATGCATCTGTAGCTGCTTCAAAAGGAGCGCTTGAAGGCTTAACCCGGTCACTTGCCGCAGAGTGGGCGCCCACAATTCGCGTAAATGCGATTGCGCCGAGCTTAACCGACACATCATTGGCAGCAGGTCTACTCGGTAACGACAAAAAGCGTGAAGCCAGCGCTGAGCGTCATCCATTGAAGGAGGTGGGTTCACCTGAAGACATCGCCCGCATGGCGGTTCACTTGATCGGCGATGGCGGTAAGTGGATCTCTGGACAGGTATTTGGCATTGACGGAGGAATGAGCAGGCTGCGCTGATATGGCTGAATTGCATTTAACACCTGAGGATTGGAGCAAGAAGAAAGAGCGCTATTGGCCTACCTTCTTCAACACGATCAGTGGTCCAAGGAGCGTGGTCATGATTGGTACGCAAGACGGTGCGGGAATAAGCAACATAGGTCTGTTCAACTCATTGGTACACTTGGGTGCGAATCCTCCCCTACTCGGATTCATCCTGCGTCCGACCACCGTTGCTCGACACACCTACGAGAATTTGAAGCGAAACGGCTGCTACACCATCAATCACGGACTGCAATCAGAGGTTGAAGCCATTCACCAGACCTCTGCCAAATATGAAGCAGACGAAGACGAATTTGAACGGTGCGGTTGGAAGAAGCAAGCAATAGCGGGTTTCGATGCCCCTTTCGTAGCAGAATCCGTCATCAAACTTGGCATGCGATACGTCGACGAGCACCTGATTCCGCAGAACGGCACCCGTTTGATCGTTGGGCGGGTGGAGCATGTATTGATCGATGAACAATTCGTCGAGGAAGACGGATTCATAAATACTTCGGCTGCCGAAACATTGATCTCTTGTGGGTTAGACGCCTATTTTAAGTACGAATCATTGAAGCGACTTCCCTATGCAAGGCCCTAGCACCTCTTCTGATAAAAAACTCACCCTCTTTTGGTTTCGCAGAGACCTCCGATTAGAAGACAATGCCGGACTCTTTCGTGCGCTAAATGAAGAAGAGAACGTCCAACCGATCTTCATCTTCGATCGGGAGATCTTAGACAAGCTAGAAGACAAGGATGATCGTCGGGTGAGCTTCATCTACGCACAGATCGAGCGATTGATGCGGGAACTGGAGGAAAAAGGCGGCACGCTCTGGGTGTACTACGGCAAGCCAAAAGAGATCTTTGAATCGTTGCTGAAAAAGCATGACATCCACGCACTGTACGCGAATAAAGACTACGAACCCTACGCCCGTGAACGAGATAAAGCGGTGTATGACTTGATGAATGACCACGGCATTCGTTTCCGAGCATTCAAAGACCATGTGATCCTCGAGAAAGATGAAGTGCTGAAAGACGATGGAGATCCTTATGTGGTCTACTCTCCCTACAGCAGGCGATGGAAAGAAAATTTGAAAGAGGAGGATCTTCAATCCTATCCTACCCTAGCGAAGATGGAAGCGCTGCATCAAACGGAAAAAGCAACGCTGATCAGCTTAGACGATATGGGCTTTGAGCGTCATGAGAACGACTGGCCTGACCCGAAGGTGGACCTGGATATCGTGAAGAAATACCACAACAACAGGAACACCCCCGCCAAGCAAGGCACCACGCGCATATCTGTACACCTGCGCTTTGGCACCATGAGTATCCGTGAGATGGCGAAGATTGGTAAGGAACACAACACCAAGTGGTACAACGAACTGATCTGGCGGGAATTCTACCAGAGCATTTTATGGCATTTCCCGCATGTGGTAGACCAGAGTTTCCGGAAAGAATATGACCAAATCGAATGGCGCAACAACGAAGAAGAGTTTCAGGCTTGGTGCGATGGAAGAACAGGCTACCCGATCGTGGATGCAGGCATGCGCGAACTGAATGAAACCGGCTTCATGCACAACCGGGTGCGGATGATCGTTGCGAGTTTCTTGACCAAGCACCTGCTGATCGATTGGCGTTGGGGCGAAGCTTATTTCGCACGCAAGCTCTTAGACTTTGAGCTGGCTTCTAACAACGGCGGCTGGCAATGGGCTGCTGGTTCTGGAGTAGATGCGGCCCCTTACTTCCGTGTCTTCAACCCCTACCTGCAAACCGACAAGTTCGACAAGCAGCGCAAATACGTCGAGCACTGGGTGCCCGAAGTTGACACAAATAAATACCCTGACCCCATCGTAGAACACAAATTCGCACGAGAACGGGCATTGGAAACGTACAAAAAGGGCCTAGGAAAAGGTTAATCAGAAAAAATCACAAGGCAATTTAAGCCTTAGGATTTAAGACTCGTCAAATCCTACATATGCTTCACCTCATCT
>CAJXNO010000016.1 GCA_913057205.1 uncultured Flavobacteriales bacterium
GAACTTCGACTGGTGCTTCAAGAAGTAGGAGTAGAGCCGCGCGGGAAGCAAGCCGAGTTTCTTATCCAGCTCGATCTTGAGCTTGTTGGAAGAAACAAAGGCGATCTCCATACCGCTGAAAAAAGCAGACAATACCAATGATCCAAGAATGGCAAAGGGAATCAGCAGATAAGAGGTTTCCATGGGCGGTCGCCGTTAGCGATTAGTTGCGGTTTTCTTCGTCTCTTTCGAGGCGTTTGCGCGTCCAATAACGAAGATAATAAAGCGCAGCGGCGATCACAGGCATCATGAGGTTAATTCCAGCTTGCGCCAAACCATATGCTCCGATGGTGTAGACCGCATATACGAAGGAAAGGATGGCTGCGATCAACCAGAATTTCTCCATGATCAAATGGTACTTCTTCATAGGTTCTCAGTTTCGTTTGATCCGTCTTCAGGCTCATCTTCATCTACCTTGATACGTCCTTTGATGTTCAGGATCTCATATTTAGAAAAGTCTTGTTCGGCTTCCAGTCCATCGCCAAAGAGGATCTCCGTGGGGGTAGTGATCTTTACGAACTGGTCGGTAAAGATCTTGGCAGTGGATTTATCCCAGGTAAGCAACTCGGTTTCGAGCATCTTGCCTTCACTGTCTTTCACGATCACACTGTCCATAGCTACCATCACTTCCCGCTCCGTGTAGTTGGTAGCGCGCTCTGCCGTTACGGTGGAAGCTACTTCACCTTTGCCGTCAAAGGATATGACCTCTATACCCTGTGAGAACTGATCATACGGATCTTCCACATTAGGATAGCGATCGATTCTGCCCGCGGTGATCTTCATGGACGGACGATCGTCTACCGTATACGTGATGCTGCTGCCGGTGATCGTTTGAAGCGGAAGGTTGTCGTGCTGGGTTACTCGGTTTACCTCTTGGATGTCATTCTCACACCCAAAAAAAAGTATCCCGATCAGCAAGCTAACCGGGATAGTTTTTGTGGTATGCAAACGAAATGCTTTCAATTAATTGGCTCTGGTCCGAACGGTGGTTGTTTCACCGATCCAGCAATCAAATGTAAAGCTTGTGCCTTCATTGATGCCATGGAAGAAGCAATCTTCTTTCTTCGGGAATTGTCCAGAATAGGTGTTGATGCGCGCTTGCGCTACCTCTGCTACGCTAGGGTCAACCGACTTCGCACGAGCATACTTATCAACCGCAGCCCAGTAAGCCGCTCTGCTTGTACACTCATTGTCACCACACTCACCGCGACCTTTAGCGTACGCATCACCGATGATGATGTAAGCTTCGCCGTTGTTTGGATTCATCGCCAAGAGCTGATTTGCTAAGCTCTTCGCTTTCACATAGCGGCCCAAAAGCAAGCTGGTGTTCGCTGCCTTTGTAAGGGCTTTGCCTTTTGTGTCGTCATCTTCCGCTTGCTCAGCTGCCTTGAGGTAGTATTCCAAAGCATTGCTCAGGTCCTTCTTCTTCGCATAACCATTGGCGATGGCGTATGCAGCCGTTGCGCTTGGTTCGATGGCGTAAAGGTTCACCGCTGCGTTCTGGTAGATGTCTTCATCGGTACAATCGCGCTTATCGAAGATCTTCAAGATCTGACGCAACACCTTCTCGTCGTTTGGCATGGCTTCCAACTTAGGACCGTAGATCTCAACAAGGTCTGGACACTCTGCCACAGAGCTGAACATCTTGTCGATGTTGTCCATGGCTTGCTGATAAGCACCCTTCATACGGGCGTCTGTTTGGGTAGTCATATTGTGGTCAACCACTTCGCTGAGGCTGTTGTAAAAGTCAAAGAGTACCTGCTTTTCAACTTTGTCGTCCTTGTAAAGGTCATAAGCAGACTTGTACAAGTAGATGCTCGCACCGGGTTCCATCTCCAAACCTTGCAGCTCCAATGATTTATTCAAGGCGTCATAGGCTGCTTGGTCATCTTTTCCATATTTCAGTAGGTCAGAGCCTTTACGTCCTAAGACATAACCTTCTTTGCCAAAGTGCTCGATACGCTGATCATAAGCCCATGCAAGACTGTCAACATAAGCCTTCTTCTTGGCAGCATCTTTTTCTTCTTCGATCATGCTTTGGTAGATCTTGATGCCATTCACCCAAAGTGATTCGGTTGCTTTCGGACAAACGGTGGCTGCTTCTCTCCATCCCTTGATGGCGTCGGCATAGTTGTCTTGTTTGAAGAATTCGATGTACAACGATAGGTTTTGAACACAGGTCATGCTGTCTTCTTCGTTGGTGGTATACGTTCTTATCTGCTGGGCGTTCGTGAGGTGGGCGAACATTCCCACAGCAATCAGGCTCAATACAATTCGTCTCATTTCTATCGTGTTTTACTAGTCATACTTACGTTTCGCGAACCAACGATCGTATTGGTTCGGGGTAAAGGCAAAGCCTATGTACAGGTTGAAAAAGTTCTCTGCTACGGGAAGGCCTGCTCCTCCTCGTACTACATATTCAGTGCCAATATTCACCATGGAGGTAGAACGGGTTGCAATAACCGGAATTCCAAGTCCAGCCGAAAGGCCAATTTGATTGGGTTGTGCGCCATTCACATTGAGGCGGGTTTGCTCAAAACTGAAACCTGCACGGTAACGAACGATTCGCAGCAATTGTTTAAATGCAGTAGGGTCTGGGGTGTACTCTACACCAAAGGAGGCCCGGAAGGAATTGTTCAGGTTGGCGTTCACTCCATTGATTTCCAATGCAGACCATTGACGACTGATCAGGTCAATGCCGATGTTCCATCGATTATCGTAGGTGAACCCGAATCCAAGTCCGAATCGCTGCGGTGCTGTAATCGGTGATCCGCCGCTGCTCGTTTGGATTGTGTCTACCACCACAGGGTTGGATGGGTTGTTTACGAAGGTGTAGGCCGTTTGCCTAACGCTGCCGTTCAAGGTCATGGACGGCTTGTAGAATGCGCCTAATGAAAAACTCCCGAACACATCCTCTCCCTTATCATCCTTGAAATTGAGCTTTCGGGTATACAGCATTCCGATCTTCAAATCAAATGCACTCACTTCATTGCGATCTTCCCGATAAAGGTTGGTAGCTACGGTATTGGAATCAACTACCGTAATTCGATTCCGGTCGAAGAACCCGAAGATATATGAACCCGTGGCACCAATGCTCAGGGTATTGACCTTTCCAGAATCGGCGATAAGGTCATACGAGCCGGTGAGGAAGAAGTCATTCACCCCACCTTCACCAACGAATTGGTATTCAACTAAGCCTAGTCCGTCTACCTGCTCGCGTGAGATGACTTCATAGCCTTGGCGGGAATAGGGACGTAAACCGAAACTCACCGCCGCGTTGCGTTTCTTCTTCGGTGAATTGATCACCGGAAAGGCGAGTGAGATGTTTTCAATCGAGAACAAGCTGTTGGCTTGTTGTTGTCCGCCTGCGTTAAGGAGTAAGAATTCATTGCGCAGATCCAAGTTGAAGGTTGGTCTGCTCACAAAAGTCTGGGTGGCTGGATTGACACCGTTGATGTTCAAGGTGCTCAACATGGCGATACCCGTATGCGAAACGCCAGCCATGGAAGCCATCGAACTGTTCGGTTCGTCTCCCAGGCCGTAAATGGAATAGGGCGATAGGGTGTTGAGCTGAGCTTGGGTGGTCGACACCATCGCGCACAACACCATAGCTGATAGGATCAGTATGCTAGTTTGACTGCGCAATGTGATGAAGTAAGATTTCATTGATGCCTTCCAAAACCAAATTTGGGGCTGCAAAAATGGGATTTTCAACGTGTTGCTCAAAAGTGGATTGGTCTCCGCCTGTTAAAATAACTTTAAGTTCAGGGTAGCTTGTCTTGAAATGGGCAATGATGCCATTGATTTCTGCAACCATGCCGCGCCCTGCTCCAAAGAGCATGGAACCCGCGGTGTCTGTTCCGATGTAGGGAAGTTCTTTGTTTGCTTTCACCTCAGGTAAACGCTCTGTGAAGCGATGCATTGCCTTTAAGCGCATGGCGTATCCTGGAGCAATTCCTCCGCCTTTGAAATCGCCGTTTACCGTGAGATCGTAAGTGATGCACGTGCCAAGATCGATGGAAAGCACGGCTTGGTCTGGATACCTAGCTGATGCTGCAACCGCTCCGCAGAGTCGGTCAATTCCTAGGGATGCTGGTGTTGCATAGGAAAGCGTGATGGGGAGGGGACAGGTCTTGACATTATATGCAGGAACGCCCAAGAACGGACTGGGAAGATCAAGATGCTCTGCGTTCACATTGGCAAATCCAATCACATCGGGCGGTGTTTCTTGGATCATCTGTTCGATGGCTTCATGTGTTTCGGCATGTTCAACACGCGTTATGCCTTGGATGGTTCTTCCCTCAAACCGCGCAATTTTAGACAGGGTATTTCCGATGTCGATGATCAGTTGCAAAACGGAAAATTAAATCTTGCTCATTTAAAGAAATTTCTACTTTTGCCGCCCTGCGATTTGCAAAGCAAGTACAAGGATACATAAAGCAGCGGTGCGGTAGCTCAGTTGGTAGAGCAAAGGACTGAAAATCCTTGTGTCGGGGGTTCGATTCCCTCCCGCACCACTAAAAAAAGGCGGACTCTTCTGGGCCGCCTTTTTTCGTGGTTTACGGGAGGCAATCTCACGCCAGCGCGCCAAAGCCTTCGCACGGTCACGCTCAAGTCTCCACTAGAGAATTGCCGTCTCCCGCACCACAAGCTTGTGTTTCGATTCTCAGTCAATGGTTGTTTGATCTGACGCGGAATCAGTTCACATGCCAACGCACTAGAGTTCACCGCGTAGTCACGTTTAAGCTTTCATTTCAGACTTTTCATTCCCGCACTGTAAGAGAATAATCTCCCCCTTCGGGCCGCCTTTTTTCGTGGTATTCGGGAGGGAATCTCATGCCAGCGCACCGAGGGCCTCCGCACAATCGCGCTCAAGTCTCCAATGAAGGCCTCAAACTTTGTTTGAATGGAGTGGTAAAGGTTTACCGCATAAGTGTAATATGATCCTTAACCTCAATCCTAGGGAGGTCATCGCATATTGTGGTTGCCTCGATGATGAAGTAGTAGACCCCGGCTGCGGCTGGTTCGCCCGAAGGGAGAACTCCATCCCACTTGTGATTCAAGAAATTTGATTCAAACACCAATGCTCCCCAGCGATTGTAAACCCAAAAGCGATAATTTTCGATCAATCGCTGATCGATGTTCACCAGCCCTACCTGGTCGTTGATGCCGTCTTGGTTCGGAGTTAAGACGTTCGTGCTGATTGCACTTGGATCTTGCGGTAAATCATATTGCCTTACCTGTATGGTATCGCTAAACAAACAACCAGCATTGTCCATGGTAGCCACATAGCTGCCGGTATCAGTAATTGCTAAGCTGTCTCCTACAGCGCCCGTTGACCAGTTGACGGTGCTCCAAAGGGTATCTGGCCGTAAGGTGATCCCCTCGCCTAAACAGATCAATTGATCTTCTCCTAGACTGAAGCGTGGCGTTGCCGCAACTTGTACTTCCAACGTATCGGTGAGCAAGCAGTTAAAGCTGCTGATGCTCACCACATATATACCCGCTTCGGTTACTTCAATCTCATTGCTCGTGCTTCCTGTGTTCCACAGATAATTCAGGTTCGTGTCACTTCCCGCACGGATGGTATCGCGAATTTGATCTACACCGCAGAACAGAAGGAATGATGCGTCGAATTGAAAGGATTCAATGTTCACAACCAGCGAGTCGGTGTCTGCACACCAAGCGTTTGACGCTACTACCCAAAGGCTGTCTGATACGCTCAATGCAATCTGTTGTTCCGTGTCACCTGTACTCCAAAGAAAGGAGGTAGCACCAGACGCAGCTATACCTACAAGGCTATCTTCACATAACACGGTATCATTAGCCCGGGTGATTGTTACTTCCCGAAAGAACACATCTGTTGTATCGCTGATAATGCAGTCAGTATTGCTGACGCTTGCCCAGTAGGTACCGCTCGTACTTACCGAAATAGACGGATTCGTGGAGCCTGTACTCCACAAAATGTCATCGTCTCCTTGTTCAACGGAGAGGGTAACCGCGTCTTCACAGGTATTGAGTTGGTCAGGCAGATCAACGTACGAAAGGGTAACAGAAATGGAATCGGTATCTCGGCATACGTTGTTCTCGGCGATCAAGGTGTAGGTTCCTGATTGCTGAACCGATATGCTCTGAGTTGTGTCACCAAGACTCCAAAGGAAGGAAGTGGCGTTTGCTGGGCCATTCAAGACAAACACCGAATCGCAAATGCCGGTATCGTTCCCAAGTTCAAAACCAAAATCATTCGCATCCACGTAGAGGGTGTCGAAACTCGTATCGCACACGTATATTCTCCGAATAATGTAGGTCGCCGTGTCTTGAGGGTGTATCCAAGGATCGCCGACGGTACTGTCGCTCAGTCCAATTCCCGGCTGCCAGAGGTATTCGATCTGAGGACCACCGGCATTCAGCTGAATGGAGTCGACTCCGCAAAGCTGTAGAGAGTCGAGGTCGTTCACAATGGCGTTTAACTCCGCTGGCATACACATGGTGTGTACGTTTACACCACCACCTGTGGTGCCAAGCACACCCCAGTGAACCAAGGTGTCGCCGTTGAATACACTATCAATGAGGTCACCGATGTAGGATATCCGAAAGTCACAGTCGAAAAACACACTCAGTTCCGGAATCAAAGGGTCATAAACAATCCTGAGGTTATGCTGCTCTCCATCCTCAACATTTGGATTGGTGGAATTTGCTTGAATAGGACCTGCCAGTGCATTGGCCGATGTATGGTTGTTCAACCCGTCTTTGAAAATTCCGATATGGTCTTCAACTGGATCACCAAACTCCGCATTCTGCCATGTGTCTACTTCAATTCCAATCGCATTGCTACTAAAAGCAGAAGCACTGAAACCGATGGCTCCACCAGATGATCCGATAAGTGGAAAGGTGCTGATGTCGCCTTTTAGAACGAATGTGATACCGTCGGCACCGCCGTTGTTGTCCCCAAGGGTGATCGGAATCGTAAGGTCGAAAGGCTCATTCAGGTTCAGCGGCGTCTGCTCATAAACATATCCTCCTGAGAAGGTAACCAGTCCGGTCAATTGATAGCACCCGCTGCCCAAAGCAGTTGTGGTACCGCCAAAGGTGACTTGTGACGTAAGGTGGTTTGCCATGCCAATGAAAAGCAAAAAGAGTAAGGTGGTATGCGTTTTCTGCAAGGGCATCTCCCTCAAAGCTAGGGAATTATTGAGGTGAAGGCGAAACATTGATATGTCTTGCCACACTATGGAATCAAAAAACGCCCCGAAGGGCGTTTGTAAATAAGGTCTTTCTAGTGCCTAGTTCACAGGGCGTCGGAAGATGTAGCGGGTGATGAAGAGTCCATTTCCATCGTCTCCACCGGCATCGCTTTCCACGCCGCTGGTTACCGAGAAGAGCTCCCATCCGTCAGACGACATCTTCGTGAGCATCGAGCTCAGTACTGCATCGTTGGAAGCGATGTTCTGGAAGTTGATCCCAATCGCAGAGTAGAAGTTCAATAGCTTGGTTTCTTCCAGCTCGTCGATGCGGATGTCTTTTCTGCGCACTTTTCCTTGGTCTGAGTCGGTACCGGCTGTACGTTCTGTTGTGAAGTCTTCGTAGTTGACCTCCTCACCACTTACAAGCAACCTTGAACGTCCGAGTCCCATAGGAACAATGGATTCAATGGATGAAACGACGAGGAATTGATACTGTTGTTGTGCCATGATGTCCATCCCGAACATCAAGAGCATAGAAGTGAGGATGAGTTTTTTCATAATGAAGCGTTTGAGTCAAAAGTAGTGCCAGAATGACAAAACTGATTGACCAAGTTTGGGAAACCGTCTTTTCGAGGCTTAACGGTACTTTTGCTCCATGAAAGGTACACCCAAGGTCATCTTGTTGCTCTATGTGCTCATGGCGTATGTGGTGGCCCAGTTTTGTTGGTGGGCATACCTGATCTATGACCTGAATGTGGAGATCCTGAACTTGGAAGCGGTCATCAATGAAACAGGTGTGGTTTCCAAAGAAGATTCCCGAAGCAAACTCTGGATGATCCTCGGAGAAGGAAGCGTTTTCTTGCTCCTACTGCTCATCGGTGCGGGTTACATCCGAAAATTCGTGCTGCGTGAACAACGACTCGCAAAGCAGGAACGCAACTTTCTATTGGCAACTACCCACGAGTTCAATTCGCCTATTGCGGCCATAAAACTGAATTTGCAGACCCTTCAACGCCGACAGGTCAACCCCGAACAGCAGCAGAGCATTCTTTCCAGTGCGCTCAGTGCTAATCAGCGTTTAGAGCTTCTTGTCTCGAACATACTCACAGCCTCGCGCCTCGATGCCGGTAGGTATGAGGTGATGAAGGAGGTAAGCGTCCTGGCAGATGTTTTCCGCACCATGGAGCATCGATTCGATGCCTTGTGCAAGGAGCATAAGAGCAGTTTGAACCATGACCTATCTGATGTCAACCTCGCTGTACCGATTGAGACCAGGGCTTTCGAATTGATCTTGGGTAACCTCATCGAGAATGCATTGAAATACGCTCCGGCCACGCCCATCGTACTCAAGGCCTTCGGAAATAAAGGCAAAGTGGTGGTCCAAGTGATCGACCAAGGTCCGGGCATTGAGAAGGAGGAGCAACGCAACGTATTCAGAAAGTTCTACCGCTCAGAAAACGAAGAAACTCGCAGCCAGAAAGGTACCGGCCTTGGATTGTATTTGGTAAAGCAGTTGCTCGAATTGCATGGTGCCAAGCTCCAGCTGAAAGACAGTACGCCTTCGGGCTGCACATTTGAAATGACCTTTAAAGCGATCGATCGTGGCACATAAGAAGACAGCATTGATAATTCTAGATGGATGGGGAATCGGCGACGGAGGTCCGGCAGATGGTATCGCGCAAGCGAATACGCCGGTGTATGATGCCTTGATTAAAACATACCCCAACACCACCTTAAAGACCTATGGCGAGAACGTTGGATTGCCCAAGGGACAGATGGGTAACAGCGAGGTAGGTCACTTGAACATCGGTGCTGGGCGGATCGTGTATCAAGACTTATTGAAAATTGACCGTGCAGTAGAGGACGGCAGTTTGGCCCAAAACAAGGTGCTGTTAGACGCGATCGACCAGGCGAATAAGCAGGGTGTTGCCTTGCATTTGATGGGACTTGTAAGTGAAGGTGGGGTACACAGCCATCAGCAGCACTTGCACGCCTTGGTGGATATCGCAGAAGAGCATGCACAAGGGCCCGTGTACATTCATGCCTTCACTGACGGACGTGATACGCCTCCGAAGGATGCAGCAGACTGCATGAAGCGCTTGAATGCGTATCTGAAGGGTAAGCGGACCAAGCTGGTTTCGATGATCGGACGCTATTATGCCATGGATCGGGATAAGCGCTGGGAGCGGATCAAGCTGGCTTATGATCTGTTGGTGCATGGGGTAGGTGAAACCTGCACGGATTTTCATGACCGTGCATTGGACCTGTACTATGAGAACATCACGGATGAGTTCTTTACCGCCTCGGTCATCGAAGGACGTGAAGGTCGGATCAAGGCGGGCGATGTGGTCGTGTGCTTCAACTTCAGAACAGACCGCTGCAGACAGATCACAATGGCGCTCACACAGGAAGAGTTTCCGGATTGGAACATGCGCACCTTGCCGCTACATTATGTGACAATGACCCGTTACGATGAGAAGTTCACCAATGTTCCTGTCCTGTTCGAAAAGGATAACCTCCTCAATACACTCGGGGAAACCATCTCAAAGCATGGCTTGGAGCAACTGCGCATAGCAGAAACGGAGAAGTACCCACACGTGACTTTCTTCTTCAATGGCGGGCGTGAAACGCCCTTCGATGGAGAGCACCGGATCATGGTAAACTCGCCGAAGGTGGCTACCTACGATCTCCAACCTGAGATGAGTGCAGAAGAGGTAACCCGAAGGGTGGTGGACCACATCGAAAACCGTACCCCTGATTTTGTTTGCTTGAATTTTGCGAATCCGGATATGGTTGGTCACACGGGCGTGTTCGACGCCATCGTGAAAGCAGTAGAGACCACAGATGCTTGTTTGGGTAGGGTGGTAGAAGCCGCCAAAGCGAACGGCTACAGCTTGGTGGTGATCGCAGACCACGGCAATGCAGATAAGACCCAAGAAGAAAATGGAAGTCCACATACCGCCCATACCACGAACCCTGTACCATGCATTGTGATCGATGATGAGCAGCGTCCGGTTCGAGAAGGCATCTTGGCTGACGTGGCGCCTACCATCCTACATTTGATGGGAGTAGAGCAACCCGATGAAATGACCGGCACCTCACTGATCTGATAACATTCAAACGAACTTCCTAGACATAAAAAAAGCCCCGACCGAAAGGCCGAGGCTTTTGAGATGTTATTATCGCTCGTGTTCTTACTGAACAACGATCTTTTGATTAGCTACTGCACCGTTGTCAGTGTCAAGAACGCTAACAGAGTAGATACCCTTGTCAAGGTTCAAGCCATTGAACTCAACGGTTTGTGCGCTTCCGTTAACGGTGATGTTGCGGGTAGCAACTACCTGACCCAAAGCGTTCATTACGTTAACGGTGTAGTTACCGTTTGCTTCGGTGAACTGAAGGTTGAAGTCACCTTTAGTTGGGTTAGGGAAGAGGCTGATGTTGTTGTTCAACATGTTGTCTTCAACACCCAAACCGATGATCTCAAAGTCAGCGGTAGCCTCACAACCATCAGCGTCAGTAACAACGATGGTGTAGATACCGTTCTCAGTCAAATCGTCGATGTCTTCGTTGTCATCGCTGAAACCTGCAGGACCGTCCCAATCGTAAGTGAATACACATCCACTCAAACCAGTTACATCCAATACATCTACGCTAGCAACGCCTGCCTCAACATCAACGTCGATCAGACCAGCTACGTTAGCATTTGGGTTACAGTTTGGGGTAGTCTTCGTACGGATGGTCATGTAAACCATGTCCTCGATGAAGTTAGACCCACCGAAAGAAAGTGTGGTACGAGAGAAGAATCCTCCACCTGGAGCAGGCTCGATTGGTGGGATTGGATCTTGACAAGTAACCAAGAACAAAGAATCAGAGAATACCTCCAAACGAGCTTGGTAGTTACCTGGCTCGATCGCCACTTCAGGAACTGGGAAGTAAACCATGTCGTCTGTGATCATACACTCGTCAGCCAAGTAGATCTCAGATGCAGTCATCAACTGGTCTTCGTTATCCAAAATAGACAATTGGAAAGAAGCACCGACATTACTCCACTCTGTGTCAAATGCAACACCCAAAGAGGTGATGGTATCAGCAGCGTTGAAGAAGTAATCCTGAGACAAAGTATATGCGCTTGTTCCAGTACCACCCTTACCGCGAATGTTCGCAGAAGAAACAGGTAGTGGAGCCATAGAGAATTCGTTGTCAGTAACTACAAGGTCTTGAGAGACCGAGTTGTTACCAGGAATCGCATCAACAGAGTCAGAAACGATGTTCCAGGTGATGGTGTATGTTCCCTCTCCTGCAGTTGGAGCCCATACGGTAGAAGTGAAAGCTGAGTCAGCCAACGCTCCTGGAGCAACTGTTTGTGCAGTAGTGTTGAAGGTTGCAGTTTCTTGACCAGAAATGCTCAATTCCAAGTTAGCACCGGTAGCGGTAGCATTACCACGGTTGGTGAAGGTAGCAGACCAAGTGATCTGATCTGTTTCAGCTTGCTCTAGTGGCATAGCACCGTAGTACCATTGGTACAACAAACGAACTTGGTCAAACCATGCAGTTTGATCTATAGCAAGGTCGTTCGTAGGAACATTGAACAAACCTACGTCATCCACAAACCATCCGTAACCGATAGCAGGTTGTGTAGGGTGGTCAGCATCCCACTCAAAGCGAATGAAAAGGTTGTTTCCGTTAACAATGCTGATCGGGATGAAAAGGTCGCGAGACGCTGGGTTTGCAGTTACAGATCCACCTGCTGTAGAAAGCAATGGGAAATCTGTGTTGTTATCCAAGGTTACCCAGTTTGTACCGTCATTACTAACTTGAACTTTCAACGTGTCCAAGAAACGCGCACCATACTTCTCATAAGTCAAAACCAAATTCTGGTTTGAGTATGCAGAGATGTCGATCGCGGTTGCTGTAGTGATTGTATGGTTTGTTGCAGATTGATTTCCGTTTGGAATATCTGGTACCAACAAAGCAAAGTTTCCGCCTGAAGTAGACTGAATGTCCGTGTTAGCGAAATACCAAGTAGATCCTTGCGCAGCAGTGGTGATCTCCCAACCGTTGTTGTTTTGGTTGTTGATCGCCCAAGTGTTTGGATCATCAAAGGCATCGTACCAAATCGTGTCTGTATAGCTTGTAACGCGAGAGGCGTTCTGCGAGAAGTTGTATACCTGCTCGTCGCCGGTCTGCTTCTTCTTGAAGTCTTTATTGTAGCCTTGTGACACCTTTTGAGCTGAAGCTCCTCCGGCGATCATTGCTAGGCTACAAAAAGAAAGTAGTAATCTTTTCATAATAACATATTTAATTAGAGTTTGCAATAATAACTAAAGGACGTAAAAACGTCCAGTATGGTAAGGGTTAACTTGAAAGATTTCGACGAATTCAACGTGGTTCAACAAGGATCCGAACCGCATGTTCAAGTCCGGTTTCACCGTGCAACCGCAGAATGAACAAGCCATTGCTGGCTGCGGGTGTAGGCAGGCCGTTACCGCTATTGAGGCTTCCTTCCTGAAGCAACCTTCCTTGAAGATCATACCACTGGTAGGAGGTGAAGGCTTCGGCTGATAAAACATGGACCGGTGTGCCTTGAATTGCGGGGTTAGGATAGATCAACATGGCCCTTTCTTCTTTGGCAGTTGGGATCCCCACCGGACCTTTACCCAAGTCAATGGCAAAGAACTCCACACAGCCCAATTGGTCACGGGCAATCAGCGTATATGCACCATTCTGTACATCTAATAGGTCTTCCAGGTCAATGGAGTCATTCCAGTTGTGCGAATAAGGTGGCGTACCTCCATAAGTACTCATGAAAATGTATCCGTTAATCAGTACGCTGGTAGAAGTATCCTCTTGCAAGGAGTCGAGCTGAACAAAAAACGGTGGGCCCTCTGCTACCTCTACGCTTCTCGTTTTGCTGCAGCCGTCTAAGTCAGTGACTGTTACGGAGTAGGTGCCTGCACCAAGATCGTCGATCATCCCGTCAGCTGAGCCATTCGACCACGCGTAGGTGTAGGGTGCAACTCCTCCATTCACCAAGACTTCCAGGCGAGCGTTGCTGTCTTTCCAACAATAGTTACCCCGTTCATTGAAGTCTAAGATGATCGGCATGGCATCGGTACTCACTTCATACCGCCCAAAAGCGCGACAGCCTTGCTGGTCGGTCAAGGATAATCTGTAGGTACCTACGCTTAAGCTATCTAAGTCTTCTGTTGTAGCCCCGTTGCTCCATTCAAAGCTGTAGGGCAGGGTGCCTCCGCCAACATTCAATGCGATTGCACCACTTGAGGCTCCTTCACAGTTTACATCGGTAATCCCATTCAGGTTGATGCTTGGCGCGTTTTGGTCGTTCACGGCCACTTCTTCCGCTATGCTGCAACCGATCGAATCGGTCAATGTAAGGGTGTAGATTCCAGCGCTGACATTGCTCAAACTTGGTCCTACTGCACCTGTACTCCAACTGAATTGAAGGGGCGCGGTTCCTACGGCTACGGTGTTGATCATGCCATTGGTGTCTCCGCAAGTCGGAGAGCTCGGGTTTAAGATCACGCCAAGGTTTTCGGTGCCAGGGACGTGAATTGTATCTGTCCAAGAGCAACCATTGGCGTCGATCACCGTTGATGGATACAAGCCTCTAGTGAGCTGGCTTACCGCGTTTCCAAGGGTGTCTCCTTCCCAAATGTTGGTGTAAGGCGCTGTGCCTCCGCTCATGTTCAATTGGATTGCTCCGATGCCTTGATCACAGCTGTCTGCGGTAACCGAAGCTACAACCTCAAAGGTGTCTGGTGCTAACAAAGCGATGCTTCGGGCGTAGGTGCATCCGTTCACATCTGAAACTGTCACATTGTAGCTTCCTCCCTCAAGGCCAGTTAAGGCGCTCACATTACCGGCACCGTTTGACCATGCATAGGTCAACGCTCCGTTGTTGCTTTGCACGTTCAAGTCAATGCTGCCATCATCCAATCCAGCGCAGGATGGTGGCACGATTTCAGAGAGAATATACGCGTCACAAGGAAAGGTAGGGGGAAGGGTGATCAATTCCATCTGAGGAAAGTAGGCGCTTTCCAACCAGTTTCCCAAGGCCTTCTTGGTAAGGCTGTTCTCGGCTCGTGACCTTCTCGCATTGCTCAGCGCCAATACCAAACGTTCTGAACCGGATTCCTTTTCTACAACAATCAGCCGTCGTCCGCTTGAAACACGCGTCTCGATCGGCAAGCGGAGGATGCTCCCGATGTCTTCTTCTTCCAATTCAAAAACGGGCGAACTGAATATCGAAGAGCTGAGCGTGTCATAAGAGAATACTTTGACCCTGAACCGGGCACCTGCTTCGCTGCTGGGATGGATGTTAAGTCGAACAGCAATCAAGCTGTCTGTGGTGTAAAAATTAAACCCGCTGCCGAACCTATCTCCAACAGATTGGATCCATGCCCCCAAGTTATAGTTGCTGCTGAAGGGTACCCATGCATATCCGCTATCCACTACATCGAAGCCATAACTTACCAGATTATCTGTGGTGATCGCATCGGTAGAGTCGGTTAGCACTTCCACCTCCGCAGTGTAGCTTCCGATCTCATGGGGAGTGAGGGCTTCGTAAAGCGGACCATTGATCCCTTGTGATACACCGGCTTCGATTCGCCACGTTTGGTCAGTGATCGTCTGATTAATAGGACCCAGCAAACGGCTTTCGAACCGTGCGTTTTTTACCTGTGTGCCTTGATTTTGAACCAATGCAGCCGGGTTCCATTTCAAGTTACGCGCCTGTGTGAGTGGAATGCTGCGTTGAATTTGCACCGTTCCGGTACCACGCTCTCCAGCCAGCAGCTGGGTTGAAACGATCCCGAGGGCTTCAATGCTGCTCGTTCCGAGTAGGATGTCGTCAATGGCAAGACCTGAGGCATAGTTGCCTTCATCGCTGTAGTTGAATCGGAACTGGAATGCTTTGGTCAAGTAAGCTTTAGGAATGGATACTTCGTAGTGCTCCCAGGTAGTGCTGGCTGGAATGTTCAATACATTCAACCAAGGCAAGCCTTGCGCTTTGATCTCTAAATGGGCTGTTTGTCCGCCGCTGCCATTCTGAAACGCTTCGAAGGCTAAGAAAAGGTGATCTAGACCGGATGCATTGATGATCGGTGAGATCAGCCTATCTTGAGATTTGTCGCAATTGCATACATCATCGTTGCTCATCGCAAAGATGCCGTGCAAGGGAATCGGCCAAAAACCGTTCTCGTTCGCTTGGCTCGGTGCATCGCCACCCGTTCCAGTGATGAAGCCTGTGGTGGCATTGGATTGACTGATCCATCCTTGAGGCAGCGATGGTCGTTGAGCGTTTTCGAATCCCTCGTAGAAGATCGTGCCTTCGGGTACCTTGGAAAGGTAACGTGCTGCGTCGTTTCCTACAGGTGTAGACCCACCGATCCGCTGTGCCGATAGCCGAATGCCTGCCAATAAGCAGATCGATAAAAGGAGTAGTCGTGCGCTCATCGTAGAAAGGTCAAAGGTAACGATGAATCCAAGTAATAAGTATGGTGCAGCGCAGACTTATTCTTCCAATGCCATGGCCGGATGCTGATCATAGTCTTCCAACGGTGGACAGGTACAGATCAAGTTGCGATCGCCATGTGCGTCATAAACACGAGACACCGGTGGCCAATACTTGTTATCCATGATCCAAGGCAATGGATAGGCTGCTTTCTGACGGCTGTACGTATACGGCCATTCATCAGCGGTCAAGATCTCAACGGTGTGAGGAGCGTTTCTCAACACACTCGTTTCTGCCAAGGAATCTCCTTGTTCAACGATCGCGATCTCTCGGCGTATTTCTGTCAAAGCATCCACAAAACGATCCAGCTCTTTCTTTGATTCGCTTTCCGTTGGTTCGATCATGATGGTTCCTGCAACCGGGAAAGAAACCGTTGGTGCATGGAATCCATAGTCGATCAATCGCTTGGCGATGTCGGTCACTTCGATCTGTGCTGAGCGCTTGAACGGTCTACAATCCAAGATCATCTCGTGAGCAACACGTCCATTCTTCGCTGTGTAAAGTACCGGGAAGTGATCTTCCAACTTCTTCTTCAAATAGTTCGCGTTCAAGATGGCGAACTTGGTAGAATTGGTCAAACCTTCTGCGCCAAGCATCTTGATGTATCCGTAAGAGATCAAGAGGATCAATGCACTTCCGTAAGGTGCGCTTGAAACAGGGCCGATGCCTTGCTTTCCTCCCGTGGTCAAGTACGTGTGTGATGGCAAGAACGGCGTTAGGTGCTCTGCTACTCCGATCGGACCTACACCTGGTCCGCCACCACCGTGAGGAATGGCGAAGGTCTTGTGCAAGTTGAGGTGACAAACATCCGCACCAATCAAGCCCGGATTGGTCAGGCCAACCTGTGCATTCATGTTTGCACCATCCATGTAAACTTGTCCGCCGTGATCATGAACGATCTGCGTAATCTCTTTGATGGCCGACTCAAACACGCCGTGGGTAGATGGATAGGTTACCATCAGTGCACCCAAGGTGTCAGAATGCTTCTCTGCCTTTGCTTTCAGATCGTCCAAGTCGATGTTTCCATGGTCATCGCACTTCACCACCACCACCTTCATGCCTGCCATTACCGCGGATGCAGGGTTAGTACCGTGCGCAGATGATGGGATCAAAACGATGTTTCGGTGATGATCACCATGTGATTCATGGTAAGCTCGGATCACCATCAAACCCGCGTACTCTCCTTGTGCACCGGAGTTTGGTTGGAAACTCATGCCATGGAATCCAGTGATCTCGCACAGGTCGTCATGCAGTTCCTTGATCACTTTTTGGTAACCCTTTGCCTGTTCTGCTGGCACAAAAGGGTGCAGGTTCGCAAACCGCGGGTTAGAGATCGGGTAGAGCTCACTTGCGGCATTCAATTTCATCGTGCAGCTGCCCAAGCTGATCATGCTTCGGGTAAGCGCGATGTCTTTGTTCTCCAATTGCTTGATGTAGCGCATCATATCGGTCTCGCTCTGGAAAGCGTTGAAGATCGGATGCTCTAAAAAGGGCGTTACACGTTGCAGGTGCACAGGCACGGCCACTTGACCGTTCTCCTTTCGCAACTTGGTCTCTTTGCTGTTTTCTTCTGCAGCTTCAAAAACACTCAAAATGAAATCGAGGTCTTTCTGCTGGGTCGTCTCATCTACTGCAATGGTGACGTTGCCGTTTCCATGGTACCAGAAGTTGCATGCCATCGACTCTGCCACCTTGCGCAGCTTTTTCGCATCATTGGGCTGAACGCAAACAGTATCGAAGTATGCATCGTGAACGATCTTCACACCGGCACTCTTCAAGCTGTCTGCAAGCCTGCGTGCCTTCTGGGCAGTTTCCTCAGCGATCGCCTTCAGGCGGGCTGGACCATGATAAACCGCATACATCGATGCCATAATCGCAAGCAAGGCCTGGGCCGTACAGATATTGCTGGTTGCCTTGTCTCTTCGGATGTGCTGCTCACGTGTTTGAAGCGCCATGCGAAGTGCGGGCTTGTTCTCTCGGTCAATCGATACCCCGATGATCCGCCCTGGGATGTGTCGCTTGTAGTCATCACGTGTAGCGAAGAAGCCTGCGTGAGGTCCGCCATATCCCATCGGTACACCGAAGCGCTGCGAGCTACCCACAACCACGTCTGCTCCCCACTCACCAGGAGGGTTGAGCATGCAAAGAGCAAGTAGGTCAGATGCAACCACTAACTTGATGCCCATTTCATTGGTTTGCTTCACCAAAGGCGAATAGTCGCTGATAACACCTTCTTTATTCGGACTCTGAACAAGCGCTCCGAAGTAGCTTTCATCCAATGCGATTTGATCAGCTGTGCCGATGATCACCTCGATGCCGAGGGCCTCGCACTTTGCTTTTACTACGTGAATGGTAGCCGTGAAGCAGAATTCATCGATGAAGAATTTGTTGCAATTATTGCGTTCTTGCTCCTTGGTTCGGCTGTGGAACAACATGATGGCCGCCTCGGCCGCTGCAGTTCCTTCATCCAACAAACTCGCGTTCGCGATCTCCAAACCGGTCAGGTCAGAAACCACCGTTTGGAAATTCAATAGACCTTCCAGTCGACCTTGTGAGATCTCTGCTTGATAGGGGGTGTAAGCGGTATACCACCCTGGGTTTTCCAAGATGTTGCGCTTGATGACAGACGGCGTTACGGTACCGTAATAGCCTTGTCCGATGAAATTCTTGAAAACCTGATTCTCTTCTCCGATCTCTTGGATCATCTCAAGGAATTGGAACTCAGAAATGCCTTCATCGAGGTTCAAGGGTTTCTTCATTCTGATCGAGTCCGGAATGGTCTCATCGATCAGTTGGTCCAAGCTTGAAACACCTACGGTTTGAAGCATGCTATCCACTTCCTCACGGCGCGGACCGATATGCCTCAATTGGAAAGAATCATGTCGTGTCATATCCACTCAAAAATAAGGCTGCAAATATACTTTGCAGAAGTCTGAATTTAGGTATGAGATAACATGATATCTGTCGTATGGTTTGAGGGGGATATGCTTTATTTTTCCATGTTTGCATCATGATCACGCGCGGACCGCTTCTTCTCGTGCTTTTTGGATTTTATTTTTCGGTCTTTTCGCAGGCGGAACATGACATTCTCATGATGTCTGGTGAAACCGTTCAAGGCACTGTGACCGGAGAGGATAGCGCCTTCATTTACTACGATTATTTCAAGAAGAACGGAACATCAAAAGCGCGGAAGTTGGATGCGGAGCGTGTGTTCTCGATTACCGATGCCAATGGTGAAGAACGCGTGGTCTATTTAATGGATATCGCCATCGGTAACTATTACACGGAACAGGAGATGCGCTATTACATAAAAGGAGAGCAAGATGCGATGGAATACTACCGTGGTAATTGGGCCTGGGCCATCGGTGTTCCGGCAACGACTGCCCTCGGTTTTGTGTTTTCTGGATCGGTTATCTCTTTTGCGGTTCCTTTCGTTTACCTCGTGGTGGCAGGCATTCCGCCTTCGAAGATCCCAAAGAATAAGATCGACGATCCTGAGCTGGCCAAGCAAGAGGCATACGTGCTGGGTTTTGAGCGAACCGCGCGCAACAAACGACTCTTTAAGGCCTTGACCGGTGGTTTGATCGGTACGGTTGGTGGTTTTGCCGGTGGACAAGTCGTACGCGCTCAACCTTGATGCCCTTGAAGTACCTCGTTCAAGGCCTGATTTATTCCAATGTTTTCGTGGCGACCGTGTTGGCCGTACTCACCTTCAGCAGTTATGGCTTGTTGAATGACCTCGATGTTCGATGGTATGTTCCCGTGAGTGTTTGGTTGGGGAGTTTCGTGCTCTACTCGTTCCATCGCCTTTATAAGATCGATTATATACCACCCACTCAACTTGGAGCGCGTCACCGTTGGGTGCTGAGGCGGTCTGAATGGATGAAATATGCCATGAGCTTTGCGGTGTTCTTGCTGCTCCTCATCCTGCCCAACTTTGATGCGGATGCAGTGGTATGGCTCGTGCCGGCCGGTATCACTTCCGTTGGGTATACAATCCCCGTGATCCCTTCGCGTTCTGGATGGCAACGGTTTCGAGATATTCCTCTGGCCAAGCCGTTGATCATTGCAACCGTTGTCAGCTATTTAACCCTCGGGTTTCCGTTGTTTGAGGCGAATGGTATCGATGCGCTTTTCTCGAACGGGCATTTTCCGCTCTTGGCACAACGCTGCCTTTTTCTCTTGGCGGTAACCATACCCTTTGAGATGCGAGACATCCTCAACGACCGAGATGCCGGCTTGGCTACCTTGGGAACCCGACTCGGGTGGGTGAAGGCGCAACGCATCGCACTGATCGTTTGCTTGATGTGGGTAGCATCTGTTATCTGGCGCGGTGTAGCTCTGGGTGATGCATGGCTTACTTTTCTGCCACCGCTGATGGTCGGACTCCCCCTTTTGCTCGCTTTACTCCAGATGAAAACAAGCTGGAGCGACGTTCGATACACCGTGGTCTTCGAAGGCTTGATCGTTCTCTACGCCGCCTGCAATTTTTTACTTTCAGCTTGATAAACCGATGCTAAGATCCATTGCTGATAACGACTTGCAATTGGTATTCCTTTTCCGAATAGATCGTTTGCGAGGGAAAAGACAGGGGGCAAAGAAGTCGTACGACTACCACCTGTGATTCGGAAAAACCCGTATAGGAGACGAATGAAGGCACGGTGATACCAACTCCCTTGGAAACCGTGGTCTTTATCTAAGTTGAAGTCGATCACCAACAGCTTTCCGCCAGCTCTTAGATGCGTTGAGCATGCTGTGAGCATCGCTTTCACCTCTTCAGAAGGGTAGCAGTCAAGAACAAACGGAAGTATGATGATGTCCGTTGTAAGGTCTTCAGGAATGGTCGCGGTAAAATCAACGCGTAAGGTCTCGTGACTCGTAAGCCTGGCCTTTGCTTTGTCCAACATCCGCATCGAAGCTTCGATGTAAGCGTAATGTTGCGCAGCATCTTTATCCATAAGTTGCCGTAAGATCGTTCCGCTTCCGCCGCCGATAATGCTGATGTGCGCTGCTTTGTTCAGCCGTTCGATGGCATCGTGTTGCAGCTGTGCAAGGGACTGGCCGAAAACCACGCGCACTGCACCGTCATAGATGTTGGCAATAAGGTCATAGCCTTTGCCAACCTTAGCAATCGCCGATTTACTGAGCGTATGCGCGGTCGAGGGCATGGATCATGGCTTCAGCGGCGCGCGCTAACTCTTCTTCGGTGTGGGCATAGGAAACGAAGCCTACTTCGTAAGAGCTCGGACCAACGTACATGCCCTGCGCTAACATGTCGTCAAAGAACACCTTGAAACGTTCGCTGGAGTTCGGATCGATCTCGTCTGATCGCTGCACTTTGTTCTTGTTGCTGAATGACATCCAGAAAATGGATCCAACGTGGAACATGTGGAAGGGCCAGCCTTTTTCATCCGCAACAGCTTGAACACGTTCTACCATGCGCTTTGTCTTTGCTTCAAGCGCATCGTAGAAGCCCGGTTTCAAACATTGCTTCAGCTGTGCGATACCCGCTGCCATGGCAACAGGGTTTCCACTCAAGGTTCCAGCTTGGTAAACCGGTCCGTCTGGTGCGATGTGATCCATCACTTTGCTGGAGGCACCATAAGCACCCACGGGGAAGCCACCGCCGATGATCTTTCCGAAAGCGATCATGTCGGGCTTGATGCCGTAATAGCCAGCAGCACCTTCAAAGGATACGCGGAAGCCTGAGATCACCTCATCAAAAAAGAGCAGGATGCCCGTCTCATCGCATCGCTTGCGTAAGAACTGCAAAAAGTTCTTGTCTTGGAGTAGAAGTCCGTTGTTTGCCGGAATCGGCTCGATCGCAATGCAGGCGATGTCATCACCATATTTCTCGATTGCTTCGTTCACTGCGTCCTCATTATTGAGGGGCAGTACGATCGTTTCTTTGACATAAGACTCCGGAATTCCCGCAGACGTGCTCGTGCCCAGCGTTGCTAATCCTGACCCCGCTTTCACCATAAGCGAGTCTACGTGTCCATGGTAACATCCTTCAAACTTCACCACCTTGTTCTTTCCCGTATATCCTCGCGCCAAACGGATCGCACTCATCGCCGCCTCGGTACCCGAATTCACAAATCGGATCTTCTCAATGAAACGATGATTCTCAACGATGAGTCTCGCCAATTCACTTTCATACTTGCTCGGTGCGCCAAAGGAGGTGCCGTTCATCATCACCTCACTCACATCAGACAGGACCTGGTCGTTTGCGTGTCCCAAAATGAGCGGACCCCATGAGCAACAGAAGTCGGTGTACTGGTTGCCGTCTGCATCCCAAACCTGACTGCCTTTTCCCTTCTCAAAAAAAATAGGAGCACCATTCACGGATCGGAAAGCCCGCACGGGGCTATTCACTCCTCCGGGAAGGTATTGTTTGGCTTCTTCGTACAGTCGGTCTGATGTGCTTCGCTTCATGTGCATGCTCAATTTGGTCGGCAAAGATATAAGAGCAAAAACGCAGACTTGTTCAATGCTGATCTTTCATTTACGAGTTACCTTTTGAGACCTCTGGGTTCATGAAGGGGAAGGCTGTCAGCGAAAGTTGGCAGCCTTTATTTTTTACCTAACCGGCGGTAGTAGTTGATCTGCCCCAGGTGGTAATTGAAATGGCCGTTCAAATGCTGAAGAAAGAAAGCATAGGTCATTGGCTCACCGAATACTTCGATCGGGTAGTTTGTGTTCAGCAGGTCCTCGTTGAACTCAGATAAAGCAGCAACCACTTCCCGCTCACATGCATCGATGCGGTCGAGTAAATCTTCCCGTTGCATGAAGGTAGTGCCAAATTCATGGGCGCGATCGCGTTCATAGCCGCTTTCGCCAATCACATGTCCGATGAAGTGACGCAGGTTTCCTACGAGGTGCAGCACCAGATGACCAGCCGTGTTGGTGATTCCATCCTTTACCTTCCAGAGTGAATCATCATTTGGAAAGGCATAGATCTCATCGCGCAATCGCCCAAGATCTCGTTGAAAGAGGATGAGAAGGGAATCGACGATCACTCGTCGTTGTCTTGACCGTATGCAGAACCCTCCGGGCATTCAGCTGGGGCCTTAACTGCGCCTTCACGATCGTCTATCATGTCGTCCATCAGGCAATCGCAGATCTTTTCGCGCTTCAGGTCGTAGTTGCGGTCACTTACTGCGCCGGGTTTCAATACACAAACACTGCCTTCTACTTCGATCAGTTCGCTGTTGCTCAGCCTGAGCTCGAAGGTGTAGTCGTATGAACCGTCCTTCACATCGCGTCCGTCCCAAAATGGTTCCAAGTGATCCTTGAGGTTGAATACCTCTTGTCTCCCGTCGCGAATGATCATGCTTTCGATCTCATATCCTCTTCCACGTGCGGTGAAGTAATCGTTTACACCATCGTTGTTCGGTGTGAACGCTTGCGCGATGTAGAGGTTAAACGAATCCGGTGTCTCGTAGCGCGTGGTTACGATGCGGTATTCATCCGTGCAGCAATTGTTTTCGATGCGGTTCTTCTCGCAGCTGGTGGTGAGTGAAACAGCAGCACCAAGGATAAGGACAAAGAATAAACGATTCATCATGAGCTTATGGTTCTGAAAGATCAAATATACGAGGACTTATCGGCTTGTGTTTCGCGCCTTTAGGATACGCTACAAATTAATTCAATTGAAAATCAGTGGGTTGATTTTATATACCTAAGTAAATTATGTAATTTACTTTGATACATAAGAAACAGATGTATATTTGCCTTATGTATTCGAATGAGCTGATAAAAGGAACTTTAAAAACGGTGGTGCTGAGTCTCTTGGCCAAGAAAGGTAGGATGTATGGCTACGAGATCACCCAACACGTCAAGGAGGAAACCGAAGGGAAGATCCAACTTACGGAAGGAGCACTCTATCCGTTGTTGCATCGCCTGGAGGCGGATGGATTGCTCCTGACCGAGAAGGTGAGCATCGGAAAGCGCGTGCGGAAGTACTACCGCTTAACCAAAGAAGGAACAGAAAGCGCTGCGAGCTTGGTAGAAGAATTCAAAGAGTTCTCCAAAACCATGAATCGTCTACTCAATAATTACACCCTAACTACTGCATACCATGGCTGAATTGAACGAACATCAAATTGAACTGATCAGCGCTTACATCCGCCAGCACGGCGTAGCGCAAGATGAGTTGCACGATGACCTTCTCGATCATGTGTGCACTTCAATAGAACATAAAATGGACGGTGGTCAAGCTTTCGAGCAGGCTTTCGCCGATACGATCAAGCTCTTTGGACCCGGGGGCTTAAAACAGGTCCAACAACAAACTTTTGAATTATTAACCGAAATGAATGAAACCATGAAAAAAGTAGCATTTGTATTCGGGTTGACTAGTGCATTTCTTCTCTTGGCGGGGACGATCTTCAAACTCATGCATTGGCCGGGGGCTAGCATAATGGTAGTGCTCGGGGGCGGCATTTTAAGCTTACTCTATCTGCCTACCCTCTTGATCCACAAACTGAAGGAGTCGCCGAGAGGTGATGCTTTGCAGCACATCTCGGGCTTTGTGGGACTCGGCTTGACTGCGGTCGGTGTCACTTTCAAGATCATGCACTGGCCAGGTGCTGGTTTTTTGTTGATCGGCGGTATGACCACACTCGGTCTCTTCTATGTGCCGATCTATTTTTTCCGTCAATACAAGCAGTCTTCCAATAAGCCTGTGACCTTATCTGCCGCCTTGGTGGCGATGACCTGCTTGATCTTGGTATTCGCCTTGACCAATATGCGCACCAGCTCTGAAATGAACCGAGGATTGGCCCTGATCTCTGAAGAGTTGGCTAACGCCAATGATCGCTACATGGAGATCGATGCCTTGTACGAACGTGCCGGTAGCTCTGAAATGGTGAGCGCCTTGCGCAAGAATGCGAGTGCAACGGTTGCTCTTCTGGATGCCTACAAGCATCACTTGATCGCTTATACCGAGGGTGTAAGCATAGAAGAGGCGAAAACGATTCGCGCCAGTGCCTTGAACCAGCGTTTCAGCTATGATGTGCCCACTCACATCTTGTTTCGGGGTGAAGGTGAACATGCCGAGTTTCACATCGATCGCGTGGTGGAAGCAGTGGAAGCCTTCGAGGCAGAGGTCCTCGGAGCCTACGAGCCCGGACTTCAAGCTACCATGGGTGAATTGCTTCCCTTCGATACCGAGAAAAACTACACGATAGAGGGTAAGCAGGTGGATTGGGCTGCCTACCACTTCTATAAGATCCCATTGATCGGAGTGATCTCAGAACTTACCAACCTTCAGGTGAACGTGCGCAACGCGGAGATGCAAGCACTCCTACACATCATTAGTCAGCCCGCAGCTGCTGACCCGCCAAGTGGCAGCTGAGGCTTTCGCAGGGTCTAGTATCCTGCGGAACATTCACCCCCTCCGCTTCGGCGGAGGGGATATTTGGCAAAAACTTTCGCTGTTTAGTTAGGTAGAGGGCCCCGCCAAAAGGCGGGGTTTTCATTTTTAGGATGCTTTCTTCTTTTGTAGCATCTTGTTCAATGGGTTGGTGTCCCAATGGATGTAAGCGTGGAAATTCATGGCCATGATCAATACCCCAACACCACCAAGAGCCGTCCATTGCAAACTCGGGATCTCGCCCCAGTGTTTGACCGCGATGGCGAGCAATGCCCAAACTCCGATGGCAGCAAATTCGCGCATGCTTCGGGTGATCAGCATGAAGAGGTTCAATGCAGTAGCCACACCGATCATGATGATGGTCCAGCTCTCCTCGCTGAACAACCACTCCCACTCGATCTTGGCCAAGTAGGCGGCAATATTGGCAATCATAGCCACCGCGATCCAACCGGCGTAGCTTACGATCGGCCACCAGATCCAGCGAATGACCTTAAATGGAGCATCCCAACGCTCCATGTTCAGGTTGATGATGATCTTGGTCAAAGAGAAGAGGATGGTCAGCATCACCAGTACACTCAAACCGGTCCATTCATTCAACCAAACAAAGATCCAGGCCATGTTCGCGAGGTTGGTGATGATGAGCCACGGACCGATGTCTAATAGGAAATCATTGTGCTTGGTATCCCAAAAGGCTTTCTTGATCTGATAGTAAGCATGAAAGAGTTGTCCGATGAAGATCAACCCCCAAATGCTGAAGGCATAGCCGGCAGGTGTGAAGAGGTTGTAGTATTCAGCGCTCAGTTTTCCCATGGTATTGCCGTTGATGCCGACAATGCTAGCATAGTAGTTTACAGCGATCATCGTGATGACTACGATGAGGTTGATGGTGGCGTATGTCTTTTTCATAGTAGTGGTCTAACGTAATGTGGTTGCTCAGTGTTCAGGTCAAGAGATCCGCGCCCAATTGGGCATGCGCATCATCACTTGCTGCAGATGCAACTTCACGGGTTGGAGGCTGGGGTGTTCCAGTTTCGGATCGTTGTCGTAAATGTAACTGGCCTCTTCCCGTGCAGCATCCAAGAGCTCGGTGTCGCGCACGATATCTGCTATGCTGAAGTTCAATGCACCGCTTTGTTGCGTACCCATGATGTCGCCCGGGCCTCGCAACTTGAGGTCTACCTCTGAAATGCGGAAGCCATCGTTGGTCTCTACCATGGTGCTCATGCGGGAGCGGGCTTCATTGCTGAGTTTGTTTCCGGTCATCAGAATGCAGAAGCTTTGATCCGCACCTCTGCCTACACGTCCGCGCAGCTGGTGCAGCTGGGACAGTCCGAACCGCTCCGCGCTCTCAATGATCATGACCGAGGCATTCGGAACGTTCACGCCCACTTCGATCACCGTGGTGGCGACCATGATCTGGCACTTTCCCTCCGCAAAGCGCTGCATTTCGTAATCCTTGTCTTCAGGTTTCATTTTACCATGTACGATGGCTACCTGATACTCCGGTTGCGGAAAGGCCCGAACGATGCTTTCGTAACCGTCCATCAGGTCTTTGTAGTCCATCTTTGCCGACTCTTCAATGAGCGGATAGACCACATAGACCTGTCTACCTTTCTTGATCTCTTCCTTCATAAAACCGAATACCTGCAGGCGGTGGCTGTCAAATCGATGCACGGTCTTGATGGATTTTCTGCCGGGCGGAAGCTCGTCGATGATGCTCACTTCGAGGTCTCCGTAAACGGTCATGGCCAAGGTGCGTGGTATGGGGGTGGCGGTCATCACCAGAATGTGCGGTGGACGGGTATTCTTCTTCCAAAGCTTAGAGCGTTGTGCCACGCCAAAGCGGTGTTGCTCATCGATGACCACCAGTCCGAGGTTGTGGAATTTCACTTTATCCTCCAACAAGGCGTGGGTGCCGATGAGGAGGTGGATTTGCCCGTTCTCCAAGCCCGCATGCAGTTTCTTTCGGTAGGCAGATTTGGAGCTACCTGTGAGCAAGGCAACGTTGATGTGCATTTCTGCCAACAGCTCAAACAGGGAAGCGTAATGCTGTTGCGCCAGGATCTCTGTAGGAGCCATGATGGTAGCTTGGTAGCCGTTGTCGATGGCTATGAGGGCGCAGATTAACGCCACGATGGTCTTACCGCTGCCCACATCACCTTGCAGCAGGCGATTCATCTGCATGCCACTGCCCATGTCTTTGCGGATCTCTTTGATGACGCGCTTTTGGGCATTCGTGAGCGGAAAGGGTAGATGCTGGTTGTAGAAGGTATTGAAATGCTCACCGATGGCTTCGAAGACCAATCCTTTCACCGTTTCGTTGCGATTTGCTCTTACCTTGAGTAGGCGCATCTGCACGTAGAAAAGCTCTTCAAATTTCAAGGTGCGTTCGGCTGCTGCCAACAAGCTGGTGTCTGCCGGAAAGTGGATGTGTTGCATGGCAGCGGCCTTGCTCAAGAGCTGTTGCCGCTTGATGACATAGGCAGGCAAGGTGTCTTTATAAGTGCCGATCACCTCCGGCAGCGCGGTTTGGATGAGCTTGCGCAAGGCGCGGCTATCGATCTTACGGGCCTTGAGTTTTTCGGTGGTGGCATAGACGCCTTCGAGTCCGCCTTTGAGCGGCTTGGCAAACTCAGACGCCTTCTCGATCTCTGGGTGGGTCATCTGCAGCTTGTTGCGGTAGATGCCTGGCTTGCCGAAGAGCACGTAGGCCTCATTGGTGACAATGGACTTTTTGATCCAGGTGATGCCGCGAAACCAGACCACCTCCATGACATCGCCTTGTTCATCTTGGAACACGCCTACCATGCGGGTAGCGCGTTTATCGCCGATGCTATCTAGGCGGATGAATTTTCCTTTGATCTGCACCAGTGCCGCATCTGGATCTACATCACGGATGGCGTAGAATTGACTGCGATCAATGTGGCGAAAGGGGAAGTGGTGCACGAGGTCTTCTACCGTGCGGATGTGCAACTCTTGTGTGAGGAGTGCAGCTCGGGTAGGACCTACGCCTTTGAGGAATTCGATCGGTGTATCAAGGGGGAGCGCCACGCTTACGAAGAAAATCAATCCGCGCGTTGAAACGAAGTACTGTGGAAAAAAGCTGTGAACCGCGTGAGGGATGGCAGCGACACCCCGCAGCCACGCCAACGGCGTGGGGAGGAGTACAGCGTACAGCCCGACCCCCCGAGTCCTCGGGGGACACGCCCTAGAAAACGACTTAGGTGAGATCGTGCATGGCGGCATTGTCTACCACGTGGTAGCCTTTCTTGGCATCCTTGGCATGGTGGAGCATGCTCATGGCCACTTGCACGTCATAGATGGCCTTGTAGGATTTAGGTGTGAGGAAGGAAAAGGCCTTCATCGCGATCTTGCCGAGGGTTTCTCCCAAACGAAACTCATCGCGATCACCGAGGAGCATGCTTGGGCGATAGACGTAAATTGACTTGATCTTCTTCAGCTTTTCGAGTTCGTTCTCCATGTTGCCTTTAACGCGGTTGTAGAAAACGCGCGAACCGGTATCTGCCCCAGCGGCGCTCACCACGTGGAACTGCGGAATGTTCTTGCGCTGACTGAAGACCGCCAACTTAAGCACGTAGTCAAAATCTACGGTCTTGAACGCATCCTTGCTTCCGGCCTTTTTCATCGTGGTGCCCAAGCAGCAAAAGCTGGCGTCCACATGTTGCGGCAGGTCCTTCTCGGTGAATTGATCCCAATTGATGTGGATCTCTTGCAATTTCTTGTGCTCCAACCCACTAGGTCTGCGCACAAGGCTGCTCACCTTCCCTGTTTTAGGGTCATCCAACAGCAGCTTCACCAACTGCTTCCCAATCAAACCGGTAGCCCCGGCAATGAGGTAATGTTTCTTATTTCCGATCACGATGCGAAGGTACGTAAGAGCTGGCAGCTGTCGGCTATCAGCTGTCAGCTGTCAGCTATCAGCTATCAGCTATCAGCTATCGGCTGTCAGGGGGAGTCTTAAGTTGCAAGGCTTAAGAGGGGGCTAGGAGCTAGGGGCTAGGCGAAATCGTTTGCTGTCACTTCGACTTGTGCGCCTCAGGCTTAGTGCGGATCTGCCGCACGCAAGTGTGGCGGAGACGTGTATCGAGAAGGACAGGACCTGCGGACGTGAACCCGCTGCCGCGCTTCGAGACGTTCTCCACCTCCGGGCGGAGAACCCTGAGCATGACAGCTACAAAATGGTTTTGGAGCTAGGTACTCGTGCTTGTCCGCCAGAGACGGACAGGTGTCCTTTGTCTTTTGTCTTTCATCTTTTGTCTGAACCCCGTTCCGCTGCCGCGTCTCGATACAACCACGCCTGGAGCGTGGGTACTCGACCTGACAGCTACGTTCACGGTTCTCATCGAACGCATCCTTATACCTAATACTTGATTAACGCTCACGCTAAGGCGTGATCGTTGAGCTCGCTCCGCTCCTAATACCTTGTACCTAATTCCTAATACCTCTTCAAAATGCCAACAGCCAGCCGCTAGCAGCCAGAAGCTAGCAGCACATTCGAAGTTGCCAACCATTTTTAGGCATAGTCAAAAAGTCTTTTGTCTATTGTCTTTCGTCTTTTGTCTCAACTCAAAAAACCACCTCCTTCAACACTTGATCTGTCAACAACCACGCCTCTGGGTTCATGCGTAGGAGACCTTCTTCCAAAACCAGGAGCCCTGGATGCTTTGCTTGATAGTTTTCTGTTTGGGCCTGAATTGAATTGCGGTGCGACTCGGGTAGCTGGTTAAGATCAACTCCTTTTCGGGTGCGGAGGCCGGTGATGAGGATCTCGTTGGTGCGCTCGGTTTCTGTGAGGGTTTCGGATTCCCAGTAGGGGGTGTTGTTTGCTAGGGCTTTGATGTATAGTGGATTGTTGGCGATGTTCCATCTACGGGTTTGCTGGCCATCAAAGCTGTGTGCGGCCGGACCGATTCCGATGTACGGGGTGCCTTTCCAATAGCTGCGGTTGTGTTGAGCGCGCTTACCAGCTTTGGCGAAATTCGAGATCTCATAGTGTTCAAAACCGCAATCCTCCAGCTTACGGTGGAGGAAGAGGTATTGCTTTTCTATCTCCTCATCGCTCACTTCTTCAACGTGTCCTTTTTCCACTTGATGATGCAGTGCGGTTCGTTCTTCCACCGTCAAACAATACGCACTGATGTGATCCACCTCCAGTTGAATGGCTTTTTGCACGTTCGATTGCCATTCGGTATGGCTTTGTCCGGGGATTCCGTAGATCAGATCGATGGTCAAGGCTTCAAACCCCGCTGCTCTGGCTCGAGCCACGCAGTGCCGTGCTTCTTCTGCATTGTGGGCGCGGTTCATGAATTTCAGATCGCGGTCGATGAAGGACTGAATGCCGATGCTCAGACGATCGATTCCCAGCGAACGCCATAGCTCAAGCTTTTCTGAGGTGTGGTCATCGGGGTTGCTTTCCAGGGTAACCTCTTTGAGTTCGCTTACATCGAGGTGCTTGTTGAGCACATCAAATAATTGTTGCAATTCATCCGCGTTGAGGATGGAGGGCGAGCCCCCGCCGAAGTACAAGGTCTTAAATGCCGTTGCACTTTTGCTTAAGCGGTCATCGATTTCTTTACAAAGCGCATCGATCAGCGGTTTTCTCAGTGTTTGCTGCGTAGAAAAATGGAAGTCGCAATAGGTGCACGCCTGCTTGCAAAAAGGGATATGGATGTAGATGCCCGCCACGGCGCCGAAGGTACGCTATTCGCGGTCGAACCGATTGAACAGATGACCCCGAAACTTGTCTTATACGATGAAGAAAACATGAAAAATAGACCCAACAATATTCCCTCCTGCATACATTTGCACACCTCATGAAGGCGCGTTCCCTTTCCATAGCGGTTTCGTTCAAAGCAAAAGCAACAGACTATGCTCAGCTGACCAAGCTTAGGCTTGCGTCGTTGGTGGTCTTTAGTGCATTGACCGGCTATTTCTTTGCGGTGGATCTACCACAAGTGGTTTGGATGGACATTTTCTACCTTATCTTAGGCGGCTTCATGATCACCGGTTCATCCAACGCATTCAACCAGATCATCGAGAAAGATTTTGATAAGCTGATGAAGCGAACTGCAGATAGACCGATCCCTGATGGCAGACTTTCGAGCGGAGAGGCATTTTGGTTGGCATGTGGACTCGGCATTGCCGGTGCGGCGATGCTTTGGTTTGGGTTGAATCCTTTGAGTGGTTTGCTCGGTACCTTGGCCTTATTCCTATACGTAGCGGTTTATACCCCCTTGAAACGTGTAGGTCCGATTGCCGTATTCGCAGGAGCTTTTCCCGGTGCCATTCCACCGATGCTCGGCTACGTAGCAGCTACGAATGATTTTGGACTGATTCCTGGTGTGCTCTTCGCCACCCAGTTCATCTGGCAATTCCCACACTTCTGGGCCATTGCTTGGAAGGCCGATGGCGATTACTCAAAAGCGGGTTTCCGTCTCATGCCTTCGTCGAGTGGCAAGAGCAAGACTTCGGCTTTCTATATTTTGATTTACACCTTATTCTTGATTCCGATCAGCCTGTTTCCGATCCTCTTTACTGAGCCGAACACCTTTGTGTTGGTTGCCGTTACCCTGATGGGACTGGGCTTTGCGTGGTTTGCCGTGCGTTTATTCAATGACCTTAGCGAGAAGTCGGCGCTTAAACTGATGTTGGCCTCGTTTGTTTATCTACCAATCATACAGTTACTCTATTTGATCTAGGAACAGTAAACAAACATTATGGCAACGTATATATCAGAAGAAGAAGCAAGAGACATCAAGGCCAGAACAGCGAAACCCATGCTTTGGGTGGGCATTGTGAGCATCGTGATGCTCTTTGCAGGAATGACCAGTGCTTATGTAGTGCGACAAGCAGAAGGCAATTGGCTTTATTTTGAACTTCCACAGACCTTTTACATCAGCACGGCTGTGATCGTTCTTAGCAGCGTTACGATGTGGATGGCGCAAAGCGCGATCAAGAAAGACAACCTGAAGCAGACAACCAACATGCTTCTTGCTACCCTGGTTTTAGGGGTTGTATTTACCATCCTACAGTTCAAAGCGTGGGGAGAATTGGTGGATATGGGCGTGTTCTTCGCGGGACGAGAATCCAATGCAGCTGGGTCCTTCCTTTATGCGATCTCAGGTCTGCACTTGGCTCACTTGGCTGGGGGAATCATCGCGCTGATTTTTACATCTGTGAAGGCTTATTTGAAGAAATATTCAGCAGACTACCATGTTGGAATCGGAGTAGCCGCTACCTATTGGCACTTTTTGGACATCCTTTGGATTTACTTGCTGCTATTTTTAGTCTTTATTCGTTAACATTGCATCCGAAATCCTATTAATTCTTTTTTTGTTTGAACATGGCTGGAGAAGCAACACAAGCAATCGATAAGGCGGAACTCTGGGGAGGAGGACGATCGCCATTTAGCGTTTCCTATGGTAAGATGATGATGTGGTTCTTCCTCATCTCGGATGCCTTGACCTTTGGTGGTTTCTTGACCGCTTTGGGTTTTGCTCGTCATCACCTTGCGGACACGTGGCCGATCACGGAAGAGATCTTCTTCCACTTTCCATTCACCCACGCACACTTAACCTTGATGTACGTTGCCTTGATGACCTTTATTCTGATCATCAGCTCGGTGACCATGGTGTTGGCAGTTGAAGCGGGCCATCGGATGGACAAGAAAGGAGTAATTAAGTGGATGTTGTTCACCGTCTTAGGAGGTGCGATCTTCTTGGGTTCACAGGCTTGGGAGTGGGCAACCTTCATCAATGGCTCGGAGTACGGAGCTTACGTGATGCAAGACGGAACCATGGCACGCCTCGATATCGATGAGGCTTCACAGACCATGACCCTAGAGAATTTGCACACCGGACAGCAAATCACCGATCAAGCGTTGATTGCAGATATTCGTGAGAATAACCAACACATTCAGGGTGCTAACTTGGATCGCAACGAGTATGGCCCTCAGTTGTACGCGAACTTCTTCTTCTTCATAACGGGCTTCCACGGAACGCACGTTTTGAGTGGAGTAATCATCAACTTGTTGATCTTGATCCGCTCGATTCAAGGATGGTATGAGAAGCGCGGACACTATGAAATGGTTGAGAAGGTTGGTCTATACTGGCACTTTGTTGACTTGGTATGGGTATTCGTATTTACCTTCTTCTACTTGATCTAACCTAATTCTGAACACCGAGATGGAAAGAGACGATATCATTGAGTATTCCCTTCACGCGCACCACAGCGAGGAAGACGGCAAGAAAATCAGAAAGAAAATATTCTTCGTTACCGCTTTGTTGTCAATCATCACCGCGGTTGAAGTAGCCATGGGTATCATATGGGGTAAATCAACCCTAGACCCGAACGGCTGGGCTTGGGCAAGCATTAAAGTTGCCTTCATCGTAATGACCTTGGTAAAGGCAGGCTACATTGTAATGGTGTTCATGCACCTGGGCGATGAGCGCAAGTCATTGAGAAACGTGATCCTGATTCCTTACGCGATCTTCATCTTGTATTTGATGTTTATCCTGTTGACGGAATCTAGCTTCATCCATGAAGTGAAGAATTTCATCGGCTGGGTTTAACGATCGTCGAAAAGCATTAACAAAGAGGCTTCTTGAGTGTTACTTAGGAAGCCTTTTTTATGATACTTGATATGCGTAAGGGAATTTACCTCATCATCATTCTGCTCTTTCCGTCCATCATTTACATGCTCTTTTCGTTGGGGGAGCATCGCGTGGAAAAGATCGCCTCGTTTGGCAGCTACGAAGTGAATGCAGAAGGGGATACGGTATACCAACCTGTTCCTGATCTGAGCCTGATCGACCACAACGGAGAGCGCAAGCAACTCTCTGATTGGAGCGGAAAGCCGATCGTGCTCGATGTGTTCTCCAATCCTTGCGATGAGCCATGCAAGAAGAAGGGCGTCACCTTGGTCAACTACCTGAATGAACTTCCAGAACGCGACCAATGGTCTGTGCTGAGCTTGAGTCTGGATGCGAATGTGGCACAGGCAACCCTCGCAGACCTTCACGCGAACCACCTGCCTGAAATGACCAACTGGAGTTTCATTACAGCCACCGATAGTGCAGACTTACAAGCGTTTTTAGACTATGTGTTTGTCGCTACCGAGAAGGAGCCGAGCGTGCATGATCTACCAAGCAAGTACTTTGTGTTGATCGATCAATCGGGTGTGATTCGTTCCTTCTTCGATTCTCGCGTTTACAAGGAGAACCGTAAGCTGGAAGATGCCGTAAAACTGTTGTTGCAAGAACCGTATTTGACATGGAAGGAGAAAAAGAAATAAACTACAATCGACTCATCTATATCGTAGCTGCTGTGTTGGCTGCTGCTGTGGGAATCATCTATGTAACACCGAAATTCGAAGTGCCCGATGGTGCATTGGATTTTCTTCCTGCATTGAACGCTACCATCAATGGTACGGTGAGCCTGCTCTTGATACTCGGTGTTGTGTTGATCAAGCGAGGTAAGCGTGATGCGCATCAACTCGTGATGACAACCGCGATTGTATTGAGTGCACTGTTCTTGATCAGCTATGTGCTTTACCACACCACCCACGAAAGCACAAGTTATGGCGGAGAAGGCATCATGCGCACGGTGTACTTGTTCATTCTCATTACCCACATCATCCTTGCCATTGTGATCGTTCCTTTGGTACTCATCACTTTTGTGCGGGCTTGGGCGAGAAAGTTTGATAAGCACAAGAAGATCGCACGTATCACGTTCCCATTATGGCTTTATGTATCGATCACCGGAGTGGTGGTATACCTGATGATCTCTCCCTATTACGGCTAGGGTGAACCGATGCGTATTACCTTTGTTTATTCATTGATGAAACAACTCGTACTCATAGCTTTTTTACTCTTCGTCTTCACCGCTGGTGCCGACGCGCAATGCAGCATGTGTAGCGCAGTAGTGGAATCGAGCCAGAAGTCAGGAAGTGAACTGGCTGAAGGCTTGAACGCGGGTATTCTCTACCTCATGGGAATCCCCTACGCACTCTTGATCGGTATGGGCATACTGCTCTTCAGAAAACTGAATCAAGACCGTTCCCAAGGACAATAAGCCCCTTTCGGAAGCACTCATCCGCATTTCGTGCCGCTCATGTCATTTTTATGTGCTCGGATACAAAGCCCTGATACATTTGTGCCATGAAGTCGCACGTTTTACTCCTACTTCTCTTTGTACCCTTCTTTGGTGTTGGCCAAACTACCCTGTCACTGAATGATTGCATTCAAAAAGCCTGGGAGAATAACCTCCAAGTGAAGCAGTCTGAATTGAACATGGAGGCCAGTGAGTCGCAGTTGAGGAGTACACAAGCCAATGTGCTTCCTAACCTGAACGCGTTTGCCTCCCACAACTATAACTGGGGTCAACGGATCGATCCCTTTACCAACCAGTTTGCCACCACACGGGTACAGAGTAACTCTTTTGGACTGGCTACGGGTATTGACCTCTTCAACGGTTTTCAGAATTACCAGAACATCAAAGCACAAGAAGCATCCCTAGAGGCCAGTAAGTATGACCTTGAAGCGCAGAAGAATGACATCGCACTCAGCGTTGCAGGGGCCTTTCTTCAGGTGTTGATGGTGGAAGAGTTGATCAATGCAGCTGAGCAGCAAGTGGGCATAAGCGTAAGGCAATTGGACCGCGTAGAAAAGCTGGTTGCCGCAGGAGCATCAAACATCGGCGTGCAATATGAATTGGAAGCGCAATTGGCGCGCGACCGTTCTACCTTGACCTTACGGAGGAATGACCTGCAGTTGGCCATGCTGCAATTGAAACAGCTGATGCTCGTACCTGCGGATGAGACCCTGAGTTTGAAGCGTCCTAACGTAGATGCTGACAGCGCCATGGTTTTGGAGCGAACGTCCACCGTTTATGGATATGCGGAAGGCGCTATGCCAGAGATCAAACGAGCAGAGTATTCGTTGATGCAATGGGACCGTCAACTAGGTGCTGCGAAGAGTGGCTGGTATCCATCGCTGACCTTAAGTGGCTCAATCGGTTCTGGTTATTCAGGACTCAGAACAGAGGTGACCGACGTGACCCCCGTTACCGAGACCATTGGATTCACGGAAAGCGGAGAGGAGGTCTTTACCCAGAGTTTCAACGCCAATTTTTCACGTGTGCCCTTCGGAACCCAGATCGGTGATAACTTCAACCAATTCTTAGGGCTGAGCCTGAATGTGCCGCTCTTCAATCGCTGGCAAGTACAGAACAACGTGAACCAGGCCAAGATCAATCGTTCCATTGCCGAGCTGCAATTGGAACAAGAAAAACAAGGCCTTCGCCAACGCATTGAATCTGCCCGAACCGATGCCATTGCGGCGCGTGAGGCATACAAAGCAAATGTGGGCGCGCTCACTGCATCCGAGAAGGCCTTTGAGTTTGCGGAGAAGCGCTTCGAAGCAGGAGCCATCAATATCGTTGAGTTCAACAACGCCAAGAACAACTTGATGATGGCGCAGGCAGAGGTCTCGCGTACACGCTACGACTTCATTTTCCGTACCCGCATCCTCAACTTTTACATGGGTAAGCCGTTGGGTTTATCTGAATAAGCCAAGAACGCAAGCCTTAACTTTGGCAGCGTGACATCAGAACATGCATCTGGAGTAGTACTATTTGATGGGGTATGCAACCTCTGCAATGGCTTCGTTCAATTCCTCATCAAACGAGATCGGAAGGAACGGCTCCGCTTTGCTTCCTTGCAGAGTAACTACGGTGAGCGGATAAGAGAAAAGCATCTCGCTGCGAATGAGGAGATGGATTCCGTATTGTTCTATCGGCAGAAGCATGTGCTGGTGCGTTCTGATGCCGCTTTGGAAATTTTGAAGACCTTGGGCGGCGGCTGGAAGCTCGTGCAGGTGCTGTACATTTTCCCACGTGGATTCCGAGACGCCGTGTATGACTGGGTAGCAAGCAACCGTTACCGATGGTTTGGAAAGCGGGAGGTGTGCATGATGCCCACCCCAGCATTAGAACGAAGATTCATTTCATGACAAAGATCCTTTGCATAGAATCAGCTACTACGATGTGCTCTGCTGCTCTGGCGGTAGATGGTGAGGTATTGGCGCATAAGGAACTCAACGATGGCTACTCCCATGCAGAGCGATTGGCACCTTTTGTAGATGAATTGCTGCGCGAGCAAGACTGGCAGGTGGCTGACTTGGATGCGATCGCTGTAAGCAAAGGACCGGGAAGCTATACCGGATTGCGCATCGGAGTGAGTTTGGCGAAGGGGTTAGCTTTTGCAGCGAATAAACCCTTGATCGCGGTGGATACGCTTGAGCAGATGTGCTTACATCCGCTGGTGCAGAAGGAGCTCGAGTATTTAAAGGATCCTTTGCTGTGTCCTATGTTGGACGCACGCAGAATGGAGGTATATGCCGCTGTTTACGACATCGGCTTGATGCCGCAAGCGGAAACCAAACCCGTGATCCTGGATGATACGTCTTTTGAAACGTACTTAGAGAAAGATGCCGTGTTGTTCTTCGGGAACGGTTCAGATAAATTCAAGGATGTCGTCCATTCGCCAAGCGCCTATTTCGTCGCAGATGTTTGGCCGGATGCCCGGCAAATGGCGCCCCTTGCTCAGATGGCATTCGATGCTGATCGATTTGAAGACTTGGCTTATTTTGAGCCGAATTATGTGAAACCGTTTCAAGGAACCACGCCTAAACCCAAGGTTTGAATGTTGAGACCATTTTTCATTGTACCGATTTTTGTACTCCTGCTTTCCGGTTGTAAGGAGGGGTGTACAGATTATTTTGCCTCCAATTACGATAATACTGCTCGGCGGGATGACGGCACCTGTGTCTACTTCGGTTGCACCGATGAGGATGCGTTGAACTTTCGTCCAAGTGCCAAAGAAGATGATGGATCATGCGAGTATCCAGGAGATGTTTTCTTCTACAATCACTTGGAGATACCCGCAGCAAAGATCATTGAGGTCTATTGGGAGGATCAATACATTGGAAGCTTCAGCTACACCTCGCAATACGGGATCAACTACTGTGAGCAAACCACGGAGGCCATTGATGTTTTGGGACTGGATCCCGGAAACTACAACTACGAGGTAATCTTAAAGCAAGCTGGGACCAATGACCCCGGTGAAACCATCAGAACGGGAGTTGTAGTGGTAGAGAGCTCTACATGTCATCCTGCACTGCTGGATGAATGACCTAACGGTAGATGTAGCGGAACTCGATGATCTCCATGTTCTCGCTATCGCTGTGGTAGAAGATCCAGCCTTTCGGTAGGCCGTTGTCTTCATATACACGGCTCCATGTTTTGCAGCTTCCTTGCTCGCACCAGCTCCCATCCTCGGATTCCTGCTTTGGGTAACGGACCTCGAAGTTGCTTCCGTCTCTTCGTTGGTCCTTCATGTATCCGATCAGCTCGAAGCCATCGTACTCCCATTGCTCAGAAAGATGCAGTCGTGCCCCATGCCAAACTTCTCTACTCAAGGGTAGGTCGTCCGCATTTCGACGTTCAACAATGCTCTTGTAGGGCTTCGCATCAATTCCGCCGATCCACTGTGTAACCTCACGGCCATCATTGATCATCCGTTCTTCGGTAACGTACTGCTCTTTGTCTAGAAACTCCCACGCATCGCTCCCTCTCCGTACCCAACGTTCTTCGATTACGGTGCTGTCGTTTGGAAAATTGTAGTCGGTACGTTTTCGGTACTTACCCCGCTGTACTTCCATGGAGGTAAGTCGATCACCACCATAAACGAAACGTCTACTTGTGGTGTCGAGTTGACCGCGGTACCCTGGAAAGATCATCTCGAAATGCCTCAGTCTACCTTGGTCGTCAAAGTGGTAGTGGATGCGTTCGCCGTCATCGTAGATCGGTCTTCCCGATGGTTTGCGCATCTTTCGCAAGGTGATCTGAGCAATGCCTTCTTGAGCAATGGTCTTTTCGCTGAAGCGCGGATAGATGTCTTCGATGAATTGTCCCTCATCAATGAGTTGAGCCTGCGCGCTCAGCGTGATCAGGCACAGGCAACAAACAAGGCTAGTCAAGCTGAGCCAAGGCCTCCTCAACAGTAGCGACCGGAAGCTGACAAACACCTCCACGGCACACGTAGATAAGGGTTTTACCCGTTTGATGACGGTCTTGTAGGATATGAAGTTTGCTTGGCTTTTCACTGCCACAAAGCAAGGCGTTCGGCAGGTAATGTTGCAGCAGTTGCTGGCGAACTTGTTCACAATGCTCACCTGCGATAGCGATCTCGTAGAAGGGTTCGGCATGCCACAGCAGCAAGCGCATCCACTGACTATATCCTGCCGGGTAGCTGGTGAGTTGTGGTTCAACGGTAGCCAATTGCTCCTGAACGATTTGTGCATAGTTCTGATTGCCGTCTAACCTGCTCAAGTAGAACAGTACGCTCGACATGATGGAGTTGGAGGCTGGGATCACATTGTCGTTGATTTCCACTTTACGCGCCACCAAGGCTTCATCTTCATCGGCGGTGAAAAAGAAGAAACCCGCATCGTTTCTGCTGAAGTGCTTCATCACATGAGCTGCAAGGTCGCGGGCAAAGTCCACCCATCGTTCATCAAAACTTACTTCGTAGCACTTCAAAGCCGCCCAAGCGGTGTGGGCATAGTCTTCTAAATAACCATTGATTGTTGTACCATCTTTTTTGATGGTATGCGGCAGGCGTTGTTGTGAGGTCCACTGTTTAAAGAGGGTTTCCAATGCCTTGCTTGCTGCCTTGAGGTACGACTCATCCTGGGTGGCCTGGTAAGCGCTTGCCAGTCCATGAATGGTCATTGCATTCCAACTGGTCAAAATCTTATCGTCTAAACCTGGACGAACACGTTTTGAGCGCTCGCTCAATGCCTTGTCCTTGAATTGCGATAGCTTATGGTTCAGCATGTCGGTGTCCAGCTCGAGCTTTCGCGCAAGGAGTTCAATGCTGTCTTGCTGGAAGGGAATCCACTTGTCTTCCTCCCAGTGGGCGCTCCCTTTTAAACCGTAGACCGTCTCGATGATCGGATAGTCGTCATCACTGACCTTGCGGAGTTCCTCCGGGGTCCAGACGTAGAACTTTCCTTCTTCGCCTTCACTGTCGGCATCCAAGGCAGAGTAGAAGGTGCCATGCTCGGTACGCACCTCCCGCAGAAGGAAACGGCAGATCTCGTTGATCGTCCTTTGGAATTCGGCATCCTTGAAGTAGAGGTAAGCACTGGCATACAAAGAGAGCAGCTGCCCATTGTCATACAGCATTTTCTCGAAATGGGGGACCTTCCAGATCGCATCGGTGGAATAGCGGGTGAACCCACCGCCGATGTGATCGTAGATGCCGCCCCAAGCCATCTTTCGAAGGGTGAGTAGAACGTGATCGATTACCTCTTGGTCTTCTTCCGTTGTGCCATAGTGCAACAGGCATTCATAGTTGTTCGGTAAGGGGAATTTTGGAGCACCTTGCGCGCCGCCTTCTTTGTTGTCAAAACGTTTCTTCCAACGTGTGATCGCGGTTTCAACCGCTTCGTCGGAGAACTGCTCAGGAATCCGTCGCACAGGCAGCTCGTCCATTTCGTTCAGTCCGGCCGTGAGCTTGTTGGCGTACTCTACCAAATCGTCGTAGCGATCCTGAAAGGCTGCGTTGACGTTCTTCAATGTGCCGATCCAGCGTTCTCTTTGAAAGTAGGTTCCTCCAAAAAACGGTCTACCATCAGGCAGCGCAAAGCAGTTCAGAGGCCAACCTCCTTGGCCGGTCATCAGCTGTACGGCATCCATGTACACTTGATCGATGTCTGGCCGTTCTTCGCGGTCTACCTTGATGCAGATGAAGTGTGCATTCATCACCGCTGCTACCTCTGGGTCTTCAAAGCTTTCATGTTCCATCACATGGCACCAATGGCATGCGCTGTAACCGATGCTGATGATCATTGGCTTTTGCTCCGTTTTGGCACGCGCAAGGGCCTCAGGACCCCACGGTAACCAGTTAACGGGATTGTCTTTGTGTTGGAGGAGGTAAGGGCTGCTTTCGTGTTGTAGTGCGTTGGGCATGGCGCAAGGTATTAAGCAATTCATTCTCACGCAAAAGGTGAATTATGGTATTCTTGCTGCTTGAGTTATCGGATATGATATCCTACGCACGTATTTTCGGAATGGAGCCTGGTGCATTTGTGGCCATACTTGGACTCCTGGTCTACCTCTTACGTTTGATCTACGACGTGATCGTTGCGCACCGAGACGAGGACGGTGACCGCAGTATAGATCTTCGAAAGGCTGAGGTAACACGTTTGATCGCCAAGGCGCCTGTTATCCTTCAAGAGCATTCGACCTTTTACGGTAAGCTTTCGAATGAAGGCAGGTCCAAGTTCTTGAAGCGACTGCAGTATGTTCTGGCTACCAAGAGGTTCATCGGGAAGGATGGTTTCAGGCTTACCACAGAATCAGAAGTACTTACAGCAGCAGCTTTTGTGCAAGTTGGTTTCGGACATCATGTGAGCTTACTTGACCGCTTTGAGTTGATCGCTATTTATCCGGATATTTTCTACAGCGCCATCTTGAAACGGGATCTAAAAGGTAGTATATCAACCAAAGGGGTGATTCGGTTTTCTTGGAAGCATTTGCACCACGGATTCAGTGTGCCTGAAGATAACATCAATTTAGCCCTACACGAATTGGCGCATGCATTGAAGATCGTGATCAAGGATAAAGAGGGTAAAGCCGTTGGCTTGATCGAAGAGTTGGCGGCGTTTAATGCGGCGGGTGAGCCGGTTCGTGATGCGATCTTGATGGGGAAACTGGATGAGATCAGAGCATATGCAGCCACCAATGAGCACGAGTTCTTCGCCTGTTGCGTGGAGTATTTCTTTGAGAATCCAGAGGCCTTCAAACTGAACCTCCCGGATGTTTACTTCAGATTGGTTGCCATTCTGAATATGGACCCAACGCGAACCTCTGATGATTACCAACCAGATAAAGCGGAGATTAAGCAATGGCATCACCAACAGGCGGTGATCCGAAAGGAGGTGGTGGATCATTTCAAAGAGCCAGGGGATTGGTACCAATGGATGATCGTGGTTGGTTTGATCGCAGGGTGGTTCAGTACGTTCTTTTTGCTTGCTGGATTGGAGAGCTCCATCATGACCCGAGGGCTGTTCCTGCTCACGGTTGTCATTGTTGGTGTACTGCTCTTCTACCGGCGCTTCTTGGTGTCAGGATTTATGACCACCGGTACTTTTCTCACCTTCTTGCTTTGTGGGTGGACACCGGTCATCAGTACAGGCGCGGTCCTATTGAATAATGCCGTTCCCCTATATACGCATTCATACCGCGTACCTATCGAAGGGGTTACCAGTGATCACGGAACGTACTATGCTTACAACGAAGCTTCGGCGATTCGTTCCGTGCGAGAGGGTGTGGAGATCGATCCAGCAGTGTATTGGAAGATCAGAAAAGATAGCCTCACTTTTGAGTTGGACGTGGAGCTGTACTACGGTCTTTTTGCCCTGGAGTGCCTAGGAGAGGTGGGTTATGTGCCCGTAAATGGCGAATAGCTTATTGTCCTTCCGCGTACAGTTTCAAACAGTAATCCATGTACTGAAGTACTTCTTCGCGACCGGTTTTGGCGGAGGATGAGGTATAGAAGAACGGAGGAAGGGGTTCCCAGACCTCGGCCATCTTTTTGTGGTAAACGTTCTTGTTCTTCTGTAGCTCACTGCTCGAAAGCTTATCGAGTTTGGTCATGATCACTGAAAATGGAATACCATGTTCCCCAAGCCAGGTCATGAACTCGATGTCGCTCTTCTGAGGAGCGTGTCGTGCATCCACCAGTACAAAGGCGTTCACCATGTTGGGGCGCGACTCAAAGTAATCGTAGATCATCTTCATGAAGGAGGTGCGGTCGCTCTTGGATACTTTGGCGTAGCCGTATCCAGGGAGGTCCACCAGATGCCACTGTTCATTGATCAAAAAGTGATTGATGAGTCGGGTCTTTCCTGGTGTTCCGGATGTTTTTGCAATGTCTTTGCGCTGAAGAAGCATGTTGATCAACGAAGACTTACCCACGTTTGATCGACCGATGAAGGCGAATTCAGGAAGGTTGTCGGGTGGACATTCTGAATTCTTCGTGGAACTTTTGACGAAGATGGAGTTTTTGATCTGCATCAGGCGGCGTATTCAAAACGCTTCGCGAGCCAGTTGCCAAGCTTCTCGTTGAATTGCTCTGGGTGTTCCATCATCGGTGCATGACCACACTGGTCGATCCAGAAGAGGTCTGCATTGGGCAATAATTCTGCAAACTCCTCAGCCACATCGGGTGGGGTAATCGTGTCGTTCTTTCCCCAGATCAAACAGGCAGGAACATCCATCTTAGGAAGCTCGTTCGCCATGTTGTGTCGAATGGCAGATTTTGCTAGCGAGATGATGCGAACCGTCTTGCCTTTGTCGTTCACGATATCAAAGCATTCATCCACCAAGTCTTTGGTCGCATGCTTTGGGTCGTAAAACGTGATCGCTACCTTCTCTTTTACAAAGTCATAATTACCGCGCTTCGGAAAACTGCCGCCCAGGGTGTTTTCATAGAGTCCGCTGCTGCCGGTTAGGATCAAACTCTTCACGCGTTGCAAGTGCTTGGATGCGTAGATCAATGCTACGTGACCGCCAAGTGAGTTTCCCAACAAGTGGGCTTTCGAGATTTTCTTGTAGTCCATGAAATCAGCCAGAAACCGCGAAAGGTTCTTCACGTTGGTATCGATGATGGGCATCGTATATAGGGGCATGATCGGAATAATCACCTTAAACTTCTTGGTGAAGTAGTCAAAAACTCCCTTGAAATTACTGAGCGCTCCAAAGAGTCCGTGAAGCACTACGATCGGTTCTCCCTCGCCTCCTTCTATATAACTGAAACCGCCTTCTTCGATGATCTTAACCTCCATGGTAGTTGCAACGTTTGCAGGTGAACAAAAATAAAGATTTTGGAATAGGCGGCTTCGAACAAATTGACCGCTGTGAACACCCCTATGTTAACATCATAGGCCCTAATGTGGATCCGACGGGTTAAAAAGTCCCACTATCTCCCACTCGCTAGAACGCAGTAATATTCAGCATTAGAAGTTTTATTGGTGGAAGTTTGTGGAGCATTTTATCAACAATGGGGTTTATAGTGGTAAAATGTGGTACAATTCCTATACTTTTACGACCTGATAGCAAAACCGCTTCATGACCAGTTTTTTAGGAGAATTCGAATGCAAACTAGACAGCAAGTCACGCTTCTTGCTTCCTGCCGGCCTGCGCAAGCAGTTGGATCCCTCGGCAGACGAGCAGTTTGTGATCAATCGTGGTTTTGAAGGTTGCTTGGTCTTGTATCCGGTAAATGAGTGGGAAAAGATCTCGGCCCGCCTCAAGGGCTTGAACCTTTTCGTGGCGAAGAACCGAGCCTTCTACCGACAGTTCCACAACGGAGCTACGGCGGTTGGACTCGATGGTAACGGGCGGGTGTTGGTGCCGAAGTCGCTCATGAAATACGCGGGGATTGACAAGGAAGCGGTGCTCTTTGCTTACGCAGATAGGATCGAGCTGTGGGCGAAGGATCGATACGATGAGATCATGAATCAGGATGCTGATGCCTTTGCTGCCCTGGCTGAAGAAGTGATGGGCGATTTGGATGACGATGCATCGTGATGAAACATATCATACAACCGTTCTTTTACATGAGGGTGTTGATGCGCTGAACCTTAAGCCTGGTGGTGTTTACGTAGATGTGACGCTCGGGGCTGCAGGTCATACCAAGTACCTGCTTTCGCAGCTGGATGCGGATGCCAAGGTCTTCGGTTTCGACCAAGACAAGGATGCGATCAAGCATGCGCCGAAGGATCCAAGGTTTACGCTTTGTCAGTCCAACTTTCAATTCTTACTGCGCTTCATGAAAGCTTACAAAGTGGAGCAAGTGGATGGTATTCTGGCTGACCTCGGGGTTTCTGGTCATCATTTCGATGCGCCTGAGCGTGGGTTTTCCTTTCGCTTCGATGCACCGTTGGATATGCGGATGAATCAGTCGCAGGAGGTGTCAGCAAAAGACGTGCTGAATACCTACGAGGAGCAGGAGTTGAAAATGCTGTTCAAACGCTATGGTGAGTCTTCATTGGCTGGAAAGCTGGCGAGGAGCATCGTACAGGCAAGAGCGGTCAAAGCAATCGAACGAACCGGTGAGTTGGTGAAGCTCGCAGAGCAGTGCATACCGGAACGCAAAGTGAAGGGGGAGCTTGCTAAGATCTTTCAAGCTATACGCATTGAAGTGAATCAAGAGCTGGATGTCCTGCGACAATTGCTTGAAGATGCTGCGAAGATCCTGAAGCCTGGTGGTCGACTGGTGGTATTGAGTTACCACTCCTTGGAAGATCGCATGGTGAAGCACTTCCTGCGTTCCGGGAATTTCGATGACCGCGCAGAGAAGGATATCTACGGAAATGTGAATCGACCATTGGATCCGATTGGAAAGGTCATCACCCCCTCAAAAGAAGAGATCGAACGAAACCCAAGAGCGCGCAGCGCCAAAATGAGAATAGGAGAAAAACGCTGATGAGCGAAGAACAAAATACCAAGAAGTCGAATCCCATCGCCATGTTGCTTTCGGGGCGTCTGCTTACCCAGGAAGCGGTGGTGAAAAACCTCCCGTACCTGCTCTTCTTGGCATTCATCGGCATCGTTTACATCGCGAATGGCTATTTGGCAGAAGCCTCCGTTCGCAAGATCAATACAACCCAACAGGAGATCAAGGAACTCCGCTCTGAGCAAATCAGTATCAAGAGCGAATTGAACAATACCATCATCGAGTCGGAACTGAAGAAAATCATCGCCGCTCGAAAGATGGGCTTGGAGGAGTCCATTGATCCTCCCAAAAAGATCATAGTAGAAAACGAAGAAATCGAGTCGATCAACTGATGGCAGAAGGGCGTAATAAAGAGATGTTGAATAGGTCATACGTGGTCTATTTGGCCATCGCTCTCCTCGGTTGCGCCATCATCGGCAAGGTGATCTTCATCCAAGTGGTGGAAGGCAGCTACTGGCGAGAGAAGGCAGAGAACCTCACCACGGTATACCGCGACATCGAAGCAGTACGCGGTAATATCTATTCCGATGACGGAAGCATGCTTGCTACATCTGTTCCGATCTATGAAGTGCGCATGGATCTCAATGCAGATGGGCTGGTTGATGAGGTCTTCAACGAAGAGATCGACTCCTTAGCCACCTGTTTATCCAATCTTTTCAAAGATCGTTCACCGCTAGAGTGGAAGCGCGACCTGGTTACTGCTCGCCAAGAAGGAGCGCGTTATCATTTGATCAAGCGTCGCGTGAAGTTTCACCAGATGAAGCAGCTGCGCGAGTTTCCGATCTTCAATCGGGGCAAGTATAAAGGCGGATTGATCGTCTTGCAACAGAATAGACGTGAGCGTCCGTTCCGCATGCTAGCAGCTCGAACCATTGGTTATGAGCGCGATGGCGTTACGCCGGTTGGTCTGGAAGGAGCTTACAGCGATGCCTTGGGCGGTGTGAGTGGTAAGCGTTTGATGCAGAAGATTTCCGGCGGACTCTGGATGCCGATCAACGATGAGAACGAGGTGGAGCCACAAGATGGTTACGACATCCATACGACCATCAACCTGAACATTCAAGATGTGGCAGAGAATGCATTGCTCAAGCAGTTGCAACGGCATGATGCCCACCACGGTTGTGTTATCCTCATGGAGGTGGCGACCGGAGAGGTAAAGGCCATCGCCAACCTAAGCAAAGGCGAAGATGGGGGCTACTACGAATACTACAACTACGCCATCGGCGAAAGCGCTGAGCCTGGATCAACCTTCAAATTGCCCTCATTGATCGTTGCCTTGGAGGATGGATACATCGATCTGAAAGACAGCATTGATGCGGGTGATGGAACTGCTGAGTTTCACGGTGAAACCATGCGCGACTCTAAGAAGGGTGGCTACGGTAAGATCTCGGTTGAGGAAGCCTTCGCCTATTCATCCAACATCGGTGTGATGCGCCTGATGGAAAAGTACTACGCCAATGAACCGGCGAAATTCATCAAGGGCTTGCGAAGAATGAACCTGGGCGAACGCATCGGGATCGAGATCGCTGGTGAGGGTCAGCCCTTGATCAAAGATCCCTCAGATAAGAGTTGGTCGCTGATCTCCTACCTCTGGACCAGCATCGGCTACGAGGTGAGGATGACCCCCCTTCAAACCCTGACCTTTTACAATGCCATCGCAAACAATGGCAAGATGATGCGTCCGCAATTCGTACGCAAGGTGACCGACAAGAGTGCGGTGATCCAATCGTTTGAGTCCGTTGTGATGAACGAGCGCATCTGCTCAGAGAAAACCGCCAAGGCAGCACAAAAATTACTGGAATCGGTGGTTGACTACGGAACAGCTACCAACCTGAAGAACGGTAACTACAAGATTGCGGGCAAGACCGGTACCGCACGGGTCGCCAATACCAATGAAGGATACACTAAGAACGGTGCTAACATTACCTATCAAGCGTCCTTTGCTGGCTACTTCCCGGCCGACAATCCAAAGTACAGCTGCATCGTAGTAGTGAATGCACCAAACCGAAGCGTTTACTACGCGAGCCACGTGGCCGGACCGATCTTCGAGGAGATTGCAGATAAGGTATATGCTACCAGCATCAACATCCACGACGAGCTTCAATCCCAAGACCAAATTACTGCGCTCACCCGCCTTCCGGTTTCTAAGAGCGGCTACCAGCGCGACCTCCAAACCGTATTTGAAGACCTGCAGATCCAGACGGTTTCATCCAACCCAGAGAACAAGTGGGTGGTGACGCAAACCGGTCAGGAAAAGGTAGAGATGGGTCGACGGAACATCATCGAGAACCTCGTGCCGAATGTGAAAGGAATGAGTGCCCAAGACGCGGTATTCATCCTTGAGAATGCAGGACTGAAAGTGAAACTTAAAGGACGCGGAATGATCAAGGAGCAGTCGTTGCTGCCTGGTGAACGCATCCGCCAAGGACAAGAAATAATCCTCGAACTATCGTGAAACTCTTAAAGGACATACTCTACCGTGCAGGCTTGGAAGATGTGGTTGGTAATACCCATCTCGCCGTAGAACAAGTGTGTTTTGATAGCCGAAAGGCAGAGAAGCTCAGTGTGTTTGTCGCCGTAAAAGGCACCCAAACAGATGGGCATACTTACATCGATGACGTCACCGCACGTGGTTGCAAGATGATCGTGTGTGAGGTGCTGCCAGAGACCTTGAAGGAAGGGGTGACCTACGTTCGGGTGAAGAATTCAGCAGAGGCGCTGGGGGTTATTGCTTCGAATTTCTATGACAATCCATCCGAGCAGCTTAAGCTGGTTGGTGTGACCGGTACCAATGGTAAAACCACCGTGGTAACCTTGCTTTATCGCCTGTTCAAGGCCTTGGGCTATAAGACCGGGATGATCAGTACGGTGGTTAACATGATCGGTGCCAAGGAGGTGAGTGCAACCCACACCACGCCAGACCCAGTGCAGATGAATGCTTTGATGCGTGATATGGTGGATGCAGGATGCTCGCACTGCTTCATGGAGGTGAGTTCACACGCTATCCACCAACGCAGGATCGCCGGACTGCATTACCGCGGCGCGGTGTTCACCAACATCACCCACGACCACCTTGATTACCACAAGACCTTCGACAACTACATCGCGGCCAAGAAGCGCTTGTTCGATGACCTGCCTCGAGAATCCTTTGCGCTTTTCAATATCGATGATGTGCATGGGGAAGTCATGGTGCAGAACACCAAGGCCAAGGCCTACGATTTCTCTTTACGTACCGACGCTGAATTCAGGGCGAAGATCCTCGAGAACCACTTCCAAGGACTGAACCTGGTCATCGGCGAGCGGGAGATCTGGTCGAAGTTGATCGGGAAGTTCAATGCCTACAACTTACTGGCTGCCTATGCGGTAGCGGTCTTGTTGGGCGAAGAGAAGATGGAAGTGCTCACGATGCTTTCTAATGTGAACCCTCCAGCCGGTCGCTTCCAATACAAGCGCAGCGATGAGGGGGTAACTGGTATTGTGGATTATGCGCACACGCCTGATGCCCTTAAGAATGTACTCTCTACGATCGCAGACATCCGTGGCGGAAATGAGCAGGTGATCACCGTGGTGGGCTGCGGAGGTGATCGAGATGCATCTAAACGTCCAGACATGGCTGCCATCGCTTCTGATATGAGCGACCGTGTGGTATTCACCAGCGACAATCCACGTACCGAAGATCCGGACCAGATCATCCGCGACATGGAAAAAGGCGTGGAGCAAAAGAACAAGAAGAAAACCCTCTCCATCACTGACCGCCGCGAAGCGATAAAAGCAGCGGTTTCCATGGCGAACCCAGGAGATATCATCCTGATCGCCGGAAAGGGGCACGAGACCTACCAAGAGATCAATGGTGTTCGCCATGATTTCGATGACATGCAAGTGCTAACCGAAATGATGAATCTACTCAGCTGATGTTCTACTACCTATTTGAATACCTGAATGAAATGGATGTTCCCGGCGCAGGGGTCTTCCAATACGTAACCTTCCGTACAGCGATGGCGGTGATCACCTCCTTGGTCATCAGTCTGCTCTTCGGTAAGCGCATCATCAATTACCTCCGAAAACTACAGGTAGGAGAAACGGTGCGTGACCTCGGGTTGGAAGGACAACTGCAAAAGCAAGGAACACCAACGATGGGTGGACTCATCATCCTCTCGGCCATCATCATTCCTACCCTGCTTTTTGCAAAACTGCACAACGCCTACATCGTGCTGATGCTGATCTCCACGGTATGGTTGGGGGCCATCGGCTTTACAGATGATTACATCAAGGTATTCAAGAAGGATAAGAAAGGATTAGCGGGCAAGTTCAAGGTGGTCGGACAGATCGGAATCGGCATCATCGCTGGCGCTATCCTGTACTTCAACGGAGAGATCAACATCAAGCACAAGGTGTATAACGAGGACGGCTCGGTAGTGACCGAAATGGTGGAAACCGAGAATGGCGGCAGGGTAGAGCGTGTGAAGTGGGAAGAGACCGGACTCACCAAAACTACCATTCCATTCATCAAGAACAATGAATTCGACTACCGCTGGTTGCTCGATTGGATGGGCGATACCGTAGCCAATTTTACTTGGTTGATCTACATCATCATCGTCATTTTCATCATAACTGCGGTGTCAAACGGCGCCAACATGACCGACGGACTGGACGGCCTAGCCGGTGGTACATCTGCCATCATCGGACTCACACTGGCCATTTTCGCCTACCTGTCTTCTAACCTCATTTTCGCGGATTACCTGAACATCATGTACATCCCAGGTTCAGAGGAACTGGTAATCTACATGGGGGCGTTTATCGGTGCCTGTATCGGGTTCCTTTGGTACAACTCCTTTCCCGCACAGGTCTTCATGGGAGATACAGGAAGCTTAGCCATTGGTGGCATCATCGCTGTGTTTGCCTTGGCCATTAAGAAAGAATTGCTGATCCCGATCTTCTGCGGGGTCTTTCTGATCGAGAATGTATCGGTCATGCTACAGGTGGGCTACTTCAAGTACACCAAGAAAAAGTTTGGCGAGGGCCGGAGGGTATTCCTCATGGCGCCTTTGCATCATCACTACCAGAAGAAGGGTTTGCACGAGAGTAAGATCGTTTCACGCTTTTGGATCATCGGCGTAATGCTGGCGGTCCTGAGCATCATCACGCTGAAACTGCGCTAGATGGAGAAGCTGGTCGTGCTCGGTGGAGGTGAGAGTGGCGTTGGAGCTGCCATTCTCGGGAAGCAGAAGGGCTGGGAAGTGTTCCTGAGCGATCGCGGTAAAATCCGCGACCGTTACAGAGAAGTTCTTTCAAATCATGAGATTCCTTTTGAGGAAGGTCAACACAGCGAAGCACGCTTTCAAGGTGCAGCACTTGTGGTGAAGAGTCCGGGGATTCCCGATACAGCACCGGTTGTAAAGGCCTTCGGTGAGCAAGGCGTGCCGGTGATCAGTGAGATCGAGTTTGCTGGACGCTATAGCAAGGCGAAGGTGGTCGGCATCACCGGAACCAATGGCAAGACCACAACCACCAACCTGATCTACTACATCCTGAAGCAAAGCGGAATGAATGTGGGGATGGCAGGTAACGTGGGGAAAAGCTATGCAGCAGTGGTTGCTGACGGTGATCCCTACGAGTGGATGGTCTTGGAGTTAAGCAGCTTTCAATTGGATGGCGTTACGGACTTCAAGTGCGACATCGCCATTCTGCTCAACATCACCGAAGATCACTTGGACCGCTATGAGTACAAGCTGATGAACTACGCGATGGCCAAGATGAAGATTACGCAGAATCAAACGGCCAACGACTACTTCATCTATAACGCTGATGACGAAGTGACGGCTAGGGCCATGAGCCAAGTGAGCATCGCAGCGCGGAAGATGGCCTTCTCTCAAAACCCAGATAACAATTCATCGAAGGACCTCGCGGCCTTCGCAAACGATAAACAACTTTTCATTAACCCCGCCGACGGAAGTCGGACAAATAACCAATTAACCATGACTATACAGGAGCTGGCCCTACAGGGCAAACACAACCTCTACAATTCCATGGCTTCGGGCATAGCAGCCAGGATCCTAGAGGTGCGTAAAGACATCATTCGTGAGTGTCTTACCGATTTTCAAAACATCGAACACCGCTTGGAGAAAGTGAACGAGGTGTATGGCATCACCTTCATCAATGATTCTAAGGCAACAAACGTGAACTCAGCGTGGTATGCGCTTGAGAGTATGGCGCAGCCGGTGGTGTGGATCGCTGGTGGCGTTGACAAAGGCAACGACTACGCAGAGATCAAGGAGATGGTGAAGGAAAAGGTGAAAGTGATCATCTGCTTGGGTCGTGACAACAGCAAGTTGCACGAAGCCTTTGGTGACGTGGTGGAAACCATCATCGATACCGACAACATGCGCGATGCCGTTTACGCAGCCTACAAGGCAGGTGTTAAAGGAGATGCTGTATTGCTTAGTCCAGCTTGTGCAAGCTTCGACCTGTTTGAAGATTATGAAGACCGCGGACGCCAATTCAAAGACGCCGTAAGAAACCTCTAATCCCACGAATCTAAACCCTTTGTGTCTATGAAAACTCAAACCAGCACGCTCGAAAAGAAGATCGACCGGCAGTTAGTGCAGGTAAGGAAGGAGAACATCAAACGACTCAATGACATCGAACATCGCTTGGAGTATGTCGATATGGTGAATGGTGTGGAGTATGTTAATGATGCCAAAGCAGCCGATATCAACTCATCGTGGTATTCCATCGATTGCATGGAGAAACCGGTGGTGTGGATCATCAGCAGCTGTCCGTATGAAGATGACTATTCGCTTTTTGATGAGATCGATACTGATAAGGTGAAAGCACTGGTGGTGTTGGGAAAGAATCCAACCGCCATCGAAGCTGTTTTTCAGGGAAAAGTGAATAGCATACAACGTGCTAAAGATGTGTTGGACGCTGTAGCCAAGGCGAACACCACAGCAGCGCAAGGAGACATTGTGCTGTACTCTCCGGCATTTTCTGATTTAGACGAATACAAGCACTACAAAGAGAACGGACAAGCGTTCCGCAAAGCGGTAAGAGAAGTGCAATTGACGAAGTAGAAAACGAACGTGGAACAGGTATTAAGATACATACGAGGCGACCGAGCGATCTGGCTCATCATGTTGCTGCTTTCTGTGCTCAGTCTCCTGCTGGTATACAGTAGCATCGTGACCTTGGCTTACCGTCACCATGACGGAAATACCTTCTATTACTTGTTTCGCCACGGATTTATCTTGGTGTGTGGCTTGGGGTTAATGTATGTCGCACACAAGATCAAGTACACCTACTATTCAAAGATCGCCCAGCTGGCGCTGTATGTCAGTATACCCTTGCTCTTGATCACCCTTCTGATGGGTACGAGTATCAACAGCGCCAACCGCTGGCTCACCATTCCGGTGATCAACCAGACCTTCCAAACATCTGACTTGGCGAAGGTCGCTCTTATCATGTTCGTCGCACGCTTTCTCGCGAAGCGACAGGATGAGATCAAAGATTTCAATCGAGGCTTCTTGCCGCTGTTGGTGCCCATTTTCATCGTCTGCGGGCTGATCCTTCCGGCCGACCTTTCTACCGCTGCAATGCTGTTCGTGAATTGCCTGATCCTGATGTTCATCGGACGGGTGAGTTTGAAGCATATCGGAGTGCTGATCCTAGCGGGAATCATGAGTTTGTCCATGGTTTACATGGTGGGCAAGGCCATGCCCGGAACCTTCGGTCGACTAGACACTTGGGTAAGCAGGATCGAGAGCTTTGCCTCACCAGATGATGCCGGTCTCAATCAAAGCTATCAAAGCGATCAAGCCAAGATCGCGATCGCTACCGGTGGGGTGGTTGGGAAGATGCCAGGGAAGAGTACGCAACGAAACTTCTTGCCACACCCTTATTCGGATTTCATTTATGCCATCGTATTGGAGGAATACGGACTGATCGGCGGATTGCTGATATTGATGCTCTATCTGATTTTACTCTTCCGGTCGATCAAGATCGGACTGCAATGTGAACGCACCTTCGGATCCCTCCTCGCCATTGGAATTGCATTCAGCCTGGTATTCCAGGCGATGATCAACATGGCCGTAGCGGTCAACCTAGTACCCGTTACAGGTCAACCGCTGCCGATGGTCTCAATGGGCGGTACCTCGATCTGGTTCACCTGCTTTGCGGTGGGAATCATCTTGAGCGTAAGCGCAGGGGCAGGAGGTTCCAGCGGTCGATCAAACGTCAACAAACCGCTCAACCATGCCGTATAAGTTCCTCATCAGCGGCGGTGGTACGGGTGGACACATCTTCCCGGCAATTGCAATTGCAGACCAATTGAAGGCGATGCATCCCGATGCCGAGTTTCTCTTCGTAGGAGCAAATGGCAAGATGGAAATGGAGAAGGTACCGAAGGCAGGCTATGAGATCGTAGGCCTAAACATCACCGGCATTCAACGAAAACTGAGCTTGGCTAACCTGATGTTTCCCTTCAGATTGATCGCTAGCCTGATGAAAGCCAGGGGCATTTTGAAAAAGTTTCAACCCGACGTCGTGATCGGTGTAGGTGGGTTTGCGAGCGGTCCGGTATTACGAATGGCTACGTGGATGAAGTTACCAGCATTGATCCAAGAACAGAACAGTTTCGCGGGAATCACCAATCGCTGGGTGGCGAAGGATGTAGACAGAGCGTGTGTGGCATACGATAACATGGAGCGCTTCTTTCCGAAGCAAGCCATTGTAAAGACGGGAAATCCCGTACGAAAAGCAGTGGTAACCATAGAAGGGAAGCGGACTGCCGCGCTGGAAGCATTTGGTTTTTCTTCTGATAAGCCCGTCCTACTCGTAGTGGGAGGAAGCCTGGGTGCTCGTTCGATCAACTTGGCGATCAAGAAAGACTTGGACGCATTATTGAAGGCTGATCTACAGGTACTCTGGCAGACCGGAAACAGCTTCAAGGATGATGCGCCCATCGTTCAACAACAATATGAAGGTCAACCTGTGGTGATCAAGGAGTTCATATTCGACATGGACAATGCTTATGCGGCCGCGGATATGGTGGTTTCCCGTGCGGGAGCCATTGCGGTGAGTGAGTTGTGCATCGTGGGTAAGCCTACGATCTTGGTTCCTTTCCCGTTTGCAGCCGAAGACCATCAGACTAAAAATGCGGAAGCCTTGGTCAAGACCAACGCAGCAAGAATGGTGGCTGATAAGGAGGTGCAGGCCCAGCTGCTTCAAGAGGTGCTCGCGTTAAATGAAGACGCACAGCTCCGAACTACACTTTCTCAAAACATCAAGCAACACGCTTTGCCAAAGGCGGCTGAAGACATAGCAACGGAAGTGATCAAATTGATCCGAAGATGAAGTTGAGCGATATCCATAGCGTTTATTTCTTGGGCATCGGTGGCATCGGTATGAGCGCGCTTGCTCGGTTTTTTCACCAGCAAGGGGTGAAGGTTTCTGGTTATGACAAAACGCCGAGTCCGCTTACCGAACAGCTCCAACAAGAGGGGATGAAAGTGGTCTTTCATGAGGATACCGATGCTGTGCCGGAGGTGGATCTTTATGTGTTCACGCCTGCCATTCCGAAAGACCATCCGGCATTTGCGTACATCAGAAACAAGGGAAATCAATGGTACAAGCGCTCGGAGGTGCTCCAATGGATCACCGATCAACGCAAGACCATTGCCATTGCAGGTACACACGGAAAGACCACCACAACGGCCATTACGGCGTATGTGTTGAGCCAGTCATTGAACAATGTTTCTGCGTTCATCGGTGGCGTGCTTTCTGGGTACGAGACCAACGTCATCCTCTCCGCTGATCCGGAGTGGGTCGTGGTAGAGGCCGATGAATACGACAGGAGTTTTCTACGCCTCGATCCGGAGATCCTTGTCGTAACGAGTTTAGATGCCGATCACCTGGATATCTATGGAAGCTATGAATCCATGGTGGGCGATTATCAGCAACTGGTTGATCGCTCCAAGCAGGTCTGGTTGAATGCCTCCGTAGTAGGAGCATTGAAAGCACCCAATGCGATGAGCTATGGGTTTGAAGAGGGGTGTGACCTTCAGGCGGATAAGGTAGAAGTGCTTGATGGGAAGTTCGTTTTTGAGGTGTCGGGTAAACACTATCGATCGGCATTGCCTGGTCGACACAATATTCAAAACGCGCTCGCTGCCATTGCGGTAGCGCGATCATTGCAGGTCAACGATGCTGATATTGCAGCCGCGCTGGGTGGTTTCTCAGGCGTGAAGCGCAGGTTTCAGCGTGTATTTGAGCACGAGAAGCGGGTGATCATCGATGACTATGCGCATCACCCAGAGGAGATCAAAGCAGCCATTCAAGCTGCGCGGGAACTCTATCCGGAGAAACGTTTGCTGGTGGTGTTTCAGCCCCATTTGTACTCAAGAACACGCGACTTGGAGGAGGGTTTTGCAGCGGAGTTGTCTAAAGCGGATGACTTGATACTCTTGCCCATTTATCCTGCTCGTGAGTTGCCGATTGAAGGTGTTTCCAGTGCACATCTTTTAAATAAAGTGCAGTTGAAAACTAAGCAGTTGGTTGAAAAAGCCGACTTGGAAAAGGCCGTATTATCGCTAACGGCACAAACTGTATTGATACTTGGGGCGGGCGATATCGACCGATTGGTTCAACCCCTTGTAAATGAGGTGAAAGCTGATTTGAACGTATGAAGAAGTTGATGCACATAGTACGATGGGTAGCCGGTGTTGCACTGGTTTTTACGCTGTTGGTTGCTGCCGTCACCACCTCACAAGATGCGGTGTTGCGAGATGTAGTGGTCAACATTGACTACGTGGGTGAAAACTTTTTCATCGAGCAGGAAGAGATCGAAGAGTCGGTGGTTGACCTCGGTTATCACATCGATTCCACCCTCATGATGCAGATCGACCCTTCCAACATTGAGCACCTGCTGGAGAACAACGCGTACATCTCAGATGCTGAGGTATACAACGAGTTGAACGGTAAACTGCACATCGATGTGGCGGTGAGAAAGCCGATCATTCGCGTTTTCAATGACCTTGGGTTCAGTGTTTACATCGATCAGGATGGTTATATCATGCCGCTCTCTTCAAAGTATGCCTCACGTACACCGATCGCGAATGGCAACATCACCTTGATGCTGGGCTCATTCATCGGAAAGAACGTGTACGAGTTGGAGAAAGAAGCAGTACATCCAGAAGCATGGATGTTGAGCGATATCTACGAAGTTGCGCGAACCACCTCCCAAGATGATTTCTGGAGAGCGCAATGCAATCAGATCTACATCAATAAGGATCGTGAGATAGAGATGATCCCACGCGTGGGAGATCATCAGATCCTTTTGGGGTCTGCTGATGGATTAGATAAGAAACTGAACAAATTGAAGCTGTTCTATGAGGAAGGACTCTCAAAAACCGGCTGGAACGAATACAAAAACATCAACCTGAAGTACACGAACCAAGTGGTTTGTGAAAAGAGATAATCTATGGAGAGCAACGACCAAATCATCGTCGGTTTAGACATTGGTACCACCAAGATCGCCTGCTTGGTAGGTAAGAAGAACGAGTACGGAAAGCTCGAGCTTCTCGGCATCGGAAAAGCCGAATCTGTCGGCGTGCGCAGAGGTGTGGTATCGCACATCACACCCGCGGTAGAGGCGATCCGTAAGGCAGTGGAGAAAGCAGAACTGAACTCCAGCACAGAGATAAGCGTGGTGAACGTGGGCATCGCAGGCCAGCACATCAAAAGCTTGCAGCATCGCGGGGTGATCACGCTTGAGAACCTCGAAGACGAGATTTCGACGAAGGATGTGGAAGCATTGATCCAAGACATGCATAAGTTGGTGCTTCCTCCCGGGGAGTCCATCATCCATGTTTTGCCACAGGACTTCATCGTAGATAACGAGTCTGGCATCAAAGATCCGATTGGCATGAGCGGCATTCGCCTCGAAGCGAACTTCCACATCATCACCGGATTGGTTACAGCAATCCAGAACATCTTCAAGTGCGTTCAAAAGGCAGACCTCGATGTAGCGGATCTTACCTTAGAACCCTTGGCATCTGCTGAAGCAGTGTTGAGCGAAGAAGAGAAAGAGGCAGGTGTTGTTCTAGTCGACATCGGAGGTGGTACTACCGACGTGGCGATCTTCCAAGATGGCATCATTCGTCATACCGCGGTGATTCCATTTGGAGGTAACATCATTACTGAAGACATCAAAGAAGGCTGTACCATCATCCGCAAGCAAGCAGAGTTGCTGAAGGTGAAGTTCGGTTCAGCGTTGGCGAGCGAGAACCAGGCGAACGATATCGTAGTGATCCCTGGTTTGAACGGGCGCGAACCAAAAGAGATCAGCGTGAAGAACCTCGCGCACATTATCCAAGCGCGTATGGAGGAGATCATCGAGCAGGTGTATTTCGAGATCAAGAACAGCGGGTTTGAGCGTCAGATCATCGCAGGCATCGTGATCACCGGCGGTGGAGCACAGTTGAAGCATTTACCGCAATTGTTCGAGTACCTCACCGGCATGGATACCCGTATCGGATATCCAACTGAGCACTTGGCAAGCGGCAACGATAAAGTGGCGAGTCCACTCTTTGCAACCGGCGTTGGATTGGTCTTGAAAGGCTTCGAGAACGCAGAACGCAGCAACCGAAAAGAGTCATCCATCAAGCGCGACCCCAAGGGCAAGAAGAAAGGCCTCGGTCTTTTCGAGCGCCTTTTGAGCAAGGGACGTGATTGGTTTGAAGAAGATGAACTCGCCTAAATAACCTTAAACGAAGAGCACTGTAAAACAACCGATATGAAATTCGATCTACCAAAAGAACAATCAAGCATCATCAAGGTACTTGGTGTAGGCGGTGGCGGAAGCAATGCCGTTAACCATATGCATAGCCAGGGCATCAATGGCGTTGACTTCATTGTATGCAATACTGATCAGCAAGCGCTGGACATTAGTCCGGTTCCATTGAAGGTGCAGCTGGGCGCAACACTAACCGAAGGTCGAGGAGCAGGTTCCTTGCCAGAAGTAGGAAAGAACGCCGCCATTGAGAACATTGATGAGCTCAAAGACATCATCAGCAAAAACACAAAGATGGCCTTCATCACTGCCGGAATGGGCGGTGGTACCGGTACAGGTGCAGCACCTGTGATCGCCAAGGCAGCCCGTGAGATGGGGGTGTTGACTGTAGGTATCGTAACCATGCCGTTCTTCTTTGAAGGGAAGAAACGTCGTCAACAAGCCGAAGCAGGTATCGAGGAGATCCGTGAGCACGTAGACACCTTGTTGATCATCAACAATGAGAAGCTACGTGAGATGTGCGGTAACCTGCCGATCGCGCAGGCCTTTGCCATGGCAGATGATGTGTTGACCACAGCGGCCAAAGGCATTGCAGAAATCATCACGAGAACGGGGTACATCAACGTTGACTTTGAAGATGTGCGTACCGTGATGAACAACTCTGGCGTAGCCATCATGGGATCCGCAGCCGCTGAAGGTGAGGATCGCGCCATCAAGGCCGTAGAGAAGGCACTGGCTTCGCCATTGTTGAACGATAACAACATCGAAGGCGCGCGCTATGTCCTCTTGAACATCACCTTCGGTAACCAGGAGGTGCTCATGGACGAGATCAGTGACATTACTGACTACATACAAGACGAAGCAGGCTCCAGCGCAGACGTGATCTGGGGTTATGGAATGGATGAGTCGCTGGGTGATGAGCTTTCTGTAACCATCATCGCAACAGGCTTCAACCAGAATCCAAACATTGGTGTGAACTTGGACAAGAAGCCAGAGCGTCGCAAGATCAACTTGGAAGACCACGAAGAAGAGTCGAAGGCACAAGCAAGTGCTTCTTCTGAGTCCCAGGCATTGGCCGACGAACCTTTCTTGAAGAGTACCGCTCCGGCTCCTGAGCAGCCGAAAGAGGAAACCCCGTCACCGTCCGTTTTATCGGATGAAGTGCGCTACACTACCTTGGAAGATGATGCGCAAAAAGAGGAGGAAGAAATGCCAAGTGTAGCCTCACAACGGGTATTCGAGTTCGATATGACGAGCAAACCAGCAGATCAAACGCCAACGCGTTCCTCTCAAGAAGACATGGAAGACACGGAAGAGAAGGAAGAATCAGAAGCGTCAGATGAGCATTACATGAAGCAGGAGGAGGGAAAGGTAGCTGAAACCGAATCAGAAGAAGCATCTGACGAGCGTGAAACATGGGAGCCCTTCATGCGAAAAACTGAAGGTGGCGCCCAAGAAGAGGAACAACAGAAGCCGATCACGCAGGAGCGTCCGAGTTTCAAAACCACTACTCCAGAGGGTCGATCAAATGAGCAACCATCAGAGCGCAGTGCATCTGCCTCAAGGGAGGAGCAAGTAGACCGAGCGAACCAACGCATGAGTCGATTGAGAGAGCTAAGCATGCGTCTACGCACACCATCAGGTATGAGCGACCTAGAGAGCGAGCCAGCCTTCAAGCGAAAGCAGATCAATTTAGACGATGTTCCACATTCTTCGGAGTCTTCCATGAGCAAATTCACGCTCGGCGAAGAGGAAGACGAGGACGGAGAGAAACGCACGAAGCTGCGGGAGAACAACAGCTTCTTGCACAAGAATGTGGACTAGTTCACGACGCTTTCATCCATCGGAACAACAAAGCCCCTCATCGGGGCTTTTATTTTTACTGAGAATTCCAAACGGGTTAATACATTGTTGTCAAACAAGATGTATTGACCTGGTGTGTGAGGTGAACTGGGGCTAGGTAAGCCAAAGAGCTATACCGTAAAAAAGGACTTGCTCACACACTTTGATTCTCAGGAGTCTGAACAGTACTTAAGGCCGTAGAAGATCGAGCCAGGATAAGACAAAAGGAAAGACGAAGGAGAATGAGTCAATGCTGAAGTCTAACCTTAATCTTATCCAAAATGATGTTTCATCGTCAATGTGTGGGGATAGATATCTCTAAAGCCACCTTCACCGCGTGCATCTGCACACGTGATCAGACAGACAACCTATTGTACAGTGAGGTGCAAAACTTTGCCAATGAGAAAAAAGGGTTCAACCAGCTATTGCGTTGGGTTCGAAAGAACGTTGATACCGACTTAGAGACATTGTTTTTGATGGAGGCAACGGGAGTTTATTATGAACCCTTGGCACATCACCTCCATAAGATCAAACAGAAGGTGTGTGTGGTACTACCTAACACATCCAAGCACTACTTCAACAGTTTGAATATCAAGACTAAGACGGACGCTGTAGATGCAAAGACCCTGAGTCGAATGGGTGTAGAGCGAAAGCATCGCTTGTGGAGCCCTCCTCTTGCTACTCTGTTAGAGTTGCGCAACCTCACACGGTACCATGTGCAGTTAATGGAGCAACGTACTGCTTTACAGAACATAAAGCATAGTAAAGAGGCTGCCTATGAAGTTCAGCAGTTCATAATGTCAAGCAACAAAAGACTCATTCAGCAAATCGATAATCAAATCGAGAAGTGTAAGGGGCAGATCCAGATGCTCATTAAGTCCGACGAAGTGCTCGATACCAGAATCCAGAAGCTGATGACGATCAAGGGTGTAGGTTGATGACTGTTGCTACAATAGTTGCTGAGACGCTCGGCTTTGAGCATGTCAAAAACGTCAAGCAGCTGGTCAGTTATGCTGGATATGATGTAGTAGAGAGAGAGTCAGGGACTTCCATTAAGGCCAAGACCAGAATATCGAAGAAAGGAAATAGGTATATAAGTAATGCCTTGTACTTCCCAGCGATGGTGGCATGTAGGTTCAATCCAGAGCTAAAGGCAAACTACCTAAGAATCATTCAGCGAAAACCCTCTAAAATGGTAGGCCAAGTTGCTATCCAAAGAAAACTTCTCGTACTCATTTACACGCTCTGGAAAAATGACACCTGCTTCATACCAGACTATCAAAACAAAGTAGCCCAAGCGAAACTCGCTCAGGCTACACTAGATAGTCCTTAAAGACTTCTTTGAAAAAAGAAAATACTTTTTCGCCTTTTCTTCTTGGATGTTACAACAGTACCTTTTTTTATGCCCAACGAATGAACCTGTATTTTCGTATGCTTTTGTAGTAAGCGTTTGAACGCTTATGTGTGTCTTTAAGATGCAAACCGAAATTACGGACCATGCGTAGATTTTTATTGCTCTCTCTCCTCATAGTATCCAGTGTTGAGCTTATTGCTCAGGTTGATGTCAGTGTTCGGGTACAGTCAGGTTCATCAACTCAATTTACCAATGCGGTAGATTACTTGCCAGATGGTAGCCAGGTGTTCATCGGTAATGCCTTTCTGAATACAACCATCGGGTCCACCACATTGACAGGTTTAGGGGGATATGATATTTACTTAGCCAGGTATAGCGCAGAAGATCAGTTTATGTGGGCCATCGGTGCAGGTGGTACGGGAAATGATGCCGGTTATGAAGTAGCTACTACCATCTACGGAGATATCTATGCGGCTGGTTTTTTCTCTAATACAGCTACGTTTGGAAGTGTGACCCTAACATCTGGAGCAGGTAATTTTCAGGAGCAGGGTTACATCGTGAAGTTGGATTCTTCAGGAAATGTTGTTTGGGGAGAAGGTATTATCGGACAAGGAGAAGCTCAAGTTTTGGACATTGTTACGAATGATAGTGCAGATGTTTTTGCGCTCATTCAGTTTATGGATACGATCAACATTGATTCCGTTCAGTTCACTACACCAAACTTTTTCACAGAGAATTTCCTCGTTGCAAAGTTTGACAGTGCTGGAAATTATGAATGGGCTAAGGAGATTGAATGTCCAAATGCATACGTAAATAATTCCGCTTTTTTCAAAGGAATGGGCGGGATTGCATTGGATTCTGAAGGAGATGTTTATGCCACGGCCAATTTCTTTGATTCGGTATCGGTTGAATCGACCACACTAACTGCGATTGGGAGTGCAGATGCATTCATTGTAAAACTGAACGGTACAGACGGTGCATTAGAATGGTTGACATCTGGGGGAGGTAGCCTGCAAGATGTTGGGTCTTCCATTGCGATTACCAATAACGACGAAGTATTTGTTTCCGGTAAAGGAAATGGCGCCCAATCTTTCGGAACGATTAGCTTATCCGGGGGTGGTTTTGTTGATTGGGTGATTCAGTACGATACGGCCGGAGTAGCCCAAGATGGCTGGCTATTGGTAACTTCTACGTTTTGGTCGAGGGTGAATGATATCGATGTAGATACCAATGGTCATTGGTTCTTGGGTGGTGTATTGAGTGGTACATCGATATTCGAAGGACAAACCTTAGCGAGCTCTGGAGGTGAAGACCCGTTCTTGGTGCGATACAACCACGTAGGAGATTCCCTCGACTTCATTTGGGTGCCTGAAAATGCGCCAAGTAGCTTTGAATCGGTAAGGGGATTAGCAACGCGAGGTATTGATGACATGCATGCTGCAGGAAACTTCCTTACTTCCATTGATTTTGGTAATAACAACGCAAGCGGATCAGGATATGAAGGCTTTCTTCTTAGAATAGGCAATTGTTCAGACGATATGGCCAACATTTCTCCTGGTGGCCCGCAATCGATATGTACCGGTCAGACAATAACGCTCAGTGCAGATACCAACGCTTTATACGATTATCAATGGCTTTACAACGGCAGTCCTTTGGGTGGTGAGGTCAGTGCGAGCTACACCACGGCTAATGCAGGGAGCTACCGGATGGTTATAGACAGCGTAGGCTGTAAGGATACTAGCGCTGCCATAACACTAAGCGTGAATCCACTGCCAAACGTGACACACAGCAATATCGCTGCAGTTTGTGATGCAGATGCGCCATTTCAACTAACAGGAGGCAGTCCTGCGGGTGGAACCTATTCAGGAGGTGCATACATTATTGGTCTTGATACGTTCGATCCCGGTGCGGCAGGACTAGGGAGCAATCAGGTGGTTTATACCTATGTGGATGGAAATGGTTGTGCGGATAGTGTGACCAAAACTGTTTCCGTTAACCTGACCCCGTTCGTGAGCAACACAACGATTACTGCTTGTGACGGTGATGCTCCAGTAAATTTGGCCGTTGGCGGCTATGGATTCCCAACGGGTGGCGTGCATACGGGAACTGGAGTGGTTGGCTCAACTTTTGACCCTGGAACAGCAGGTGTAGGAACCTTTACCATCACCTATGAATCTAGCGCAGGATGTGAAGCAGAAGACGTGATTACCGCAACGGTATCTGCTTCTCCAAGCGTTACCTTTAGCAATATTCCAAATGCGTGCATTTCTACCGCATTCACAACACTTGCCATTTATGGTTCACCTTTCGGTGGCACCTTTAGTGGGCCCGGTGTTAGTCCACCCTTCTTCTTTCCTGGCATAGCAGGAGTAGGCACCCATGAGATCATATATACGGTTACAGCGAGCGGTTGTACATCCTCAGATACCAATACGATCACGGTCGACCCATTGGCTGCAGCCACCTTCTCGGCACTTCCACAGTTTTGTGAAGGCGATGCAGATGAAAACCTTACGCCTTATGTTACTCCTTCCGGAGGATCATTCACAGGAACAGGGGTGAGCGATACGATTTTCAGTCCTGTGACCGCAGGGGTAGGTGACTTTACCATTACATATACCTACACGAACGCTTGCGGCACCGATACCGCCCAGAGTGTTGCATCCGTAGGTGCGAGTCCCACTGCCAGCATCACAAGTACAGACGTGAGCTGCTTCGGAGGAAACGATGGAAGCGCAACAGCAAGTGCAACCGGAGGTTCGTCTCCCTATTCCTTTGCTTGGAGTTCAGGAGCCAATACAGCAACGGCCAATAACTTGACCGCTGGCACCTACACGGTAACGGTAACCGATGACAACGGCTGTACGGATACAGAAACAGTAACCATCATCGAACCAGCTGCTTTGATCGCAAGTGCAGTGGTTGATCAGAATGTGAGCTGCAACGGCGGCACAGACGGAGAGGCTACCGCAAGTGCAACCGGTGGAACCGCTCCTTACAGCTTCGCATGGAGCTCGGGAGGAACTACCGCAACCGAGACCGGACTTACAGCAGGAACCTACACGGTAACGGTAACCGATGATAACGGTTGTACCGATACCGAAACAGTTACGATCACCGAGCCTGCCCTATTGGTGGCTAGTGCAGTAGTAGATCAGAACGTCAGCTGTAACGGCGGGGCAGATGGAGAAGCAACCGCAAGTGCAACGGGTGGAACCACACCTTACTCCTTCGCATGGAGTTCAGGTGGAACAGCAGCAACAGAAACTGGCCTTGCAGCCGGAACCTACACGGTGACCGTAACCGACGATAACGGCTGTACCGATACCGAAACGGTGACCATCACTGAGCCAGCTACGGCAGTTACAGCAAGTGCAGTAGTCGACCAAAACGTTAGCTGCAACGGCGGCAACGACGGTGAAGCAACCGCAAGCGCAACGGGTGGAACTGCTCCCTACAGCTTCGCTTGGAGCTCCGGTGGAACCAACGCAACCGAAACTGGACTATCAGCAGGAACATACACGGTAACCGTAACCGATATTAACGGTTGTACGGATACTGCTCAAGCAACGATCACTGAACCTGCATTGCTCGTAGCAAGTGCAGTGGTAGATCAGAATGTAAGCTGTAACGGTGGCAATGATGGTGACGCAACCGCAAGTGCAACCGGTGGAACCGCTCCTTACAGCTTCGCATGGAGCTCGGGAGGAACTACCGCAACCGAGACCGGACTTACAGCAGGAACCTACACGGTAACGGTAACCGATGATAACGGTTGTA
>CAJXNO010000017.1 GCA_913057205.1 uncultured Flavobacteriales bacterium
TCAAAACATAGTCACGCGATAGTCCTAATCCCTTGAAGGCAGACGCTCGCTCTTCAGAATACTGAGCATAGTACAACGCGGCATCTTGCATCACATCACCTGTACGCAAAACTTTTGCGCCCAGGTGCGCGTAACCTTCCTTCATCAGGTTGTTGACGGCAGTATCGGTCGGACAAAACAACAAGTCACTGATCCGATCGGTCAAGATGCGGTTGACCTCTTCAGGCATACGCATATTGAAACTACGGAGCCCAGCCTCTACGTGCCCTACCGGAATATGAAGCTTCTTAGCCGCCAAGGCCCCGGCAATGGTGCTGTTGGTATCTCCATACACGAGCAGCAGGCCTGGTTTTTCCTTTAGTAGGATCTCTTCAATGCCCTCAAGCATACGTCCAGTCATTGCACCATGTCCAAACGAATGAATAGCGAGGTTGTACTTCGGCTCAGGAATCTCCATTTCTTGAAAGAACACCTCACTCATGTTTGCATCAAAGTGCTGACCGGTGTGGACAATCACCTCTTTCACTCCGCCATGGGCAGCAAAGGTTCTGCTCAAGGCGGCTGCTTTGATGAATTGTGGTCGAGCTCCAATTACGGTGATGATCTTCATAGCTGTGGGTTAATTCCCTTTGAATTTCAACATGACTGCAACGGTTTGAGCAATGATGTTGATATCCAATGCAAACGATCGATACTTGATGTAGTAGAGGTCATACTGCAACTTGATCAGGGCATCCTCGTCCGTATTGCCGTACTTATGCCGTACCTGCGCCCAGCCTGTGATACCGGGCTTCACCAAGTGGCGCGTTTCAAAAAAAGTGATGGTTTGCTTGAGCTGATCCACAAATACCTGTCGTTCAGGACGCGGACCGATCAAATTCATATCCCCTTTCAGCACATTCCAAAACTGCGGTAGTTCATCAATTCGCGTTTTACGGTAGAATTTACCTGGAAGTGTAATCCGCGGGTCGTTATCTCCAGCCCATACCGCTCCGGTATGCTTTTCTGCGTCCACCACCATTGTTCTGAACTTGTAGATCGTAAAAGGCTTGTTATCCCTCCCGACGCGTTCTTGCGAATACAGCAATGGTCCACGGCTCATGAACAAGTTAAACAACCAAACAAATGGAGTGATCATCAGTAAGCCAGCCACCCCGATGATACCGAAAATGATGTTCAGCAGGCGGTTGACGAAGAGGTAAACATCGTTCTTCTTCTTGGAATAGTAGTCATAGGTCAATATGAATTCACCGTTCTTTTCTTTCACCATCAGCTTACCTGTAACCGACTCGTAGACCATATTTACCGGTGTAACGGGCACCCCATAACTCTCACAGTCTACCAATCGAGAGTAGAGCGTGCCTTTCACCGACTTAGCCGTATGTGCAGCGAGGATGATCTCATCGATGTACAAGCGTCGAGCGTACTTGAATAGCATATCACTGTTTCCAAGTACACGTACTCCGTCATAGATCTTGCCATCCTTATCTGGGTCGTCGTCTATAAAACCAACCACCTCGTAGGCAGTACGGTGATAAACCTCTTCATCTTTCAAGGTTTGAACGATCTCCCTTCCAGACCATCCTGCACCTACTACCAGTACCCGCTTGGATAAGATCGGGTGACGGAAAAGCCATGCAAAGACCCAATGCCAAAGTGTGAGCAATACCACCACAAGGCCAATGAACACGAAGAAGGGTAACCGGGACGAAGGAAAGAGTGGACTAAGGAAGGGAATCAACATGTAGGTTGCCGCCGTAGCCATAGCAACCAGTGCTGTTCTGCTGATAAGCACCATGATCCTGTTCGCATTGATGGTGCGATACAATCGAAAAGCATTGGAATAGAAAACCCAAACAGCGCACAGCAAGATATACCACCAAGGGTGATCGATCAGTGTTTTCCTTGGCCAGAGATCGTAGGTGTAGAAATACTTCAGGTACACCAACAAGGCACTGGTCAGCAGCACCAAATCAGAAACTACTAAAAAGTACTTTCTGATCACAAATCGAATATCTCTAGTGGCAGGCCTAGGCACAATGGCAGAATAAACAACAAAAGTACCCGTTGCGATGAGGCGCGCACCTACTGAGATACATCAATTCATCAACAATCAAGGTTTAAAACCCTTTTTCAAAGGCACTTAAGACGAGGCCTCAGCTTGAATGAACTTAAGAAATGCATCAAACTGACGTTCGTAATGGAAGGCTCCTTGAGCCAAGGATCGCATCCGCTGCTTCATCACAATCACTTCTGATGATTCCAGTTGACTAAAACGGTCAAGGGCAGTGCCCAAGGCTTTCATATCACCGGGCTTTGTGGTAAGACCGATTTGATATTTCTCCACCAAAGCTGCGCCCTCACCCCCGCCCGCAAAGATCATGGGCACTTCCGCGTGAATCAGTTCGTAAACCTTAGATGGAACCGCACCATAAATGCGGTTGGTAAGCGGAACCAAGGATGCATCAAAACCCTTGAGAATTGCCAACGCATCCTTCGCTTCAAAAGCTCCATGAAAGAATATCGACGGCTGAGCTTGCTTTGAGCAGATCGATTTGATCTCTTCTTCCTCCATCCCCTTTCCGAAGATGTGAAACTCCATGTTCAAGGCTGCAAAATCAACTGACCTGCATACCGCTGCCAATCCTTGAGCAAAGCCCAACAAACCAGCATAAACGATTCGTCGTTTCGAGCTTTCAACATGCCGTTCATTGGCATCTACCTGTTGAAGGTGCTTGGGTAGGTTTCGATAGACGAACTTCGGAGAAGTAGAATTAATCGTTTTGATGTGTGCTATGATTTCCTCTGACTGACCGGTGATCTTATCCGCATGTTGATAAATGAATCGCTCCATCCAAAGAAGGACTTTATACATGCGACTCCCCTCTTGCAGCACTCCCAGTTCCGTTGCCGACATAGGCCAGAGATCTGAAACATTGAGTACAAGTTCTTTCCTAAGTACGCGCTTAACCAAGAACACCGCAGTGAATGAGACGAACAAGGGCGGACTCTGTACGATGACTTTGTCGATCCTTTTACGTTTTATGAAAGGCAGATAGCAAAGCAGAGCAAAGGCAAAAGACAACATACTGAACACCCGTAGGATTGGGTTCTTGCTTTTCGATGGATAGATGAACAAGCGGTCAACACGCAAGTGATTGCTCGTTGTCGTATGCTTCATTTGCCCTCGGAAACCTCTGAATACCCTACCCTCCGGATAATTGGGAAGTGGTGCAATGACGCGGGTTTCTATACCTCGCTCGGTAAACGATTCAACAAGTGATGTAATGCGCCGAGGCGCCGCTCCCATTTCTGGAGCGAAGTAATTCGAAATGACCAGTATTTGTCGCGCCTCAGGCATTCAAGCTATCTAAGACCGCTACGATCCGCTCTGCTGCCTTACCGTCCCATAGGGCGGGTATCCCCCCTTGCTTCCACTCACCCTTAAACAACTTTTCAAGTGCAGGCCCTACAACACCTAGCGCCGTTCCGAGCAATTCGTTGGTTCCGATGGTACAGGTCTCCGGACGCTCCGTGTTATTTCGCAATGTCATACAAGGCACACCCATTACCGTAGTTTCTTCTGTGATGCCCCCTGAGTCGGTAATCACCCCTTTAGATCGCTCAACCAGATAATTGAACTCCAGGTAAGACAAAGGCTCCACCAAGTATAGGTTATCATGTTGAATACCGATTCGCTCGAACACCTTCTTTGTTCTAGGGTGTATGGGGAAGATGAGCGGCACCGAGCGTGAGTGTTCCACGATCTCTTGGATCAAAGCTTTCAAACTTTGTTCTTCATCCACGTTCGCTGGACGATGAAGCGTCAACACCATGTACTCGCCTTCCGTTAAGTCCGCCTCCGCCCAAATGCTTGGCTGAATGAATCTTGAGCGGTTCTTAAGCAACGTATCGATCATTGTATTGCCTACGAAGTGAATGGCAGACGAGGACACTCCTAAGTGCTCTAGATTCTTCCCAGCATCTTCCGTCGTGGTGAAAAAATGGTCCGTGATCGCATCGGTTACCATGCGGTTGATCTCCTCCGGCATGGTTAGATCTTTTGATCGTATACCTGCCTCAACATGAGCCACTTGAATATTAAGCTTTTTAGCAGCGATTGAACACGCCATAGTAGAGGTAACATCGCCTACCACTAGGGTAAGGTCGCATGGTTTTTCCAGCAATAATTTCTCGTAGCGAACCATGATGCGTCCGGTTTGCTCCGCTTGGGTTCCTGAACCGGACTCGAGGTTCACATCGGGTGAAGGGATGTTCAATTGCTGGAAGAAGCTTCCCGACATCTTTTCATCGTAGTGTTGACCGGTATGCACCAGTCGATAGCGGAGTTTTCCACCTTTTGCTTGATTATCTTTCAAAGCATGAATGATCGGCGCGATCTTCATGAAGTTGGGCCGTGCTCCGGCAATGATGTCGATTAGCAATGTTCCGTGCGATTTTAGTTCGGCAGCAAAACTAAGGTATACCATGAACTCCGATATTCTTCGACCGACCGATAGTCAACACGGCGATGTTGGATTATCGAGCCAATATCTTCTTGTACATTCTCACCAGTTCTTTGGCTTCTTGATCCCAGCTGTAATGCTCGATCGCGGCTTTCCTTCCGCGCTCACCCATGGCCTTTGCCGCATCATCATCATCCAACAGTCGTTGAACAGCCTGGGCGATCTCTTTCGGTTGGAGCGGATCTACAAGTATGCCACAGTCATGTTTCTCTACAATGTCCTTGATCATTCCAAAGTTGGATCCTACCACCGCTAATCCCATTGACATGTATTCGAGCAATTTTACGGGTAAGGCAGCCACATAACTCGGTGTAGGATGGAGTACCACTAAGCCGATCTTACTTGATAGATAGGTCTCGATCACCTGCGGACGTGACAGAAAGCCCAAAGCGTTAACCTTAGTCCATGCAGAGCTCGACTTCACACTTTGCTCAAGCTCCTTAGAGGAGAATCTTCCACCTAATTGCAAATCGGTATTCAAATACGCAAGACTATCCACCATTTGCTTGGCTCCGCGTACCTCCGTGAGGTCTCCCACATAACAGAGTGTGTGCACTCTTTCACTCCAATCCCGTTCTAGACTATGATCAATGATCGGAAAGTTCTTGATCAAGTAGACCTGGTCATGGATGGTTTTGAAGCGCGCTTCAATCGATTCTACCACCGTGACCAAAGCATCAAAGCGCTTTGCGATACGATGCTCCAAGGACTTGTAGGCATAAGAGAGCGGTTTTTTCAATAAACCAGGTATCCAGCTCTTGTGTCCGATCTGCTTGGGCACATCCTCATGGGAGTCAAAGATCACCCTAAACCCTGCCTTCTTCAAAAGATACGCGTGGTATAAGAACTCAGGGTCGTGGAAATGATAGCAATCCGCCTTCAGCGACTTCGCTACTTCATAGGCTTTCCGGTTAGCCTTTAGGATGCGCGATAGCTTAGAGTTGAATTTAACCGGGACATTGATGATCTCCAATCCCTCGTAATCCGAATCTGTTGTTGCAGCATTTACTGCAACCAGCTTTACATCATACCCGGCTTCTGCCAATGAACGACACTCCTTGTGGTAGATACGGGTATCCTTGACAATGTGTACCGTGGTGATATGACAAACGACCGGCTTTTGAGCGGGCATAGACAGGTTTAGACAGCTTGGTTGATCAATGCAGCATCTGTCGCTGCTTATTGTGGATACGTTCGATGATCTCAACGACCTTCATACCTTCCAATGCATTCGTAGAGATTTGTGACTTACCGGTCAGCACATCTACCACATTCTCGATCACATAATGATGGTTCGCAGCACTTCCCTTGTACTGACCATAATCATTCGGAGGATTGGATGGAGGTAACTCAGGCATGGTATAGTCTTCAATATGGCAGTACTCTACCTTATCCATATACTGACCGCTCACCTTTACCGTACCCTTCTCCCCAATTACAACAATGCTACTTTCAAAGTTCTTATCCCAAATCGAAGTACTGTAGTTGATCGATCCAAAGCCACCATTCACAAACTCAAACTGCACCAGTCCGGAGTCATCAAATTCGGTAGAATCCTTATGACTGAAGTTGGTACTTGTGGCAACGATGTTCTGAATATCACCAAAGAGCCAATACATGATGTCAATGAAGTGACTGAATTGCGTGAATAGCACACCACCATCGAGTTGCTTCGTGCCTTTCCACCCACCTGCCTGATAGTAACGAGCATCACGATTCCAGTAACAGCTCAATTGAACCATATTGATCTTACCCAAGCGATTCTCCTCCATAAGACTCTTCAGCCACCGTGAAGATGGGCTGTAACGGTTCTGCTTCACACAAAAAACGTGACGAGAAACTTGGAGCGATTTAAAGATGACGTCTTCACACTCTTGTCGATTCAAACCCATCGGCTTCTCGATCACGACATGGCTTCGCTTCTCTAGAACCTTGATGGATTGACTCGCATGATAGCCATTCGGTGTACAGATATTCACCACATCGCATTGAGGACCATCCTCATTGAATGCCTCGATGGAGTCGAAAACCTGAATGGAAGGATACAATTCTTTCGCGGCCTGAAGTCGATCTGCATTCGTATCGATAACTGCCTTGAGTTCAGAGTTTTCATTCTCATGCACCATAAGGGCATGCTTCTTTCCAATGTGTCCGAATCCTACTACAGCAAATGAAATCTTGCTCATATGTCTCCTTTAGAATTGTGGGCGAAGATAACTGAATCCTACTGGTTAAGCCTGCTCTTTTGCTGCATAAGAAAGGATGGCTTCGTAGAGGTGAGCGTATTGCCCCCAATGCGGGTGGTCTAGGTTCTCCGGATGCCAGAGGTAGACCAATTGTCCGCCGTAGCGTTCGCACATATCCACCACCTGCCGAGCTGCATTAAGGCCTTCTTCTGCTTTGGGGTATTTGCGGATCAATGCCACTTCCATAACAATCAATGGCTCTTCAATGAGGGAAAGTGTTTTCCTGTTTTGCAGATCAAACACCCGATAAGGTCGAGCCGTACCACAACGAAACCCAATATCACTCGAAAGCCCCAGGCTGCTGTCTCGTTGGAGCCCTGCTTCCTCCCACATCTGCCATGTATGCGGGTTTTTGAAGCGAAGGTAGTGCATCCTACCTTCTGAAACTTCCGGAGTGCAAGCGTGAAGGCGAGCCAACTCTTGCTTGAATACTTCTTTATCCCAAGCCGAAGCAAAGGATCCATGGACTCCAACCGTATGCCCCCGTTTTTGAATACTATGGATGGTTTCCTGTGCTACACGCGAACGAATGTCATAGCGCACGTCTTCCTCGCCAGCATGAGACGGAATGAAGTAAAAATGACTTTTCAACCCAAGACTTTCGGAGCGGTCCATAAGCGCATCGAAGCTGTCATAATTATCTTTTCGCAGTTTCAGTTGAATGGATATAAACTCCCACGTAGTCTTGAATACCAACCAAGGTTTTTTCCTCAAGAGCAGGTCTCCTCCAATCGCATTGACCCATTTCTTTACCGTATCGAAACGTCGCAGGTGGTCAACATCGTGGGTCACTTTGATGGAGTAAGGATGTTGGTCTTTCACTTTCAGCCTCAAGAACGTTTCCATGGTCGAAGACAGTCGGTGAAAGAGCATATCCAAGGATGGCATGTAGTGGACACCATGTTGAAGCGCGAGCAACGCTGACTCGTCAATCCGCCCAAAACGGTCGAGGTGCTTCAAACCGATCTCTTCCCAACGGGTAAGATGGAAGAAGGCATGAGCGAAAACATCACAGCCTAAGGCCAACACATCTTCAGATCGTTCGTTCTCCCAAACCGAGCCAAAGAAAGATGGAATACGATCTCCATGCTCATCGATCGGATCGAGCCAATGCAGCTCAGTTGGTACTTGCAAATCGCTCCATTCAACTACCTCGGGCAATGAAAAGAAAAATAGGTCTGGAATAACCATTTGCCGCCCAGCGGACGTCAGTATGGTAGATGTTGCATCCACCCACTCTACCTCGTAGGTAAGGCCCATCCAGTCATTGAAAAGCACTTGAAACACGTAGTTGCGTTCTGGCTTGTGGTCATGTGGAGCGGATATCTTGATCAAGTTCGACATCAACTGCGAAAGTCGCACATTCCTTATCAACCCATAACCTCACACGAATTGATTTCTAACGATAAACACCTGAAAACTGACCATCTAAGGCATCGAAAGCCGTCATTATTTGGATTAACCTTGCAGCATGTCCACAAAGGATAACATTGTTAAAAAGGTCAAGCAAAACCGCGAACTACTTAGCGGTAGTTCAAGACTGATCGTACTGAGGATTGGCGGGATGGCATTAAGCTATCTGTTCACCCTACTTATTTCGCGCTACTACGGCAGCAGTGTTCTCGGACTCTTCGCGATGATGAATGTGGTATTGTTGGTGAGTGTACTAATAACGAGAGGTGGGATGGATATCCTTTTCCTGCGTCAGGTATCTGCATCTAAGAGCGAGACGGACGATGCTACCATACGAACCGTTTACTCAGGAATCGTTACAAAGCAGCTGGTTGTAGGTGCTGTGGTATCTATTGGCTTGTTTTTCATGGCACCCTGGTTAGCTGAGACCGTTTTTGATACCCCATCGATGTCTACCGTATTCCGCATGGCAGCTCTGGCTGTGATTCCAATGGCGGTGAACACGCTGCATTCAGAAGGCTTCAGAGCTCGGAAGATGTTATTTCCTTACATCGCCTTGAGCAGAGGTTGGCACTTTGCACTTGCTTCGGTTGGAATTATCATGCTTTGGTTGACGGAAACGGAGGACGCTCTCTTTTTCTTCATGATTTACTTTGCGGCAGTTGTTATGACGGCCCTAATCGGAACCCTGCAGTGGAACCGCCCATTGAGTAATCGCTTTAGTGGCTTTGATCTAAGCGGATGGAGGTCTACCCTTTCAGCATCTACCCCCATGCTTTTGTCTAGCAGTATGTTCCTTGTGATGAGCTGGACGGACACCTTTATGCTGGGTGTGTATGAATCACCGGATCAAGTTGGAGGTTATCACGTTGCCGTCAAGATCAGCAACCTCATCACCATCGTGCTGTTTGGAATCAATGGCATTACTGCCCCAAAACTCTCCTCCACTTTTACAGCAGGTGATCGGTCGCTTTTCAAGCAAACCGTAACCAGCTCAGCGTCACTTTCATTTATGTTGAGTCTTCCAATCATAACTGCGATCATTCTATTCAGAACCCCTTTGATCGCACTCTTCGGTGCAGAGATGATCTTTGCCGGAACCGCCTTAATCCTTTTATCGATAGGACAATTCATCAACGGCAGCTGCGGATCGGTCATGAACATATTGCAAATGACCCACAATCAGGTCATAGGGCAAAACATCCTATTGTTTGCCGGAGCATTGAACATCCTCCTGAACTACCTCTTGATACCTCGCTACGGAATTGAGGGAGCAGCCATAGCGACTGCTTGTAGCACAGCTTTTTGGAACATTGCCAGTGTTATTGCCGTTCGGGTCAAATTGAAGGTATGGTCGATCCCTTTCTCCTACAAATTCATCAGCGGGATACGTCATTTGCTCAACCGATGAGCATCACTTTCGCTTAAATAGCAACAAACCGAAGCGGATCGGAAAGTCGATCACGAGATGCAGTAAGCCGGGCACCGGGTCACGCTTGTCATAGAAGGCATTTTCCTCTGCGGTTTTGCTGTCTCGGAGCAGCTCCTTGAGGCTCAATTGATCGTTGAGTAGGAAGTTATGAACGAAATCCTCCAGAAAGAAATGCCAGAAGATGCCATTCTTCTTGTTCGCAACCACTCTATCAGGATAGCGGTCATAGGCCGCATCCAGCACTAACTTAGGGAGGTCTACTCCGGCAGGCTGCGAGAGTCCATGCCAGCTCCAAGAGCGAGGATTCATCTCTATGATATAGAGTTCGCCTTGGTACTGCTTAAACTCGATTTGAGCAATCCCTGTGAACCCGAGCGATTCTACAACTTTAGTACTGTAAGCTACCAGCTTATCATTAGGAACAGCCTCTGCCCAGGCAGCCTGTCCAGCCATCGGCGGGAACTGCCTCACCTTCTTACCGGTAAAGCACCCCAGCATCCTGCCTTTGTAGGCAGCTACACCGCCGGTATAGAGTTCACTGTCGCCTCCCGGAATGAACTGTTGAATGATAACCTCAATACCATCGCGCTGCACTTCCTCCACGAAGGCTTTACCTTCCTGAGGAGTATGACAAATCTTAAGCCGGAAGACCTCCACGGCAATATTCTCCAAAGACCTCCGCTCGTCTGGCTTGAAAATGATCGGATACTCCACCTGATCGCTGAGGACGTCTTCCATGCGGTAGCGTTGAGGCTGAGGGATACCAATCTTACTACAGAACCCTGAGAAATTGACCTTATTGGCGATTTGATCCAACATAACCTCTTGCGTCTCAAACAATGGCTCGTAAACCATACCCAATTCATCCCAATGGGTAGATAAGGTTCGAACATACTCATCGTTCACGGGTAAAATGAAGGTACGTTGCTCCTTACCGTGCCTATCAGCAATCTTGAGTAGTGCTTTTACGAATCCTTGACGGTTCAAATGCGGACGGGGAACCACGTAGCGATGGTCTACATGTTTCGAGTAGAGTGCCGCCTTTCGCCAAACATGATCAACGGCTACAACGGTGGCACCGGCTCGACCAAAAGAACGAATCGCAGCTAGACCGTTCCGGTTGCAATCGATAACTACTACAACTGGCTTTTCCATTCGAGGATCATTCGTTCACCATTACCAAACTCCATCCGATTCATGGAATCCAGCGAACCATGGTTGATAAATGCATTTAGCGCTCGTACATAAGCTCCATGACTGATTAAAAGCACTTGATCTACCCCCCCGTAATGTGCGAGAAATGACTTAATACGTACCTCTAAACGAATCAATTCTGGACCTAACACCGTACTCAATGGATCTGCCTGCCACTTTCCGTTCATCTCTGCCAACATATCCGCTTTCGGTTGTCCTTCGTATTGCATGAAACTCATTTCTGTCACACGTTCGTCCACGATAAAGTCTTGGTAACCTAGAAGCTCGGCTGTCTGAACGGCTCTTTTCATCGGACTAACAACTACTTGATCGAAAGAAGCTTCCGCTAGTTGCTCCTTGAGCCTGAGAGCGATACGTTCATTCTCTGCATCTTCTTGCAGTAAGGCAATATCCGTATTCCCTTGAAGCAGGCCTCTACGGTTCCAAGGAGTGATCAGATGGCGAATTGCATGGATGGTCATCCTTCCAAATGAAAGGTCTCGCTGCGTAATCCATTTCGCTGTGCTTCCAATAACGCGAGGTCAAGCGGATTCACATTCCCAAGATTAACATTGGCACCAACCATATTGATGAACATCATTTGAACAGAAGTAGACGGAGCTTCGAAGATGAGTCGATCTACATCGGTCTGCTTCATGATATCACTAACCAATCCGGTTCGCATCTCTCCACTCGGACGATAGATACCAGCCGTTCCGCTGTCTCGACCCTCCGTGATCACATACTCAGCGCCCGCATCCATCAACATGGATATCTCTCGGATCCAATCAGATGGTGGCATGATCTTATCCTTATCCTTAGACCCTACTTCAGAGAGTACAGTAAAATCTTTACTAAGCTCTTCCACCAGCCTACATCGCTCATCGATACCAATATCAATGGTGCCACATGATACCTCCAACATAGAGATGTTATTCTGCTGTAAAAAGGTCAAGAAATCGTCAAGCTTTCCTTGGTGGTAGAATTTTTCAAATAATGTCCCACCGAAGTAGACAGTAACGTTATGAGACTGGTAGAGTGATACCTTTTCTTGAAGATTCGGCAGAATGTAGGCCACGCCAACACCCAGCTTAGCGATATCAAGAAAATCGCTGTAATCAGCAAGGATCGGTTTCAGTTCGCCTACGCTAAGTCGAGTATCATTCACGGAAGTTATTCCGGTTCTTCGGGGCTTTTTTGTTCGGGTTGGTAGGTTCAGCATAACATGAAAATATCGACAAAGATCGGTGAAAAGTGCCCAAACCCTTAAGAAGTAAGGCAGAGTTCCAAACAATTACTGTTTGATTCTTGGCTCAATGCTCGATGTAACGGTCATCACGAAGATTCGGGTATAAAAACAGGAGCAGCACAGAAAGAGCGAGTCCATGCGTGATCAATGCAACAATAAACCCGGTATTGATGAAGGTATGAGCAGAAATGAAGATCAAAGGCAAAGCAATCAGCAAGTCCTTTTTACGGGATAACCAATCAGCCACCGCATAGAACAGGGAAAGAAACAAAGTAGCAACTGGATAAGCCGCAAACCCAATATTCGCGAATGCATCGGCAAATACATTTCCATTCGCATAGTTGCCTTCATTGAAGGAGAAGTAGTTATCACCGATAATGTAAGGAAGGTTCTTTTCATATGGGCTGTTTAGGAAAAACTTAAACGGGATATTCTGTGAGAAGTGATTCAGCTCATGGGTGCTGAAGAAATCACAATAATGGTAGTATATCTGGCTTGGCAATAGGAGTCCCCTACGAATCAAAATCGACGAAAATGGAGAAAAGTCAAGTCCGAGCATTCGATCATAAACGAATCCCACGGAAATCACCAAGACCATGAGCGTGGCAAAAGCCAACAAAAAACGCTCCCGCACAAAGTAAAAAGTCAAGTAGATCGCTAAAGTAAATGGCCCTAGCAATAGCGCGCCCTTGTGGCCGCCAAGTGAAAAAAGGTAAAGGGTTAAGGTCAAACTCAGTCCAAAGAGCAAGATATTTCGGTAACGTAATGCAGTAATCATCAACAATACATTGATCGCATGCACAAACCAATCAAAGAAATACTTCTCGATTCGTCCTGCATTCGCATGAAATACCTCGCGCTGGTCATAGACGGTTGCTACAGTCGGGAGAGACAACTTGAATCCAAAGCTTGATATCAGTCCTATAACTAAAAGTGCAACAAGGCCTCCAAAAATGAAAATGAATGCTCTTCGATTAAGCGCAACAAACCTGAGCCCCTTGCTCAGGCTTAATACGTCTCGCAAAAACGGTGTTGTGAGGAAAGCGGCAAGAAGTCCGAAAAAGAAAACGACTTGATGTCCCTCATTCAATTCAGCATAAACGGATGCTGGTACCATACAGAACAAAAAGAGAAAGCCATGCAGTGCTGTACTTGCCTTTTTGACCTGAACCGGGGTAAAAAAGGCCACCGTCAGTAAAGAGAGCCAAATCAAGAAGCGGTCACCAGCCATTCGAGGATTCAAGATCAGGCCATAGTAATCGAAATAGTTGCTAAGCTGTACATAGAAGCCGTTAAGCAACAGCTTATAAAGCGTCACAAGCAAGACAAAAAATATCCGAAACCGTATATCGGTAGCCTTCAGGAGCACGCTGGCAATATTATTAAAATGTCCCCTCTATTGTGCGCATTCAATACTTTAGCACCCTAAGTTTTTTATATGAGCACCTCTGACAACATTAACCTAAAAGATATCCTGAGCTTTATTTTCGGTAAGAAGCTATTGATTCTCGGGTTTGCTATGGTCGTTGCACTTGCAACGTGGATCTATGGAACGAATACCACCCCTTATTACGAACAAAGCTTTTCCGTCTACAGCACCTTATTAACTAGCAAAGAAATCGGTCCATTTCTGGATAGCTTTGAGGAAGTGGTAAACACACCATCAAAGTACAACAACAAAGAAGATCAGTATCTATCGGATGAGGCCAACTACGCACTCTCCAAGCTGAGCTTTGGTTCATTGAGTTTTGATCAAGGTTTTTTCTCTTGTTCAGTAAAGCTGGTTACTTATGATCCCAGCTATACAGAAGAAATTGTGCAAGGCTTAGTTCAATACTTGAATGATAACCCCTACTTACAAAAACGTTTTGACTTGAAAGAGGAAGAGCTCAAATACCTCATCGCTGAAAGCGCATCAGAAATTGAAGAATTGAAAGTGTTCAAGCAAGTGCATTTAGACGACAATACTTCAAAAGCTCGTGTGGTGAACTACCCTATCAACCTAAATTCGGAATTGCTTCTCCTACAAGAGAGCTATGCTAGATATAAGCAACAATTGGAATTACTGGAGCTGATTCAAGTATTGGATTCCCCTGTAACGCCAATTGTACCTAGCGGTCCTAATCCTACACAGAACACTATTCTTGCTTTCATTGGGGCTTGTTTGTTCGGCGTATTCCTAGCGTTCGCCTACAAACTCTTCTTCTAGCGCAGCACTCTTTATTCAACCGCCCCCAATACCACTCTAAGGTCTCCGCCTTGACAAGGGAGACCAGGCTGTGACGAACATCACCTACGCGTTCTGGACCGTAGTTGATCTCAACCTCTGCGATCTTCGGATCGAAGGCCGAGAGCTGCGCTTGAAGCAACTCTACCAATTCATTCAAATTGGTGCTCTTACCTTACGCTACGTTGTACACTTCGTTCGTGGCCACTGGATTGGTCGTAAGCAAAGCGATGTGGTTCGCGTGGATCACATTCTTGATGTACGTGAAATCCCTCGACTGTGTGCCGTCGCCATGTATGGTCGGAGATTCATGTGCAATGAAGTGCTGAATGAAACGAGGAACCGCTGCGGCATACGCCCCCTGCGGGTCTTGGCGTCTTCCGAAGACATTGAAATACCGCAGACCGATGGTCTCCATTTCATAAATGGTCGCCAAAAACTTTGGCGTACATCTCGTTGACCGATTTACTGACCGCATACGGCAACAACGGCTTGCCGATTTTGGCCTCCACCTTTGGGAGGCGCTGCTCATCGCCGTAAACACTGCTGCTGGTGGCGTAAAGGAAGCGTTTCACTCCCTCCTCTTTCGCTGCTTGAAGCATATTGAGGAAGCCTCCAACGTTCACCGCATTGGTAGCCACACGGTCTTCAATGGACCGCGGAACCGACCCCAGTGCTGCCTGGTGAAGAACGTAGTCCCCCCCTGCACGGCTGCTTTACAGGCTTCCTTGTCGCAGATATCACCTTCAATGAAGGTGAAGTGTTTGTGTTGGGCAAAGCCCCTGAAGTTCTCTTGGAAGCCGGTGCTAAAGTTATCCAATCCCACCACCTCATTGTCATACCCAAGAGGTTTTCCACCAAATTTGAGCCGATGAAACCAGCGGCTCCGGTAACGAGAATGCGTTTTCCTGTTACAATCCGCTCCATTCGCTCGGGTTATCGGGCGATGGACGTAGCGCGTGTCTCACGGATCACGGTCACCTTCACCTGACCAGGATAGGTCATCTCGTCTTGAATCTTCTCAGAGATCTGAAACGCCAATGAACTTGCTTCTTCATCCTTCACCTTCTCGCTTGATACGATCACACGTAACTCACGACCAGCTTGGATCGCAAAGGATTTCTCTACACCAGGATAAGATAGTGGAATACGCTCAAGGTCTTTGATACGCTGGATATAAGACTCCATGATCTCACGTCGAGCACCAGGTCGAGCACCGCTCACGGCATCACACACCTGAACAATCGGAGAGATCAAGTTGGTCATCTCGATCTCATCGTGGTGCGCACCGATGGCATTGCATACATCCGGCTTCTCGTTGTATTTCTCGGCCAACTTCATTCCTAGGATGGCGTGTGGCAATTCACTCTCCTCATCCGGCACTTTTCCAATGTCGTGCAAAAGTCCGGCGCGTTTGGCCACCTTCGGATTCAATCCAAGCTCAGCTGCCATGGTAGCACAGAGGTTGGCTACTTCCCTGCTGTGTTGGAGTAAGTTCTGACCGTAGCTGGAGCGGTATTTCATGCGACCAACCATCTTGATCAACTCCGGATGCAGCCCGTGAATATTCAAATCGATGCACGTGCGCTTACCCACTTCAACGATCTCTTCGTTCAAGCGTTTTTCGGTCTTGGCCACTACCTCTTCGATTCGAGCTGGGTGAATACGTCCGTCCGTCACCAACTGGTGCAGGGATAAACGCGCCACTTCTCGTCTTACCGGGTCAAAACAGCTTAAGATGATGGCTTCTGGGGTATCATCAACGATGATCTCCACCCCGGTTGCTGCTTCCAGCGCTCGGATGTTTCTACCTTCTCTACCGATGATGCGGCCCTTCAACTCATCGCTCTCAATGTTGAATACAGACACGGAGTTTTCTACTGCTTGCTCGGTGGCTACACGCTGGATCGTTTCGATTACGATCTTCTTAGCATCACGGCTCGCATTGATCTTCGCCTCATCAACGATCTCTTTCATGCGACCCATCGCTTCGGTCTTTGCCTCGTTGATCAAGGCTTCCTTCAGCTGCTCTTTGGCCTCGTCTGCGGATAGTCCAGAAAGACTTTCCAGCTGTCTGACCTGCTTCGCGTGAAGGGCATCTAATTCGCTTTGCTTCTTTTCTACTACCTCCAGCTGACGCTCCAGGTTGGCTTTTGTATCATCCAAGCTTTGCTCCTTACGTTTGGTATCACCCAAGCGTTGGTTGAGGGTATTTTCCTTTTGCTTGATGCGGTTATGAGCTTCGTTGATCTTGTTGTCTTTCTCCTTGATCACCTTCTCATGCTCCTCTTTCAATTGAAGGAACTTCTCTTTCGCCTGCATCAATTTTTCTTTCTTGATGATCTCCGCATCTTTTTGCGCCTCATCAAGGATCGCTTTACGCTGGGCTGCCATGGCCGACTTCTGCACCACGAACATCACGCCCGCACCTGCCACCAAACCCACCACGATCCACACGATTGTCATTACATCCATAATTCTTGTTTTAGCAATAAAAAACCCGCACAAACAGGGAGTTATTGTAACCTCCAATAAAGCTAAAAATCGGAGCTAACCGTTGTGACGCAAACGTCCAGTGTCCTTGTCATCTACAAGGATCCCCCCAACATGTTGAGGGTAAACAGGCCTGCTTTTGTCACGCACTAAGTTTCGCTCCAGCGAAATAAGTGTTCAGGTTACAAAACATGATGTCTGTGCGGGTAGGTTTTAAAGAACGTTACTCTGCTGCCAAAGCAAGGTCGATCCGTGTCATCAGATCCTTGAGCTGATTCTCCGTCTTCTCATTCATCACCTCTTCCTTTCCATGTCCTTTTTCCATGGTCAGCTCCAAAGCGAGCATCGCAAGAAGGTCCAGTTTGTCTTTAACTGCAAAACTGGATTCCAACTCCTTCAAACGCTCATTGATGTAGATGGCCGCTTTACGAACCTCTTCCTCTTCCTCCCGTTGCACCTGCAAGGGGTAGACGCGGTTCGCAATGTTCACCTTTATGGATAATTCGCTCATGAATGAATCAATCGTTCAACAATGCCAGGCATTTATCAATTTCCCGCACAAGTTGACTGATCCTGCGCTTCGACTCTGTGACCTTTTCTTCGTCACCTTTGATCGCCGACGCCATTTTCAGCACCTTGTTCTCTTCTCTTAGTCGTTCCAACTCCACTTCCTTGGCACTCAGCTTGTCAAGCAACTGTGCCTTCTCCTGATTCAATGTTGCAATCTTACCTTGAGCTGCTCCGTGCGCTTCGATCAGCGCGTCGGCCTTTTGTGTAAGCATTTCAACAGAAGAACTTAAATCTTTCACCTCCAACGATTTAGAAAAGAGCTCCACCATTACTGGCGGATGGCCAAAGATTCGTAAAATTTATGAATGCATTGTTCAAAACCGGAAAAATCTTTAGCCCACAGGCCATTGTTCAAGACCTACATTCGCAGCCATGCAAAGAACAATTCCATTGCTTATCCTCCTGCTTCTGCACCTGCTTCATAACCCAAGCAGAGCACAGCGGACAAGCATCCCTGGATTTGAAGTAGGCAACCCGCTTCGCATTCAAGCTTCCCTTTCTGGCAACTTCGGAGAACTCCGTCCCAACCACTTTCATGCAGGCATCGATCTGAAAACGGGCGGACAAGAAGGTCTAGACATCTTGGCGGTCGAAGAGGGATATGTTTCGCGCATCAAAGTTTCACCTTATGGATATGGCAAGGTGTTGTACATAGACCACCCGAATGGCTACACTACTGTTTACGCACACCTGAGAGGATTCAATGAAACCATTGATGCCTATTTGCTGGAACAACAGACCATCTTGGAAAGCTTTGAAGTGGACCTCTATCCCGGCAAAGGATTGCTGCCCGTGAAGCAGAGAGAAGTGGTTGCCTTCTCCGGTAATACGGGAGGGTCTGCTGGCCCCCACCTCCACTTTGAAGTGCGTGATACCAAGTCTGAAGTACCAAGAAATCCGCTATTATTCAATTTTCCAGTCAACGACAGCAAGCCTCCTGTGGTAGAAGCCATTGCGGTAGTTCCACTTGGTCCAAACAGCACGGTCAACGGTCGAGACGTGGCGTTTAGGAGTCGTACCAGCGGCAGTACGATCATGGGCCAGCAGCCCGTGCAGGTTTCAGGACCCGTTGGTTTTCAACTCCGAGGCTACGATAGCCAAGACGGTTCCTACAACCAGAACGGCATCTATCGGGTTGACCTTTTTATCGACGACGACTTGGTGAGCACCTTCACAGCCGATAGCATTCCATTTGATGTGAGTCGACACCTCAATGCCTTGATCGACTATGACTACTACTATTACAACAAAGGCCGCTACATGGAACTCTACCGAGAACCTGGAAACGCACTGCCCAACTTGAAGTACAGGAATGATGGCGTGGTAGAACTGTCAACAGGATTACACGAGGTTCGATTGCTTGCAAGCGATGTGCATGGAAATCAGCGTGACATCTCTTTCCAATTAGAAGCAACTCCCCCAACCATTGAAACCGATGGTATGCCTGAAGAAGTAGAAGGTAATGACGAGTTGATTGAACTGCATTGGGACCTGCCATACCTCTATGAAAGTGAGGCATTCAAGTTATTCTTCCCGAAGCTTTGTGTTTATCAGAACGTCCGAATGGCCATCTCAGAATCCAGCGGCGATGTTCCGAGCATCGAGGTTGGAAAGGCTTCTACCCCTGTTCAGGAATCGTTTGTCATCGAAACCAAGTTACCTGAAGATGCGGACACAGCAGACGGGTGGTTGATCGCCCAGATCAATGGATCGGGCACACCTTTTAGAGCCTTGAGCACCAAGGAAAACAACGGCTGGCTAAAAGCTGAATCACGGAGTTTCGGACGATTCAAAGCCTACCAAGACAAGCAAGAACCAAGCATCAGAAGCGTGAACTTCAGCAATAGAAAGCGCTGGAGCTACGGCGAAATGAAGTTCATCGTAAAGGACAACTTCAGCGGGATCCAAGATATCCGCGTAGAGGTGGATGGCCAATGGACACGATTTGACTACGAACCAAAGCAAGATTTGGTGAGCATTGACGTTAGAGATGTACCTTCAAGCGCAGCACAGCGAGATTTCTCCCTGAAGATTACAGACCTCGCGGGAAATGTTGCGACCTTTGAAGGAAACTTTTTTAAAGAATGAGGCACATAGTTCTGATCCTGACTTTATGGAGTTTACACCTGCTGGGCTTTGCGCAAGACCCGCACCGGGATGGTTTGGTGCAGTTGTCAGGTGTGGTAGTTTCTGGTGATAGCCTTACCCCTGTACCGTTCAGCAGCGTTATCATAGAGGGATCGAACCGCGGTACGATCGCAGATTATTATGGTTTCTTCTCCTTGGTGGTGCGAACAGAAGACACGATCAAGTTTTCAAGTGTAGGTTATCGCGACGCCTACTTCACCGTTCCTGACACCATCCATCAAAGCCGATACAGCATCATCCAGCTCTTGCAGAAAGACACGATCATTCTCGATCAGCAGGTCATTTTTCCCTGGCCGAGTAAAGAGCAATTCAAAGAAGCCTTTCTATCGCTCAACGCCCCAACGGATGACTACGACCGGGCCTTTGAGAACATGACCCGTGAAGATGTACGCTTAGCCATTCAAGGTGTACCGATGAGTGCACAGGCCAACAACAAATACACAATGCAGCAGGAATACACCCGTATGTATAGCCAAGGACTTCTTCCACAGATCAGCGTGATGAACCCGCTGGCGTGGGCACAGTTCATACAAGCTTGGAAAAACGGCGACTTTAAGTCGAAAAAATAAGCCTGATTGAACCTTTTTATCGGACGCATATCACTCCTACTCACCCTTTGTCTTGCCTCGCCGTTTTGGCTGGTGGCGCAAGAAGCTACCCTTAGCGGAGTGGTGAAGGATGGCAACGGCCGACCGGTGATCGCAGCGACGATTGGAGTTCCAGGAACCGCCTTCGCAGCTACGTCAAATGAAAACGGACGTTACGAACTGAAGATCCCAGCAACCGACAGCATACGTGTAATCATGCGCCACATAGGGTTTGAAGAGCGTTCAGAAACCTTCTACGCAAAACCAGGTGAACGGCTCAATTGGTCGCCTAGAACACGGTCCAAGGCACAAGAGATTTCCACCTTCACCTTGGAAGAAGAACGTAACCGTGATAAGCCCATGCGCCGCATCGAAGGAGGTATGGCGCGGTTCAATCCATCCGTTACCAGCAGCGTAGAAGCCCTCCTCCCTGCTCAAGCCTTGGGGGTAAGCAGTAACAACGAACTGAGCTCGCAATACTCGGTACGGGGTGGAAACTTTGATGAGAACCTGGTGTATGTGAACGGGATTCAGGTCTATCGCCCGTTCCTGATCCGTAGCGGACAACAAGAAGGTTTGAGCTTCATCAACAGCGACCTCGTCGAAAACATCTCCTTCTCTTCGGGTGGTTTTGAAGCCCAGTATGGAGATAAGCTTTCCAGTGTCTTAGACATCACCTACAAGAAGCCCGAGCGATTTGCTGGTTCGGTCTCAGGTAGCCTACTCGGAGGAAATATCCACCTTGAAAACGCAAGCGACAACAAGCGCTTCACACAGATTCACGGACTCCGATATTTCACCAACCAATACCTCCTAGGCAGCTTGGATACGGAAGGCCGATACCGTCCGCGGTTCATCGACTACCAGACCTATTTGACCTACGCGTTCAACACCGATTGGGAGATCTCTTTTCTCGGTAACTTCTCTCAGAATCAATACCAATTCACCCCTGAAAACCGACAAGCGTCCTTTGGAACCGTAAGTTCTGCGGTTGGATTGAATGTGTTCTTTGATGGACAGGAGGTCACAGAGTACCAAACAGCATTTGGAGCCTTTACCGTTGGATGGAAGCCTACCTATGATTTCGACATCAAGTTCATCGCCTCCGCTTTTCGTACTGCGGAAAGCGAAACCTTTGACATTGAAGGGTTCTACCGTCTATCAGAGCTCGAGACCGACCTGAGTCAGCCCTCCTTCGGGGATGAGGCCTTTACCATAGGTACCGGCTCCTACCTCGATCACGCACGTAATTATTTGGATGCAGTGGTTACCTCCGCAGAAGTGCAAGGAACATGGCGCACAGGTGATCACAAATGGCTGTGGGGCTTGAAGTACCGAAGGGATGACATCGTGGATGAACTCAATGAGTGGAGCTTAGTAGACTCCGTGGGTTACTCCGTTCCCTACGACGGTGAGAATGTGAACCTCTTTGAGACCATCAAGTCCTTCAACCGCATTGCAACCAACCGTGTCATGGGCTACTTGCAGCGCGATTGGCGTTTTGATTTCAAACCAGGCGATATCAGCTTGAGTGCGGGTACACGCTTCCACTATTGGGACCTCAACAACCAAACCACCGTAAGTCCGAGGGTTCAATTTGCTTTTGAACCAAACTGGGAGTCTGACTGGCTATTTAGAGCCAGTTGGGGATACTACCACCAACCGGCGTTCTATCGAGAGATGCGAGACTTGTTTGGTAACATCAATCCAGCTATCCGTGCACAAACTTCCATCCACTATGTACTGGGGGCGGATTACAATTTTGAGATGTTCGAGCGGCCGTTCAAGTTTGTGGGAGAAGCCTACTACAAGCAATTGGAAGACATCATTCCCTATGAGCTCGACAATGTGCGGATCCGATACTATGCAGACAACAACGCTCGAGGCTACGCAACCGGTATCGACCTGAAGATCAACGGCGAGTTCGTGAAGGGTGTTGAATCCTGGGCGAGCATCTCGATCATGAAAACGGAAGAAGACCTCTTGGATGACCAGTATACGCAGTACGTGGTCTTGTTTGAGGATACCCTGATCCGCAGCGAGCAATCCTTTAATCGAGCCGTAGATACCAGCACGGTCTTTCCAGGCTACATCCCCCGCCCTACCGACCAACGGGTGAACTTCGCACTGACCTTCCAAGACTATGTTCCCGGACTGGAGCAGATCAAGGCACACTTGAGCTTGTTGTATGGCACAGGCTTGCCCACGGGTCCGCCTAGCTACACGCGCTGGAAAGACGTATTCCGCATGCCCGCTTACCGCAGGGTAGACATCGGTTTCTCAGCCAGACTTAAGGGCGAAGGACAGGAAAGCAAAATGCGCTTGTTTGAACCGATACAGTCGGCATGGTTAACCTTAGAAGTGTTCAATCTTCTAGCCGTGAACAACACCATTTCGTTTCTTTGGGTGAAGGATGCGCGGAACGTAGAGTACGGTGTGCCGAACTACCTGACCGCCCGACGTGTTAACTTGAAGCTGATCGTTAAGTTTTGATGACAGGAATGCGATATCGACTGCTTCTAATTCTGACCCTCTTCCTCACCGCGTGCGAAAAGGATCCATACATCGAGGAATCAACCACGATGATCGCGCATTTGGGCGATTTCTTGGCCACTCAAGATACCGTTGGTATGCGTACTCCTCCGCTCATTTACGCCAGCGACTTCGCAACCAATGAAGCTTCGATTGACCTGTTTATTTATTCGGAAAACGGCCTGGAGTCGTATGTGGTGTTTAGAACCGACACCTTGCAGTTCAAGGACAGCAATGAACTGTATAAACCCCGCTTATCATATTACCATGATGCGGTGAACAAGCTCCATCGCATTGCGGTACCTATTCAGTCTACCGACCACTACTTGCGGTTCTACTACCAGACAGAAAAGGAAACATTTCTTTCAGCGCCGATCAGTATTCGTCAGCCTACTTTGAACACAGACACGATCCGATCACGCGATATTGACCTGATCGAAGCCAATGATGGTTTCTTAGATTTTCAGTGGCCATCAGTTCCTGCAACAGACTTCTACTTCATTCAACTCATCGATGAACAGGGAGATGCCTTCATACAACTTACCCTGGACCGAACCCAATTCAGTTTCTATGATCTCCGATGGGCAGAACAGAACTTCACCCCGGAGCTTCGAGACCCTGAATTGATCTCTGGACGCGAATATGTTTTCCAAGTGGATGCAATTGGTAGACAGGGCTGGCATTTGGCACAAGGAAGCAAAACATTTATCGCACCGTAGGCATGGCAGATTTTCACGTAACAGACCTCGGAAGGATGTCTTACGAAGATGCGCTGGTCAAACAGGAAGCACAGTTTCAGCAGATTCTGGATATGAAGCGCTCGGGCAAGGAACACGACCTGAACACCTTCTTCTTGGTGGAACACGATCCTGTTTACACCTTGGGTAAGTCAGGAGACCTGGACAACCTAAAGCGCAAACCAGAAGATGTTGGTGCTAGCTTTTTCAAGACCAGTCGTGGTGGTGATATCACCTATCATGGTCCGGGACAGATCGTTGGGTATCCCATCTTTGACTTGGAGCAATTCGATATCGGGATAGCACGTTACATCTGGCTAATGGAAGAAGCCATTATTGAAGTGCTGAAACATTGGAGCATAGACGCGGGCAGGATCGAAAGTGCAAGCGGTGTTTGGCTAGACTACAATGGTTCAGACCCAAGAAAGATTTGCGCCATTGGCGTAAAGGCCAGTAGATACGTGACCATGCATGGCTTCGCTTTTAACGTGAATACCGATCTCAGCTATTTTGACCACATCGTGCCTTGTGGCATTGATGATAAGGGGGTGACCTCTCTCTCCAAAGAATTAGGCCGACCAATGGATTTTGAAGCGGTCAAACAGCAAGTGATCTCCGCCTTCGTGGCATTATTTGAATAAGCTTCTAGCCTTCTCTTTCGCTTCTTCTTCTGCCTTGCGTTTGGCCTCTTCCGCCTTTGTGCGGGCTTCTTCTTCGGCTTTACGTTTTTCCTCTTCAGCTCTCTTCTTTGCTGCATCGGCTTCCGCCTTCGCCTTGGCTTTCGCTGCACCAGCTTCGGCACGTGCCTTAGCTTCGGCTTCTTGTTTTGCCTTGTCTGCTGCTGCTTTTGCTTTATCTAATTCCTCTTGAGCTTTATCCTCAAGGGCTTCTTTCTGCTCGAGTAAGGCGTCTGTTGCTTGCTCCTTCAAGTCTGCAGTAGCGCCCCCCTCACCCGAGGTCCCGGCTAACATGGGCGTGAGCACCGGATCTGCACTCGTACCTCCGATCAATACATCCATCTTGATGCGTTCTGGGATGGCAGCATTGGTTCCCATAGCCGTGTTTGCTTTTGCCAACAGACCTGAAACAACTTGATTGGCGGCACCCCCCATCAAACGAGAAGGTATATCCAAGTTAAGCACGTAATCCAAGGTCATATCAAAACCATGGCTACCTGCAAAGATCGATGGCACCTCTTTTCCGATGATGAAGGTGGCTGGGTCTACTTTGATGCGTCCATCTTCAAAGTAGTACTTCACCTCTGTATCGTTGAGTGTGATCTGCTCTAGCCCATCGTACTTCACCTTATCAGCCATCTTCTTGAGGATGTCTGAACCATCGATCACCACATTTCTCGTGATCAAGGTACCACCGCCATCTAAGGTGTTATACTTCGGCTCCATGTTCTGATCCATCATGCCCGCCATCTTCACGTTGGTAGAGAAACGACCCGTGGCATCTTCCATGATCGGCGCCATTTGTTGCATCATATCCAGGTAAGCATAGGTGGTCGGGATATCCCATCCAATGATATCCATATTGAAATCGAAGCTCGGCTCTACAGGGTTGGTTGTTTCATAGTAGCCATTCATCGACATGCTGCCATCAAGCAGGTTCATCGCCAGGCGACGCATATCAAGCTTTTGGTCTCGGAGAATCACCTGTCCATTCAGGTTGGTGATCTCAAGGTCTTCGTAGAGCATGCGACTGATGGAGGTATTGAGCGTGAAATCATAACCAGCAGGCACTTCAGCCACACCAGAAGCCACCTCTTCTTCAGTTTCGGCTTCCTCTTCCGCAGTTTTAGCTTCCTCTTCCATGAAGGTGTTGAGGTCAAGGAAGCTTGAACTCAAGTTGAAGGTTCCGCTGAGTGCCTCTTCGCCTACGTACCAGCCGAGGATGTTATCTACCCGACCGGTCATGTTGAGGTCGCTGTCATCGAGTTTCATTTTGAAGGCAGACAGTTCTGCAAATGCCGGACTGAAGTTCAAAGAGCATGTTTCGATGATCGTACTGTACGGTAGGCTTGGATCTTTGTAGTCGATGCCGGTGAGCACCAATTGTCCTTCTGCCGTGAAATCGCTGTAGCGTTCTTGATCGAGTGCACTTTGGTTTCCTTTCATCCTGAGGTTAGAGAACAGCTTGCCCGTGAGCGCTTGGCCTTCTTCCAGCGGCATAACCGTGGGCAGGATGGACAAGTCGATATCCGTATTCACCTGCGCATCGATGTAAGGGTCTGAGATCGGGGTGCGCATATGCAAGGTCATCTCCAACGGATTCTGTGCAAGCTCCACATAGAAGCGATTCAGATCAATCATGGTCAAGTCATCGCTGCCTCCTGGATTCTTGATGTGCAGATCAACAGCGATCTTCTCGGCTGCTGCAGGCAAATCTGGATACTGGAAGCGTGCATCTTTTACCACCAAGTCTAGCGCAAAGGCAGGAAGCTGATCGCCAACCAAGCGACCTTTTGCCATCCCTTCTAACAACAATTCTCCTTCGGTTTGAACGTCTTTGAAATCAGCTGTATAAGCCCCAGGAACCAGGGAAAGAATGCTGCTGAAGCTGGTTTGCTTGGTCCCGAAGCTAAGGTCCAAATCGATCGGATCTCCTTCTTCGGTAGGCATGGCCAACATTCCATCAAACCCCAACTCAAGGGCGCTCAGGCGTACATAGTTCTCATCGAATTGAAAACGCATGTTGGACAGGTTCATCTGAAGATCGAACTTCATGTCGAGTTCGGTGCGGTTCAAGTAGGCCACTCCGTCCATCTTGTAGGTCAGTTCATCAGCCGTGGTCTTCGTTTTCAACAAAAAGTCGTCTTTCGAAAAGTCTCCTGAACCTTCGTGGGTGAAGTTCACCAAGTGAGCGTACATATCTCCAGCACGATCATCGTAGATCACATCTGCCTTTCTGATGTAGTATTCCTTCACACCAACGCTAAAACTTGTTGCACCTTCTTCTGCCTCAGGGGCTGCCTCGTCCTCCCCTTCCGAGGCAGGACCGATGTCATAGTTTGCCTTTCCATCGGGTAATACGATCACGTGCAACTTGGGAGAAAGCAAACCGATGGTGTTGATGTTGATCTTGTCGCCGCTGATCACGCTCATCAGATCAAGGCTCAGTTTCACTGCTTCCACATCGGCCAGCACGATACCTTCAAAGGGTGTACGATTGGTCACTTTAATGTCTTCAAGGGTAAGGGTGAAATCAGGAAAATCCTCGATCAGGGAGAGTCCGATGTCACCCAGCTCCAATTCTGCATTCAGGGCGTTCGACGCTTCTTCGTTCACCAACTTCACGATATCGTCTTTGAAGATGACCGGAAGAGCAATGGCTAGTCCAATGATAACGATGAACAGGGCAATGAGTACGAAAAGGATCTTCTTGAGCATAGCGCTTTTATATTTGAATCAAATGTATAACGTGCACAGCACTTCCATCGTGTGCGCACGAGAAATCTACATGAAATGTTTGGATACAAAAAAGCCCCGCTTTGAGCGGGGCGAAAAAGCTCATTTAACTGTGGTTATTGCTAACCTAAAAGCTCTTGCTTTAATGTGTTCAGCTTTTGCTGAAGTGACTTCAGATCATCTTGCGAAATACTTTCTACGGTGCTGAAGCCTGCGTAGAACATCATCAAATCTTCTACTGCAACGAATACTTCGGTATTGATCTCTTGATCGATCTCGCCAAGCACGTTCATCAGGTTGGAGGCGTGCTGCTTCTGCACGTAGATCCCTTCATAGATAGGTAGGTTCTTCTCATTGCGTTCCTTACCGATCAATATCTGTGTAGCAATCACTTGGCTTTCAACCCAACTGCCAACAAAGATCTCTGTTGCGTTCACAAAGCGCTCATTGTTCACCATGTAGTCGTCCATCGCATTAAATGCTTCATCCATCATGCGAACGAAACGCTCATTCTCGCTAGTATTCTTCTCAAAGTTCTTACTGATCGTACGGTCAAACACGTCGCCAGCACCTAACTGTGACGCCAAGTCTCGACAAACTTGGAAGTAGTCTAACACTTGCTGATTCTGATGCTCGTAGGCCATGAAGCCCATATCGGCCATGAAAACACCGTAACCATAGGCCTTCGCAGAACCGGTGGAAAGTTTACTTGCACGTGAAGTTGGTGTTAAGGAAACGCCATCCATCCCTACATCCACCTTAGATATGAGCTGGAAGGTTTGTAAGGGAGATGGCAAGTTAGCGATCATCGTGTGGAACTTGAAATCAGCCATCTCGCTGATCTGTTCCCCCTCTTGGGTATCATTATCATCAGATACTTCCTCCGTAGGAACCTCTGTCACACGATTCGCCTGTTCCCCTCCTCCACAGGAAATCAGCATCAGTGCTGGAATGAACGCCAGCATAGTTCGTTTCATCATCAGTGGTAATAATTGGGTTGATGGCAAAAATAGTGGCAAAGTTTTGAGGGAGAAATAATTGGCTCAATAGTTTTCAAAGGGTGTGAATGTTAATTTTTACCCAATTGACTAAATTTTCTTGTACATCAAGGTTGAACCATCTACTATTGCACTTGTTACCCAAAAGGGTAAAATGACCACACGAGACCGCATCATATCAGCCGCCAAAGAAGAGTTCTACAGCATGGGCTACGACGCCGCCCGAATGCGCTCCATCTCAGAGCGTGCGGAGATCAATAAAGGACTCTTGCACTACTACTTCAAGACCAAGGAGGCGCTGATGGTAGAGGTATTTCAGGAGACCTTTCAAGACTTTTTCCGATCCATTGCAGCAGCCACGGACCACGATCAAGATGTATTTGAGATGGTCGCTTCCGTGGTGGAATTATATATGGAACACATGATTAAGAACCCATCGCTTCCCTATTTCATCATCAACGAAATGAATCGGGATCCAGAGCGACATTTCAAGCGCATGAAGAAAGCAGCCGTTCAACCCCCTTTTGCTCCGATGATGCAAATGATCGAGAAGGTGAAAAGTAACGGTGGAATCAGAAAAGATGTCGATCCTGAACAATTCATGATCAATCTGATCAGCATGACATTATTCCCTTTCATCGCAAAGAACATGCTTACTTACATGCACGGAATGTCCGACAAGGATTACAATGAATTCCTAAAGAATAGAACACAAGAAATCACACATACGCTCATCGCGTCTTTGAAAGCATAAAACGCACCATGAAAAAAAGACAGATCATCATCATCGTCTCCGCCATCGCCATTGTCTTGGTAGGCTACGGAGGCTGTAGCTTACTTGCCGGACAAAAGAAAGCTCCTGAACGCAAGGCAGCAGAGAAAGTGGTTCGATTGGTCAAGGGAATCACGATCAAGAACGATACACTTACCAGTCGCACCCCGCTCAATGGTAAACTTATTGTTCGTGAGAAGGTAGAGATCTTCCCAGAGGTAACCGGTAAACTGATCGGCGGGACCCATCCTTTCAAAGTAGGACAAAGCTATAAGAAAGGTGAAGTGCTCTTGGCTATGGACGGCAAAGAGGCGAACCTGAACTTGCAAGCCCAACGCAGCGCATTCATCAACCAGATCGCACAGGTGCTTCCTGATATCAAGATCGATTACGCAGATGCGTATGACACATGGAAGCAGTATATGGAAAACCAGTCGCCAACCCGAGCACTTGACCCCCTACCAGCATCCCCTTCCGACCCGCTTGAACGCTTCCTCTCCGGTCGCAACATCTACCAGCAGTTCTACAACGTAAAAAGCCTGGAAGAACGCCAAACCAAATTCACGGTCATCGCTCCATTTGATGGTGTGGTTTCCATGGGCAATGCCTATAATGGAACATTGTTGCGGGCCGGACAAAAGGTCGGCGAATTCATCCGCAATGATTCCTATGAGTTAGAAGCCGCAGTACCCGCTGAGGATGCCGTTAGGATCAGCGTAGGCGATCAAGTGAACATGCACCTTAAAGGAGACAGCAAAACCTTTGAAGGCCGAATAATTCGGATCGCTGGCAACGTGGATCCAATGAGTCAGCGCGTGAGCATCTATGCCCTTATGGATTCCGATGATCTCAAAGAAGGACTTTACATGGAAGGACAGATCGCTGTGGACGAGGTGAGCGATGCCGTGTATGTGAATCGAAATATACTGATAGATGACCACCATGTATACGTGATCGAGAACGATCAATTGATGAAGCGAAGCGTTGAGGTGATCGACCTGCAAGGTGATGAAGCCCTCATCAAAGGCTTGAAAGATGGCGAAGTGCTCCTGAACCAGTTCATCGAAGGAGCCTATGAAGGCATGGCCGTGCAAGTGGAACAAGAAGAAAAAGCATCATGAGAGGCTTCATAAGTTACTTCATCAAATACCCAGCAGCGGGTAACCTCCTGATGCTGCTCATCCTGATTTTTGGCTACTTTGGTACGCAGAAGATCCGCTCCACCTTCTTCCCGCAGTCAGAGAGTCGCATCATCGAGATACGAACCTACTACCCGGGTGCATCACCTGAGGAGATCGAAGAAGGCATCGTTACCAAGATCGAAGACAACCTCAAGGGCATCACTGGCATCGTTGAAACAAAGTCGACCTCCAACGAGAACCAAGCAGTGATCACCGTGGAAGGGGAACGCGGCTATGATGTAGACTACTTGCTACAAGACGTTAAGAATGCGGTAGATCAGATCAGCTCCTTCCCTGTCGGCATGGAACCTCCGGTGGTGTTCAAGCAGGAGTCTAGAAACTTTGTAATCAGCTTTGCCCTTACGGGCGATGTAGACCTGAAGACCTTGAAGGTTCAAGCACGCGCGGTAGAAGACGACCTCCGTGCCATGGAAGGCATCAGCAAGATCACATTGGCCGGATTCCCCGACGAGGAGATCGAAGTTGCACTGGATGAAGCTGCACTCGAAGCCTACAACCTCACGTTTGATCAGGTGAGCACCGCCGTTGCCAGCGCCAATATTGAAATCACAGGTGGTACCATCAAAGGCTCACGCGAAGAGTTCTTGATCCGTGCACGATCGAAAGAATACTTCGCTACAGATTTGGCAGATATCGTGATCCGCGCCACCAGCGACGGAAAGATCATTCGATTGCAAGACGTAGCTACGGTTCGCGACATTTGGTCAGAGAACAACCCTCAACGAAACTATTTCAATGGTGCACCTGCTGCGGTGATCACGGTGCAGAATACCAACGATGAGGACTTCCTCTCGATTGCTGCTGATGTGAAAGACTACATCGAAGTCTTCAACGAACGGAACGACATCATCGAGGCCAAGATCATTCGAGATGGTTCTACCACGCTTGTAGAAAGGATCGCGCTGCTTCAAGAGAACGGTATTCTAGGATTCTTTCTTGTCATCCTCTTCCTCACCATCATCTTGAATTGGCGACTGGCCATTTGGGTGGCCTTGAGCATTCCGATCGCCTTTGCGGGGATGTTCATCCTTGGTTCATCGTTTGGATTGACCATCAACGTACTCTCCCTCTTCGGGATGATCTTGGTGGTGGGTATATTGGTAGACGATGGTATTGTGATCGCGGAAAACATCTACCAGCGGTGGGAAAAAGGTGAAACGCCGTTAAAGGCTGCGGTTAACGGCACATTGGAAGTACTCCCTGCAGTTACCTCTGCAGTGCTGACGACCATCATCGCTTTCAGCGTATTCTATTTCATCGATGGACGTCTCGGCGACTTTGGTCCAGACCTGGCCTTCGTGGTTATCTCAACCCTGCTCTTCTCCTTGATCGAGGGAGCGTTGATCCTTCCAGCCCACGTTGGCCATAGTAAGGCGCTTAGCAAAGGACTCAAGAAGAACCGTATTGAACGTGGCGCAGAACGCGCAATGCTTTGGCTGCGCGAAAAGATCTACATGCCCATGCTTCGCTTCTCTTTGAAGAACGTGTTGGTAGCCTTCGCCATCCCAACGGCCTTGTTCATGATCACCATTGGTGGCATTATGGGTGGCATCATCAAGGTGACCTTCTTCCCCTTCATCGAACAAGACAACGTTACCGTGAGCGTAGAATTGGCTCCTGGCACAAGAGATTACATCACCAAATCGGTACTGGACCAGATTGAAGCGGCCGCCATTCGCGTGAATGAACGCTATGTGAAGGACCGTGACGATAGCCTGGATGTGATCACCAACATTGAGAAGGTGGTAGGACCGAGCATCAACAAGGGGTCGGTCAACATTTCTTTCCTCACCGCAGAAAAACGGGGCATACCCAGCTACATGATCAGCAATGCGATCAGCGAAGAGGTTGGACAGATCCCTGAAGCTGAAAAGATCGCCTTCGGCATCGCCACTCCGTTCGGGAAACCGATATCCGTGAGTTTGCGCAGCAATAACATGGCTGAGCTGGAACAAGCGAAGCTGATGCTAAAGGATGAGCTGCAAGCGATCTCTGACCTCAAGGATGTGGTAGACAATGACCAACAAGGGATCAAGGAGATCGAAGTGGATCTGCTGGACAATGGTAGACAGTTGGGCCTTACCACCATACAAGTAATGGCTCAAGTGCGTCGTGGTTTCTTCGGAGCAGAGGCGCAACGTTTACAACGTGGCATCGACGAAGTGAAGGTTTGGGTGCGTTACGATGAAAGCGAACGGCAAACCATCGATGACCTGGGTGACTTCTTGATCCGAACGCCCAATGGGCAAAAGATTCCACTGAAGGAAGTAGCCACCTTCCACATCGAGCGCGGTGTAGTGGGCATCAACCACTTGAACGGCAAGCGTGAGATCCGCGTAGATGCAGACATTTCGAACCCGGAAGCGAGCGTGAACGCGATCCAAGATGACATCGCGGCTACGATCATGCCCAAGGTGCTTTCTACCTACCCTTCCGTAAGCTACAGCTTTGAAGGCCAAAACAAGGAAGCCCAAAAAGTAAGCCGATCCTTTGGCGAGGTGCGGGGCATCTTCTTGATCTTGCTGCTCGCAGTGATCGCCTTTGTATTCAGAAGCATCCCGCAAGCCATTGTGATCTTCATGCTGGTTCCACTCGGTTTGATCGGGGTTGGATGGGGCCACTGGATCCACGACGCACAGATCAGCCTCTTGTCTGGATTTGGCATCATTGCCCTGGTTGGGGTGATGGTCAACGACTCACTGGTCTTTGTGACTGCCATGAACCGCTACCTCAAGGATGGACTGCTCTTCAAACAAGCTGTGCTGGAGGCTGGGAAATCGCGATTCCGCCCCATTCTGTTGACCACCTTCACTACGGTAGCCGGACTTGCACCGCTGATCTTTGAGACCAGCTTTCAGGCGCAGTTCCTTGTACCGATGGCCATTGCGGTGGCTTATGGATTGGTGATCGCAACGTACACCACTTTGCTGGTGCTGCCCGTCATGCTCACGCTTTTGAACCGTGTAAGGGTTTACGCAACCTGGTTCTGGGAAGGAAAACCTCCGCGTCCGCGGGAAGTAGAACCAGCGATCATGGAGATTGAATCAGAGCGTCAATTCACAGAACACAACGAAAAATGAAGTACAGATTAATCCTTTTCTTGATGTGCTCGGCATTGATCGTCCATGCGCAGGATGCGCTAGAGCTGGACGAAGCACTTCAACAAGCCTTGCAAAACAACCACCAGATCAAGGCCTTAGAATACGGCAAGGAGATCGCTGAAAACAACGTTAGCTGGGGAAATGCCGGTCTCTTACCCAGTTTGAGTGTATCCGGCTCTTACGGGGGTAACGTGCAGAACACCGACCTTGAATTTGCGGGCAATATTCCACCCGTAAATGTAGAAGGTGCTCAAAGCGCCACATTGAATGCCAATGCGAGCTTGAATTATGTCCTTTTTAATGGTTTAAGCGGACGAAGAACCTACGAACGGCTTGGCATCAACAAGCTGGCGGTAGATGAACAATCAAGAGCAGCGGTTGAGGCTACCTTGCTCCAGGTTGCTGCCGCTTATTATGCCTTGGTGCGCGCCCAGGATCAACAATCGATAGCCGAAGAACGCTTGGTGATCAGCAGGCAACGTCTAGAACGCGCGGAGGCTGCGAATGAGCTGGGCACGATGAGCAAGACGGAGTTTCTTGCAGCGCAGGTAGATCTGACCACAGATAGCTCCTCCTACCTCAGCGCTTCCTTGCAGCGGAAGCAAGCATCGCGGAACCTGTGCAGGCTCATGGGCATCGCGCCGAACGAGTCGCTGGTCACCGATGAGGTGAGCATTGAATTGGTAGAATGGACGGAAGAGGCGCTCTTACAAACCGCACTGCAAAACAATGCTACGGTGAAGAACTTGGAATTGGAACAAAAGCTCGCCGAAAAGGACCAACAGCTTACCCAATCCAGCTACTTCCCTACCATCGCCGTTTCTGGAGGCTACAACTACACCAATCAGCAGAACGAAGCGGGCATTATCCTAAGCAATACCGCTGCAGGATGGAACGGTAATGTGAGTATTACTTATAACCTTTTCAACGGCTTCAGAAACAGTACCAACCGAAAGAATGCTCAGTTGGTATTGGATCAGCGACAGATCCAGTTGGAAGATCAGAAGTTGCAGTTACAGACCGATATTGGTAATGCGTTGAATGCCTACCAACAGAGCATTCAACTACTCGAGTTCGAAACCACCAATCTTTCTGCTAGTGAGCTGAATCTACAACGAAGTGAAGAGCTGATGAAAGAAGGACGGATCACATCAACCCAATTCAGGGAAGCTCAACTGGGATTGAGCAATGCGCGCATTCGCATTGCAAATGCCAAGATTTCAGTGAAGTTGAATGAGTTGGAGATCTTACGGCTCACCGGTCAAATCCTAGGAAACTCCTGATGTCTTTTGCTGGCGCTGGGCGAGCTGAACCGCTTTGCGGATGCGAGCGGCAAGTTGTTTTGCGTCCTGCTCCGAGAGTTTGAATCCGAAAGCGATCTTCTGTCCAATGTATTCAAAGCCGATCATCTCTCCACCAATGGTCCAAAACACATCGTTATAGGTCTTGGCGAAGGTTTTATCGGAATAGTTCACCACGCCTACATTCTTGATGGTTGCAAGATCGTATTGTTTAACACGTCCGTAACCGTTCCAACTGCGCTTGTACTCCAGGTTTTCATCGGTAATGCGGAGGTACTCTGCCCCTATGTTCATCCAGATCAAAGACCTTGCAGCATAAAAGAGGAAATAGAACCAAAATCCAGCAAACACAACGATGAAGGTCATCTGTTCCTTCGCCAGCGCTTTCAGTCCACCCACCATTCCTAAAACACCCGCCATTACCCAGATCACCAACCAGATACCTAAGGCAGCACGTTGCCACGAAGCAAATTCTGGTAAAATGGCAATAACCTCACCCTCATCCGTTTTATCTGAAGTAACTTTGGCGCCCGATTGAATCATTGTTCAACAATTTTAACGTTCAAAGGTCTGTATCTCTAATCGAAATGCGTTACATAAGCATAAACAAAGCGCACTTAAAAATGATGAAAAGCACATTGTTCGTCTTCTGTTTGATCGGTCTAATGGTCCTTCCCTCACCCATGCTTCAGGCACAGGTAAAGGGTGGTGACTTCGACAAGCTCTTCGATTGGTATGCTATGGAAGACTATGAGCGCTGCGCCTACAAAGCTGAGTCTTACACGCAAAAAGACAAGTACCGAAGAGCCCCAGAGCCCTACATGTACATGGCCCTGTGCATGTACCAAGCACACATCAATCCCGATGCCTTTGATGAAGAGTACAAGGATCCGATCAAAGACGCGCTGAAATACGCCTACAAATTCCGGAAGAAGGATAAAACGGGCGAACTCTATGCGAAAAACAAGCGCCAGATCGATCAAATCAGAGAAGAAGCACTGGATCGCGCGAAGTTCTACTTCAATGACGGTGACTACTACAAATCATCTTCCGAGTTCAATCGTATTCTGAAAGTGATGCCAGGCGATGTGAACGTGGTCTTCATTACTGGAGTTGCGATGGTGCATTCACGCAATGTATCTCAGGGAACTCGCTTGATCGACCAAGCTCTAGACACCTTGCAAATGCTAGATACCACCAACACCTTCGAGAAGGACGAAGTTACTCATGAGGTACTGGTGAAAGCATTTGTAAGCTACACGGACTACTTGAGCGATAATCAAGAACTAGATCGAGCACTGGACATCATTACGCTCGGACGCCGATTGATTCCTGATAACGCAGCGATCCGTTCACAGTACAAGAAGCTTTACGCCAAAGCGCCTGAAGAAGAAGACTGATCATGCGCATCGATATCATCACCGTACTTCCAAAGCTCTTGGAAGGTCCATTTGCAGACTCCATCCTGAAGCGTGCTATTGACAAGGACTTAGTTGATATCCATGTACACGATCTTCGTACGTATGGGATGGGAAAGCATCGGCAAGTGGATGATTACCAGTTCGGTGGTGGCGCGGGTATGGTGATGATGATTGAGCCGATAGAGACGCTGATCAACGCATTGAAATCAGAGCGGGAATACGACGAAGTAATCTTCATGACACCCGACGGTGAAGTCTTTGATCAGTCGACAGCCAACAGCCTGTCCCTCCAAAAGAACCTCATCCTGCTCTGCGGTCACTACAAGGGCATCGACGAACGGATCCGCGAGACCTTGATCACGAAAGAGATCAGCATCGGCGATTACGTACTCTCAGGAGGTGAACTCGCTGCAGCCGTTGTAACCGACGCTGTCGTTCGACTCATCCCTGGCGTTTTGAACAACGAAACCTCCGCACTTTCTGACTCCTTTCAAGACGATCTGCTTTCCCCTCCGGTCTACACCCGACCCTCCGATTACAAAGGGTTGAAAGTTCCAGAGGTACTGCTCAGCGGAGATTTCAACCGCATCGATGCGTGGCGTCAAGAACAAGCGGAACAACGAACAAAAACACGGCGTCCAGATATTTGGAATAAAAAATCAGAATTGAAGGATTAGCACAAGATTAATCCTATCTTTGCGCCCCTAAAATTTGAGCGATGGCAACTGTAAACATGCAAGATATCATCAACGAGGTCAACCAAAAGGCTCAACTCCCAGCTTTCGAAGCTGGTGATACCGTGGCGGTTCACTACAAGATCAAGGAAGGTAACAAGGAGCGTATCCAGGTATTTACCGGTGTGGTGATCCAAAAAAGAGGTAAAGGGTCTACCGAAACATTCACCATTCGTAAGATGTCGAGCGGTGTTGGTGTTGAGCGTATCATCCCAACCAATAGCCCATTCATCGATAAGCTCGAAGTGATGAAACGCGGTAAGGTACGTCGTTCACGTATCTTCTACTTGCGCGAGCGCAAGGGGAAGGCAGCACGTATCAAAGAACGTTACAACCGACGAGAAGCTTAATACAAGCTCTGGAAAACATAGAAAAGGCTCCCAATTTGGGGGCCTTTTTCATTCTCAGCCATCAGCGGATCGGTTTTCATGTTATTGCTTCTATCTCCATCGAATAATCTTTAGCTTCGATTGTAGTAACCAATACGCATCGTCATGATCCTCAATGTACTGCTATGCTTGCTGGCACTTCTCTTTCAACCTGTCGCACCACATATTGAAGGGCAAACAACTTGTAACTCAGTAGATGCCCGCGTTCAAACCGTAGTTGCAGATCCCACAGCAAAGAAGTTGAAAATACCGAAGGCGATCTCCTTCCCTAGCGTCCAGTGATCATCGTTGAACTCATGTGGAAAGGGCTTGGTGACGAACAGGAAGATCAGCAATGAAAAAAAGGTGACTAACCCGTAGGAGCAAGAGAGAAGTATCCCATCCTTCCAGCCCATCGATCCCGAACGGTTGAAAAACCATCAAGAAAGCCGCTACAAAAGAGGCAAAAACCAGAATGACCTGCAGGCAGTGGCGGCTTTCGCTGTGGAAAGGATAGGGTTGTGATAAGTATGCCCTTAATCGATCAAACACCGTTCAAAGGTAGACCTAACACACATAAAAAAAGGAGACCAAATCGATCTCCTTTTCTCGTTTGCTTTCAATGCTTTGGTTATTCCGCATTCTGGGTATAGAGGGCTTTCTCACCAACATTCCAGAAGAAGAAAGACCACTTATCGGCTTGTTCTTCGATGATCTTCGAGGTAGGCTTTCCAGCTCCGTGACCTGCCTTCTCTTCGATGCGGATCAACACCGGGTTTGGTCCTTCGTGCATGGCTTGCAGCATTGCTGCAAACTTGAACGAGTGAGCAGGTACTACGCGGTCATCGTGGTCTGCTGTTGTAACCATGGTAGCCGGATATGCAGTTCCCGCTTCTACGTTGTGTACGGGAGAGTAATTCAGCAAGTACTCGAACATCTCCTTGCTTTCATCGGCTGTTCCGTAATCGTATGCCCATCCCGCACCAGCGGTGAACTTGTGATAGCGCAACATATCCAAAACACCAACCGCTGGCAACGCCACTTTCATTAATTCAGGACGTTGGGTCATGGTAGCCCCCACAAGCAAACCGCCGTTGGAGCCCCCAGCAATCCCCAAACGCGCCGAAGACGTGTACTTATTGTCGATGAGGTATTCAGCCGCTGCGATGAAATCATCAAACACATTCTGCTTATTCATCTTTGTTCCGGCGCTGTGCCACTTTTCACCGTATTCACCGCCACCACGAAGGTTGGCTACGGCAAAAATGCCTCCGTTCTCCATCAATACGATGTTGGAGGTGCTGAACGATGGCGTAAGGCTGATGTTGAACCCGCCATAACCATAGAGTAAGGTTGGATTGTTGCCATCCTTCTTTAAGCCCTTCTTGTAGGTTAGGATCATCGGCACCTTGGTACCATCTTTGGAAGTATAGAATACCTGTTCTGAGGTGTACTGCTCTGGATCGAACTTCACGCCGCTCTCTTTGTATACTTCTGACGTACCTGAAGCGATGTCATAATGGAAAATCGTTGGAGGGAATACATAGGAAGTGAATGAGTAGTACAGTTCAGCATCCTCTTCTCTTCCACCAAAACCGCTTGCAGAACCTACACCAGGGAGTTCGATTTCCCGTTCCAATTCACCGTTCTCATCATATTGTAAGACCATGGAAGTAGCGTTTTTCAGGTAGTTGGCAAAGAACTTACCTCCTGCGGTTCCTACCCTCAATACGTTCTCCGTTTCTGGTATGAAGTCCACCCAGTTTTCAGGCTGAGGTTGAGCGATAGAGGCTTTCACCACCTTACCGTTTGGAGCATTCAAGTTGGTTTTGATGTAGAGGTCATCACCAACCGTATGGATCACGCTGTGATCATTGTCAAAGTTGTCTACCACCTTCACGATGGGTGCCCCTTCTATCCGGAGGTCTTGGATGTAGAGTTCATTTCCAGTTGTTGAAGTAGCTGCTGAGATCACCAAGAAATGCTCATCCTCGGTTACACCACCGCCCACATAACGCCTTGGGGTTTCTTCTCCGCCAAAAATGAGTTGGTCTTCAGACTGCGCTGATCCGAGTTTGTGGTAATAAAGCTTGTGATATTGGGTCATACCAGAAAGGGCACTGCCCTCCTTTGGCTTGTCGTAACTACTGTAGTAGAACCCTTCGTTTCCGCGCCAAGAGATGCCAGAGAACTTAACATCGATCAAGGTATCTTCCACAATCTCCATCGTAGCCGTGTTCATTACGATGACCTTACGCCAATCTGAACCTCCTTCAGAGATCATATAGGCAGCCAGGCTACCATCTTTTGTGAAAGATAATCCGGCAAGAGATGTTGTACCATCTGCAGAGAATTGGTTCGGGTCAAGGAAAACCTCATCCTCGCCCCCATCATTCGCTTCGCGATAAAGCACAAATTGGTTCTGGAGTCCATCATTCTTGTAGAAGTAGGTATAATCTCCTCGCTTGAAAGGAGCAGAGAACTTCTCATAATTCCAGAGCTCGGTGAGGCGATCCTTGATGGCCGAGCGATATGGGATCTGCTCCAGGTAACCAAAAGTGACCGCGTTCTCAGCTTTCACCCATTGGGCTGTTTCCTCCGAAGTATCATCCTCTAGCCAACGGTAAGGATCCGCTACTTCCGTTCCAAAATAGTCATCCACTACGGTAGTGTCTTTTCGTGTCTCTGGATAGTTCATGTTTGATGTTGCTTCTGCTTGCTCTTCTTTTCCGCCTGAGCAGGCCGTGAGCACTGCTGCAATTAGAATGACTTCGTACTTCATTTGATCGAGATTTTAGCGAAAGTAAACTTTGATATGAGAGTTCTCATGAAGTGCGGCAATTAACACCCGTTTCTGTGATTAATGGTTACTATTGATTCATGCTCTACCCACTCGATAGCAGGTTTTTAGACGCTGAAGACGGTACGCCGTTTGAACGCTGTATGGTTTGTGATAAATCGGTCATCACTTCTGGTGAAGACTATTTCATTGAACGCATCTTTCGCCGGCTACCTGAAAACGAGGGTGCAACCGAAGCGTTGTTTGAATATGCGATGTGCGCTAGATGTGCAGATGACCTACGAAAGAAGCTCTCCGAAGCTTCAAAGGTCAGCATCGAGCAACTGTTTACCGATCGGTTGAATAGTAAACAAATGCTTGGAATTGAGGAAAGCACGAAATACTGCCTGCTTACAGGGAAACCCATCGATCAAGCACTGGAATTCTCTTATCATGCACACTGCAACAGAGATCGCTTGATCCATAGTTTCTTTCCTTATGCGATCAGTGACGACGGAATGGATGAAATCGGAGCGCTGCTCTCTGATGAAACCCTAGGGTTTTTAGATGACTTCAAGGGAAGGCACTTCAGTGGTCCGCCTGAGTTGGCTGATTTTTTAAAACCGAAGCGATTAATTCCGTTATAGCGGAAACCATATTCTCATTCTGCGTTTAGAATTGTAGTTGCTTTTTTAGCTTTACACCCATGCGAATACTTTTCAGCTTGATTGTCTTGTGTGTGATCCATCTAAGCTTGGTGGCCCAAGAAAAGACCAAGGTGCGCCTCTATGTGAAAGGAAGCTCGGATTATTTCATCCGTCTGGATGGCGAAATGCTTCCGCACACGAACCTACAGCTTATCGAGCCTGGGGAACACACGCTAGAGGTATGGTCGCCTATGCACCTGCTCCACACCGGAAAAATCGATGTACCACAGAAGGATTCGATCAGCTACTATCAAAAACTTGAGCGCGACCCTGAATATGTAAAATACCTCTTCGATACGGATGCGTTTAAGCGCAAAATGCTTTTCGGCAAGACCTTACCACTTATGGCATCAGGAGCTGGTATGGTGGGTGCTCCCATCTTCTATTTTCTACGCAAACGAGACCATGAGGTCTTGGTAAAGGAGAACTTTAAATCAGATTATAACATTGGTGGTGACCTGGACAATGCCCAAAGCCGATACGCCATCAGCAATGGACTGTTCTTTACCTCCGTGGGTTTTGCTGTGGGAGGTGCTGTAACGTATTTTATTCTGCGAAATAAGCTGAACAACACAGAAAAACCCAATTACAAGCAAAAGAACCCGTTCACTCTGGAAGACTTTGAACTCTCATACCATCCGCTTACGGGTACACCGCAAGCTGGTGTAACCCTTCGGTTTTGATGACGATGATGCGAAAGAATAGTTTGAATAAGGTATGGATTGCTGTATTGACCGTCTTGGTACTCAGCTCCTGTGAAAAGAAGCCGACGGCATGCCTAGAGCTACCCGAAACATTAGAAGCTGGCACACTCTTGACCTTATCATCATGCAGCGAGGACTATGAGTTTCTTACGTGGGAATTCAGCGACGGTATTGGCATTGAAGGCGAGATTGCCCAGCGCCGGTTTGAGGATGAGGGAAGCGTCGTGATCCGGCTAACCGCCTATTCCGATGGCGCGTATAAAAGCGATCAAGTGGAACAAGCATACAAGATCTCTTTCCGCTACATCGACCGCTTCGAGATCATTGGCAACATTCCATATGATTCGCTCCAGATTGACTTTGGCAATGTGTTATCCTTTCCAGTTCCAGATGCCAATGGACGCTTTACCGAGGAAGAGCCGTTGGTGCGTTCGCTCTCCCCTTACACATGGGTGATTGAAGCGGAACGTACTTCCATTACCCTCTATGGCATAAACTTCCTAGGAACCCGTATTCCTCTTGTGAGCGACAAGTTTAATTTCAATGTCGTAAAGGATAATCCAACCGTGATCGGTACGGAAGAAGATGATTTCATGGTGAAGTTATTCTGGAGCTATCGGCCCATTTAGTGCTCGAGGCGCTTCATCGGTAACGAAATAAAGAAGCTGGTACCTACATCCAATTCACTTTCCACCTTGATCTACCCTCCCAAGGCGTCCACGTAGTATTTACAGATGTATAATCCCAAGCCTGTTCCTTCGCGGAGTTTCTTTCCATTCTTAACCCGGTAAAAAGGCTCAAACACACGATCTAGCGCATCTGCAGCAATGCCCATTCCTGTATCCTTCACTTCGATCAACACCTCATTTGCCTTCTTTTTGAGGCTCACGTAAACCGCACCCTCATCAGTATACTTCAGGGCGTTGCTCATGAGGTTCATGAAACAGATGTCAAGTGCCGAACGATCAGAATAGATCACTACATCACGCTCAATCTCTCGTTCTAATTGCAATGACTTCGATCGCATTTGCGGTGTAAGCATGTTGCACAATTCATTCAGGAGCTTACTAAGGTTCACCGGTTGATTAGATAGTGCCAAGCTACCATCTTCCAAGCGTGAGAATATCAACACATTATTCGTTGTGGAACTTAAGCGCTGTGCGCTTTTCGTTAGCAGCTCAGTCATCTGCTTCACCTCTACCGGGTCATTCTCCTGTTCAATCAACTCCGTGAGCGCAATCAGAGCATTCATAGGTGTTCTGATCTCATGAACGATCGTATTCAAGGTGCGTCTGCGGTGCTCTGCGCTTTGCTTTGCGTTGTCGCGTTCTCCCGTTAATGTGCGTCTAAGGTTGACCAGCATGCGCAATTGATAGAGCAGCAAGGCCAACAACCGCACCACCACGGCAACGAAAATGGTGAGCCCCAAATTGATCAATCGCTGACGCTCCAAGGATTCTTCACGCTGCGACTCCTCCAATTGCACCGATCGGACTTTGTTCTTTGCCTCGGTGAGTGCCATCTTATAAGGCGTAGAGGCTATTTTCTGAATGGATTCGTATTAATTGATGCTATTTGTACGCTAACAAAAAACCGTGGCTTTCTTCGAGTTTTCCCTGCCGTTGACGCAATTCTGCCATGCTTCGGAGGTAGCGCTCTTCAATCGCTGGATCGTTGAGTTGGGCTGCGATGATCATGGCATTCTCAAAGTACTGCTGCGCGGATTCCAAATCATCCATGAGCAAGTACATGTTGCCCAAATTGATGTAGAGCGAAGCGTTGCCAGCGAGGTCGCCGATGGATTTCCGCAGGTCTTCAGACAAACGATAGTACTCCAGGGCTTCGGTATACTTTTCTTGCAGACCAGCCACATAGCCAAGGTTATTCAAGCTGATGGCTTTGCCTTTCTGATCATCGTCTGCACGGAATGCCTGGCTTTGGGTAAAAGCAACGTATGCGCTGTCGTATACTTCTTTCGCGAGGTAATTCTGTCCACGAGAGTTCAAAATGGCTGCCAAAGACCGTTGATCATCAATCTGCTTAGCGATAACATATGCTTTATCAATGAATCGATCCGATTCTTTGAGGTTACCTACATCCCGATTCAAGATGCCAAGGTTGATGAAGAGCTTGAGCTTCAATGTTTCATCCCCTTGACGCTCTGCACAACTCAGCGCTTCGGTATAGGCGTCGATGGCTTGGTCATAGAATTGGGCTGCTTGTAGAACCCCCCCATTCCGTTGGCCACCTAATGAGTAATAATCGTTGCAAGGCTCGTCTTCTACCATTCGCATCGCAGAAGTGAAATAAACAATGGCTGAATCGCTTATACCTTTATAGAAAAAGGCACTTCCTTTCAGTCGATAGTACTCGCTGATCAAGGAATCACTCCACTGGCTCGGATCCAAAGTGCCAAGCACATAAAGCGCTGAGTCAGGGTACTTCAGTCGCGCACGAACATCCACAAGAAGCTCACTGGCACTGGCATGGTCTGCCTGATCTACCTATGCACCCAGCAAAAGAGGTGATGAGAGGGTACAAAGTAGGATGAAATACCGAAGGATGCGCGTAGGTCAAATTCGGATACAAATATGGAAGAAAGATGGTGTATACACACAAAAAAGGCAGACTACCCACAGGGTAATCTGCCTTGAACCTAATTAAACAATTGAGAAAAGAACGATTATGGGTCAAACATACATGGATCGCAGGCTCAGGTCATCGAATATATGACCAATGGCCGAAGGGTTCTATGGATGGTTAAGCATATTCAACGGAACTGAAAAATGCATCCACTACAATGGTCTTGATGGTTCTCATAGTTAGCTGTTTTTGGGTAGTATTAATTCTACCTTGAAGCCTCTATCCTGTCCGGTAGACATCAGCATTTTCGCTTTCCCGTCGTAGAGCGCCTTCAGGCGTTCTTGAATATTCTGCAGTCCGATGCCTTGTTTGAAGAGGCTTTGCGTATTGCTAGACTGACCACCTCCATTGTCTTCAACGATCAAATGCAACTGACCTTCCTTGTTTTGTGCTTAAACGTTGAGCCTTGGCGTGTCATCCGTGCAACGCCATACTTGATCGCATTCGCTGCAAAAGGCTGGATGATGAGCAAAGGGAGCTTTTCATCCAGGAGCTCCTCCTCTACTTCGTATGATATCGCCAAACCGAATACTCTCGATCTCAAGGCAGGTTTTCACATAATCCAACTCTTCTCAAGCGAAACGAAGATGCGGTTGTCTTTTTCAAGAATACCGCGTAGGAGGTCACCCAGTCTTGCCGTTACCCGTTGTGCCTTATTGACGTCCTCATCCATCAAACTCGAGATGGTATTCAATGCATTGAATAAAAAGTGAGGTTGAAGCTGCATCCTCAGTACGTCGAGCTTCGTAAGGGTCAACTGTGCTTCAATGCGACCGAGTTCGGCTTGCTTATCGCGATAACGCTTGTAATAATCAAAGGATGCAAAAAGTCCATAAATGATCCAAAACTCAACAACCCTATCGAGGTAAACACCAGGAAAAGCCGCTATAAGTTGCGACCATGTTTCATCTTGAAAGGAATAGATGTCTGCTAAATCCAGTAGGTAAAAATAGATCACTGTGGTGATCAACTCATGCACCAACGGAATGAGCAAGCTTATTCCAAACGTGATGCAACGGTCTCTTGGAGCAGCACCTCTGGCTAGCCTGAAGTGCAGAAAGGTCCAATAGATCGCTGGAACTAAGAAAGGCCAGAACAAGTAATTGATGACATGCGGCAGCGCCATCCGGTGCCAAGAGAAGGCTTCGAGTTCATCCCAGTATAAATAAGGTATCAGCGCTTTGAGACTCAGGATGAAACCGAGCAAGAAGCCAGCGCCAATGATGTACTTAAAGGGTATGGGAAGCCGATTGAACACCTATCAAAGGAAAATCAAGCGCATCAATAGAACAACACATCTGTGATGAACGGCAGAATAAAGGGCAAACACTTCAGTTCTGCAATGCCGAAAGCAAGCGCAGGTATGCATCGAGGTGCACGTCCTTCTCTTTTCTTCGGTACTGAAGGATCCACCGGGGATGAGGTAAGACCTCGATGCGATCGAACCACCCGTTTTCTTTGTTCAATGCCTTCAAGAACTTGTAATTCTCTCCTTTCCCGATACAAACCGCCACATCTGTGCAGACCGGCCACTTCATGTGCTCATTGATCTCGTTGACGATCGGTTCAAGCATGTACTCCTTCCAATCCTTCAACTCATAGTAGTTGATGTTCTTTCCTTCATGCAAAAATCCCAAGGGATATACGGCTGAAATAAAGAAATGCTGGTAAAACTGCTTCGGTCCACCAAACGCTTCAATCACTTCATAGATAAAGGCACTTGAGAGTTCTGGTCGGAGCTCAAAATCATGATCGATGCCTAAGGAAGATTGCAATCGCACGGGATCGGTAAAGGATATCCCTGTTATGCCCGATCCGAAACGACCGGGGTTGATCCCAAAAAGCAGCACGCGCTTTCGATCGTCGTGCATATATCCCTGAAGGAAGCGATCTACAATCGACATGGTTTCGGGGTCTCCATAAGGATTCATCACCTCATACTGAGGAGGCACCTCCGGTACGGTAAGTTGTCGAAAATACTTAGAAAGTTGTTCAGACCACATGCCATCAAAGGTGCCATTCCATTTGGAGATAAAAAAATGCCGCAGCTCCCATGAACTGCGGCATTCTCAAGTTGCTTTAAGCCCCTACTATGCGATCTCGATGCGCTTTGAAGTCTTCACTTCTTCTGCATTGCGCTTTGGAATGGTAATCAGCAAGACCCCGTTCTCATATTTTGCAGCAATGTGGTCCTTCTCCACTTCTGATTCAGGAAGGTTGAACGAGCGCTTGAACGATTGATAGCTAAACTCTTTTCGGGTATACTTATCGTTTTCTTCATGCTCCTCATGCTTTCGCTCTGCGGATATGGTTAAACGATCGTTCTCTACTTCCAGGTTGAAGTGCTCTTTGTTCATGCCTGGGGCTGCGATCTCTACCAAATAGCGCTCTTCATTCTCACGCACGTTCACTGCTGGAACGGATTCTTTGTTGAAGCTCGGTGTGAATTCATTGAAGAAATCATCGAATACACTTGGAAAATAACCAGCATAAGGGTTTGTCTTTTTCACGACTGGTTTCATAGTTCTATACATTTTTGTTTTCATGCCGAATAGAAAACAATCCGCATTCCAAGCAAGAATGACTGCCGATTTTTCCGAAGGATTCTTGTTTAAATGACATTATAACAGTTTCATTCACAGATTTTTACTTTTCATCTGACAAGAATTCCGAAAGGCTATTTAGCTTGAACGAGCGGAGAACTTTAGCTGCACTTTTACGTTGAAGTTACATCCCATGAATTGCGGGATAGCTTTGATACTTTTGCAACCACAAAACAAGCACACATGCTGAATACCATTGAAGAGGCCTTAGAAGACATCAAGGCAGGGAAAGTGATCATCGTTGTTGACGATGAAGACCGTGAGAACGAGGGTGATTTCATTTGCGCTGCCGAGCACGTAACGCCAGAGGTCATCAACTTTATGGCTACCCATGGTAGAGGTCTGATATGTGCTGCTTTGGTAGAAGACCGGTGCGATGAACTCGGACTAGACCTTATGGTTCCCAAGAATACAGCCCTGCACGAAACGCCGTTCACGGTTTCTGTTGACCTGAATGGTAAGGGCGTAACAACGGGCATCAGTGCAGCAGACCGTGCTAAGACGATCCAAGCACTCGTCGATCCGGAGACGAAACCGGAAGACCTGGGTAGACCTGGACATATCTTTCCACTTCGTGCACGTCGCGGAGGGGTCTTGCGCAGGACAGGTCATACCGAAGCAACGATCGATCTTTCGCGTTTGGCAGGCCTATCTCCGGCGGGTGTGTTGGTTGAGATCATGAATGAAGACGGTACGATGGCTCGACTTCCACAACTGATGGAGATTGCGGAGCGGTTTGACTTGAAGATCATCAGCATCGAAGACTTAGTGGCCTATCGCATGAAGACGGAGAGCATCATTGAACGCGGCGTATCGGTGAAGCTGCCTACGCAGTGGGGTGATTTCATCATGCACAGCTACATCCAGACCACAACGGGTGAAGAACACGTTGCGTTGAGCAAAGGAACGTGGGAAAAAGACGAACCGGTCTTGGTGAGGGTGCACTCTTCCTGTTTAACCGGCGATATTTTCGGCTCGTATCGATGTGATTGTGGACCGCAGTTGCATGAAGCGATGAAGTTGATCGAAGAAACCGGGAAAGGAGTGCTTGTTTACATGCAGCAAGAAGGTAGAGGAATTGGCTTGAACAATAAACTGAAAGCCTACAAACTACAGGAAGAAGGACTTGATACGGTAGAAGCCAATTTGAAACTCGGATTCAAAATGGATGAGCGCGACTACGGCGTGGGAGCCCAAATCTTGAACGACCTAGGGGTGCGTAAGATGAAGCTCATCTCAAACAATCCAAAGAAGCGCACCGGTTTGATCGGTTATGGATTGGAGATCACCGAAGTGGTTCCGATCGCTATCGAGCCAAACGAGCACAACCATCATTACCTCTTTACGAAGCAGCAAAAGATGGGACACGAACTCAACATCAAGGAAAAGAAGTAAAGCGGTAATTGTTCACGTTAAAACAAGGCTTTGTATTCGCCAAGACCTTCGCGCACCAAATTGATCTCGCTTCCAGAACAGTCGACCACCGTTGAGGCAACTTGGTTACCATAACCCCCATCAATGACGCAGTCCACCGTGCGCTCAAACTTTTCATAGATGAGTTCCGGGTCCGTAGAGTACTCAATGATGTCATCCTCATCCCGAATGGAGGTCGTTACGATCGGGTTACCCAGCAAACGAACCAATTCTCGAGGAATGGAGTGATCTGGTATTCGGATTCCTATGGTCTTCTTCTTAGCCGTGAAGATCTTTGGAATCATATTGCTGGCCTCTAGGATGAAGGTATACGGACCAGGAAGTCCCTTCTTCATCATTTTGAAGGTCTGGTTATCTACCCGTTTCGCGTAATCGGTAATGTGACTAAGGTCGTAGCAGATAATAGACAGATTGGCCTTCTCCGGCTTGAGTCCCTTGATCTTGGCGATGCGTTCAACCGCCTTTTTATTATTGATGTCGCACCCCATTCCGTAAACCGTATCGGTCGGGTATATGATTACCCCTCCATCGCGAAGTATGTCAACCACCTTAAGTAGCTCTTTTTCACTCGGATTGTCGGGATAGATCTTGATCAGCATAGTACGCTATTCGTCTGTCACAATATTAACCAATGCACTCCATTCGTTGCGCCATTGCCTTTGGAGAATTATCATTGTTCTAAAATCAATCTTATGCGCATCCTTACGCTTACCTTTTTGCTTGGTTTCATCACGGCATTTACACAAGCACAAGACCGACTTACGCCAGAGAACCTATGGAAACTAAAGCGCCTGTACGGAGAGCAAGTGTCGCCAGATGGCAAGCAGGTGATCTACAGTTTGTCTACCTATAAACTCGAAGAAGACAAGGGAACCGCCCATCTGTACCTTACTGAACCTACAGGTGAGCAACATACCCGGTTGACCGATGGCACTGAGAGCGTATACGATGCCCAATGGCGTCCGGATGGGAAAAAGATCGGCTACCTCTCTGCCAAAAGTGGATCGATGCAATTGTGGGAAATGAATCCTGATGGCTCTGGACGTATCCAAATCACCTTTGAAGAAGGAGGAATCTCTAACTGGCACTACGCTCCAAACATGATGTACATCAGCTTTACCAAAGAAGTTAAAAGTGAAACTTCACTCGCAGATAAGCATGAAGACCTGCCAAAAGCAACAGGTAAAGTATACGATAACCTGATGTTCCGTCATTGGACCCAGTGGCATGACTACCACTACAGCCATGTCTTTATCGCATCATATGTACCAGGATCTCCAGTAAGTGGCAGTGTAGACATCATGGACGGGGAGCCCTATGACAGTCCGCTTGCCCCCTTCGGCGGTGGAGAATCGATCACGTGGTCACCAGATGGCAGTATGTTGGTGTATGCATGTAAAAAGAAGGTGGGAAAAGACTGGGCGGTGAGTACGAATTCTGATTTATACCTCTACGACCTAGAAACACGAGAAACAACGAACCTTACTGCGTTCAATCTCGGCTATGATAACGAGCCTGTTTTTTCTCCCGATGGGAAGCATTTGGCTTGGCTGAGTATGGCGCGCGATGGCTTTGAATCGGATAAAAACCAGATCCGCATTATGGACATGGAGACACGCAATCACACTTCATTATCAGGCGATCTGGATCAGAGCTTTGGTCACCCAGTGTGGAGTAAAAATGGCGACCGCATCTGGGCATTGAGTGCAATCAATGCCACGTATCAAGTGTTTGAATTGGGCTTGGATAATAACGGTAAACGAACCCGTGTGAAGCAGCTGACCAGTGGTGTGCACAACATCAATAGCATACAATTGGCTGGCGACGTACTGATCGGAACCAAGAGCAGCATGAGTCAGCCAAATGAACTCTACCGTTGGAGCCTTAAAAACGGAGAAGAACGTCCAATCAGCGCGGTGAATCAAGCCATGATGGTTGAAATGAAAATGGGTAAGGTAGAGAAGCGAATGATCGAGACCACAGATGGTAAAGAAATGCTCACTTGGGTGATCTACCCTCCCAACTTTGATCCTGAGCAGAAGTACCCTACCCTGCTCTATTGTCAAGGCGGACCGCAGAGTGCGGTGAGTCAATTCTTCAGTTACCGATGGAACTTTCAGCTGATGGCTGCCCAAGGCTACATTGTGGTAGCCCCTAACCGACGTGGACTTCCCTCCTTCGGTCAAGAATGGAACGATGAGATCTCCAAGGACTGGGGCGGACAAGCCATGAAGGACTACCTCAGTGCGATCGATGCGTTGGCGGAAGAACCGTTTGTAGATGAGGATCGCTTGGGTGCCGTAGGAGCTTCATACGGTGGATACAGCGTTTACTACCTCGCTGGTATCCATGAAGGTAGGTTCAAGACGTTCATCAGTCACTGTGGACTGTATAACCTGGAGAGCTGGTATGCTAGTACAGAGGAATTGTTCTTTGCCAATTGGGACATTGGTGGGCCTTATTGGGAAAACCCGCAGCCTAAGAGCTACCAGCTGTTTTCACCCCACAAGCTCGTTGCAAACTGGGATACTCCGATCATGGTAATCCACAATGAGCTTGACTTTCGCGTTCCATTGAACCAGGGACTTGAGGCTTTTACTACGGCTCAATTGCTTGATATTCCGAGTAAACTGCTGTACTATCCGGATGAAGGTCACTGGGTATTGAAACCACAGAATGGCGTGCTTTGGCACCGAGAGTTCTATGACTGGCTAGACGAGTGGTTGAAACCTTGATCAGATCTCCTTTACCGGAATCACAAAGCGTACATCGTCCCACTCACAGATGATCTTCACGCCTTTGTCTGTTTCGCCAAGCCGAATGGTGAATTGCTCAACGCGCTCGTTCAATTGCTCAATAGGAACCATCATGGTAACTAGGTCTTTCTCATAGTCTGGTTCACTCACACCCCAGCGGTCCCAGTCTGTATTGATTCCTACTTTGAATGAATCAGGTCCTGGAACAGCATATGCTCCATAGCTTCCTGTGGGAATGACAACATCATTGACAGAAACATCTTCACTGAACTCAAATACGGTGGCTTCATTGGCTCCTAATCTCCAGTATACACCGAATGGCTGCAAAGCATCCTCTTCTTCTGGTCCAAAAATCAACCTCCCCCGCAAACTAGGCCTGCTGTAATTTATCCTAACCGTTAGCCCACCGTCCGTAGTGATGCGTTGCTCTGCGGGCGGACTCATCTGCCGGTTTCTATAATTCATGTAGGCAAATGCGACACCTACCAGAAGCACAGCAATTAGAACGTAGAGGAGTACTTTTCTCATGTTATGATGAATTGCGGGCAAAAGTAGCAGAATCCGTGCGTCTCAAGAACATAATGAAGGCTTAAGGTGGTTCGATGCAGGGATTTCGCTTGTTTATCGCTATCTTGTACAAAACCTCCTGCTTAATATCCAAGTTGGCACCTTTGAGATCCCCATTCTTCATTGCTGCGTCCGATGCGGTTGTAGGTATGTTGTGGATCATCTTTTCAGACTTGGTGCTATCTGAGCTCACGCAAAAGTGGAGTGAGTTGGTTTTTTATGCTCATTTGAAAGGAATCGCTTTTTGCTGGTTACCGCAGCCATTCTTTATTTAATGGTAAGGCAGCATTGATATCATTATTGAACGGCAGAACGACCTCAAAATGCTCTTCGATCACGGCGGACTAGGTTTGATTAAGCTGTCTGCGGATGGAACCATCGAATTCATCTCTCAAGGCCTGTGTGACGCTCTTGGGTATGAGATGCATGAACTTAACGGACAATCTGTGCAAAACATCACACATCCTGATGACATTGCTTTAGATGAAGAGATGGTTGCCCAACTAGAGAGCGGTCAACTTACCAACTATACCTTCGAAAAGCGTTACTTGAAGAAAGGAACGAATAACCGTTGTGGGTGACGTTGAATGGCACAGTTCAGCGGAAACAAGGAAAGATCGTGCGATACATAACAGCGATTCAGGACCTTACAGCAATTGTTGAAGAGCAGCAAAGAGCTAAGCTCGAGATTCGAGAAAAACTTGCATTGATCAATAGCACACGTGATATCGTGTGGTCTGTAGATAAAGAAGGCAACTTGGTGAGCTTTAACGACGCCTTCGAAGATCTGATTAAGACATTCCAAGGTAAATTAGTGAAGCGAGGAGATCCAGGTGCAATCGAAGCTTCAGACGACTTTGAATTGACAAACGTTGGAAAGGCTACTATCAAAAAGCCGGTACAGAAGGTAGATACAACATGGTAGAGCAAATCGTATTACATGAGGAACTTACGTCATTTGAGATCACCTTCTATCCCATTGTGGAAGACAAACAGGTAATCGGTGTGAGTTGCTTTGGACGCGACATCACGAAGCTCATGCAAACCCAGCATGACTTGAAGCGCACGCTTCAACGCTTAGAAGAAACGACCCGTTTCACACAGCTGGCACTTAACCGACTTCCTATCGGTGTTGCGGTGAACGAGATCGAATCGGGTAAGATGACCTTTGTGAACGATCAATTCATTCACATCTATGGATGGAGCCTAGGCGAGGTGAGTGATGTGGAAAGTTTTTTCGAACGGGTCTATCCTGAGCCAGCTTACAGGAAGGAGATACGAGAGCGGATCATGGCAGACATGGCTAATGAGGATCCCGAACGGATGCAATGGGATGGTATCAAGATAACCACCTCTGAAGGGGCTGAACGTTACATCAACGCGAAAAACATTCCAGTTTACGAACAAAACTTCATGATCAGCACCGTAATCGATGTTACGCTCGAGTACAAGCATATTTCAACCATTGAAAACCAAAACGAGCACCTCAAGAAGATCGCATGGCACCAATCTCACATGGTACGTTCTAAACTCACCAATGTCATCAGCTTGATCAGCCTCATTCGGGAAGATGCGAATAAAGGACTGCAATCCCTGACCCTGCTTGAACGGCTTGATCAAGAAACCAAAGAATTTGACATGGCCGTTCGAAAAGTCGCCGAGCTCGGCAGCCATAACAACAACGGCAACAATCAATAATTGCTTCCTTTTATCCACGGTTTAAGCGGACTCTATTTGCAATGACCAAGACCGATGAACAAATCTGCCAAATCTTGATTCAGCTTTAGACCGATTCGCTTATTTTGGCGCCCAAATTGCTCTACCATATGGAAGTCACTCACATACATCTACTGCTCAATCACATTCCTATTCTGGGTTCTATTTTCGGTGTGTTGCTGCTCATCGTTGGTATGGTCATCAAGAATCAAAGTATTGAAATCACCGGCACCGCAACACTGCTTTTGGCTTGTGCAATGACTTTACCTGTCTACTTCTCTGGAGAAGAAGCAGAGCACGCGGTAGAATCGATGGCTGTGGTCTCTGAATTCGAGCTCGAAGAACACGAAGAGCATGCGGAGCTGAGCTTGTGGCTGATGATGGTTTCGGGTGTCTCTGCCCTCTTTTCACTTATCGCTTACGCCCGTGCGCCTCACTTGGTTTCAAAAACGCGTATTGCAACCGCTATCCTAGGCGGACTCGGCTTCATCACCCTTATACCCCTCGCCAATCACGGAGGTAAGATCATGCACCAAGAGCTAAGGGAAGGAGACGCGAACGATGCTCAACCTACAGATGAAGCTGAAAAACAGGAGAGTAGCATTGGATGATATTCATCAATTATCGAGGTGTCAACGCGCAGGAATTATTGATTCAACACGCCCTTCCATGATCGAAATGAGAACTTCGTAAGGAGACATTTCACTGCCGGGTGACCTTATTCCACTATCACGAAAAAGCACCCTCCATTGTTGGATAAGGTGGCCTGGCAGCTGATATTAATGGGCTCCTCATCTGGTCCTTGCCACTGAAGGTGAACCACTTCTTTTGGTTGATTCGCTCGTTCTCGACTGATCTGGTCATGGATCAACGCATGCTGATCAGCCGGAAAAAGCGCCTCGATGTGCTTCCAGATACACTGACTGGCCGACTCACCATCATGCCTCGCTTTGCTTTGAAAGTCGATGATCAGGTCTTCTGAGCAATGAAATACTATGTTAGGCATCAAGGTCAGCGCTTCTTTCCATAGGGCTTGGTTTTGATCTTGCGGGCCAATGATGCCCTTGCTGCGCATCAAACGAAACCGTCCGAAGGCGAAGCTCAGGGTTTTACGGAGCACTCCGGTACCAAAGGTTGCTTTGATTAAGTAGTCCTGCTGCCTCCATCTGTATCGACTCTTGAGCCAGCTTTTCATCCGACAACCCTGATAATACAATAACGAAAACGTTCTTAGTACTTGCTTTGTCTAGCACTACACGCAACGTATCTCGTCCGCCAGAGTCTGGTAAATTGAGATCGCTGAGCACCAATTCCTCATCGCCTATTTCAAAGTCTGTCAGGGTAGCGTATTCGGTTAGATTCTCCTTTTTAAAAGCCAACTCTAACAGCATCTTCCTGAGGACCAGGAGGTCTATTCGACTATCTTCAAGAATAACAACCCTAAGATTCTCAAACTGCTTTCGCTCATTTGAGTCAACCTAGGGAACTAGATTGACATGAATTGGTCAAGGAGCTCATTCCTCCTGCGAACAGAAACTTGTAATTTACAACCATCAGACATAATGACATACCCCCCCCTACCTTTCACGTACTTCTGGATATAATTCAAATTGATCATATGTGATTTATGTATTCTTATGAATTGGTAGTATTCTAAAATAGGTTCAAAGTCACGGAGCGGTCTTGAAACTAAAAGCTCAGAACCATCACGTAAATGAAACGAACAATAGGCGCGTTCTGCCCCACAACGGAGGATTTCATCGACCTCATAAAATTCGAGTCCATCAAAAGTCGGAAGAGCAATTCTTTTAGCTTCAGCCCTTCTTCCAGTCTTAATATTTTTTAAGGACTCGATACCATTATCTATTCTTTTCAGAATGCTATACTCATTAATTTTGGATGATATCCGTTCTACAACTTCCTTCAATTCATCCATTGATATTGGCTTAAGCAGATAATCGAACGCCTCTGCTCTTATTGCCTTAATGGCATATTTGGAGTGAGACGTAACGAAGACCACCATAAAATTTGCATTTTTGAAGTGCTCTAACAGACCAAAGCCACTATACTCTGGCATTTCAACATCCAAGAATACTATATCAGGGGAGCTTTTTTTAATAAATGATATTGCCTGATTTGCATTAGAAATCGATGCAATGACTCGAATCTCCGTTTCGAATTGAGACAGCATCTCCTCTAAAACGCTCCGGCTCACCAAATCATCATCTACAATAACTGCTGTAAACATCGACCTAAAAGATTAACACTTAAATTATTCGCTTATGTAATTGGTTGCTTGATTCCTTGAGAATACCGGATTTATTTTATTCCATTCGGTAAGCGAACTTCTCTGGAAAGCCAATAAATATTATTTGCTACTTTTCGTAAACGATATCCTAAATAAACAGTCTAATGACGAAGATACTAGGAAATCTGAAGGTCATATTAAATAAGCCCCATTTTCTCGGCTTCCGCTCCAACAATAAAAGATTCAACTAGTCCAAGTTGGAATCGGCCTGATGTATAATGATCCCCAAATTGTATTCTTCCCTGTATTTCAGACAGTTTAAAACTAGAGAAAGTGCCTACATTCAAAATTTTAAACAATGAAGAAGTCAAGATTACTCCTAATGGTCGTGAGATCGCTGCGTTAAGTCTAGTGAAGCACAGATTATTCAGATACTCAAAGAATACGAAGTAGGCAAAAAAGCAAAGGATGTGTGCAGGGAGCATGGCATCAACGAGGCAACCTTTTTATAACTGAAAGAAGAAGTTCGCTGGTATGGATGCCAGCCAGTTAAAGCGATTGCGCGAAGTCGAAGAAGAGAACAAACGCTTGAAGCGCATGTACGCAGATCTGAGCGTGAATCATGAACTATTGAAAGAAGTCCTCGAAAAAAAGTTCTGAGGCCTTTTCAGCGAAAGCAAGGGGCCGGCTTTTTGGTAGAAGAAAAAGGAGTCTCTGTTGGAAGGGCGTGTCGTGTAGTGAGTCTAAACCGTTCGATGTGGTACTACATCTCAAGAAAAGACGACAGTGAACTAGAAGTAAAGCTTCATGAGCTTGCCGAGATGCTACCAACCCGAGATTTTGATTGTTATTACCAGAGACTGCGAGCGCAAGGTTATCGCTGAGGCAGAAAGCGGATATTGCGCGTTTACCGAAATCTACGGATGCTGATAAGAAGTAAGCACAAACGAAAGCTGCCTACTAGACAAAAGTACCCTTTACCTTGCCTGTAGCGGCCAATGTCATCTGGAGCATGGTCTTCATGCATAATGTACTAGAGTCAGGCAGAACGTTCAGAACACTCAATGTGATCGACGATTACAAGCGTGAAGCATTGGCTTGTAGAGCCAGAGTACAGTTCCCATCTGAGAAGGTTATTCATGTCATGGAAAGGTTCGTTGAGTTCAGAGGTTAACCATCAACCATGCGAGTAGATAAAGGAAGTGCGTTTG